>JAAYPH010000057.1 GCA_012519955.1 Candidatus Epulonipiscium sp.
ACCCGCTTATTCTTAAAAATAACCGAGTTTTTATCATCGTTTTTACCTCTTAAAAACTGTCTTTCTAAATCCCCCCAAAGCCTTATCCCATGCGGGTTTCGGCGCGTTTTATCTGAACTATGCACTCCACGTGTTCCGTCCCCGGGAACATATCCACGGGTATAGCTTTCTCTGCCTTATAGCCACGTTTTACTAAATAGTTTAAATCTCTTTCCAATGTCACAGGATTGCAGGAAATATAGACAACTTTTTCAGGTTTTAAGCTGCATAGTGAATTTAAAAATCTTTCGTCGCTTCCTGCCCTTGGAGGGTCCATAAATACAACATCTATGGGTTGTTTTTTAGCTTCTAATTCTCGCATGAATTCTCCGGCATCTTTATTGTAAAACTCTGCATTTGTAATTTTATTTCTTTTGGCATTGGTGATGGCGTCACGAACGGCATCTCGATTCAGTTCCACTCCAATGACTTTTTTAACATGATCGCTGGCTATTAAACCGATGGTACCAATGCCGCAGTAGGCATCTATTATGGTTTCTTTTCCACTAAGGCTGGCAAGTTCTATCGCTTTATTGTAAAGTACTTCTGTCTGAATCGGATTGATTTGATAAAATGACTTTGGAGAAATTCGAAATACTTTTCCACATAAGGTGTCTTCAATAAACCCTTTTCCGTATAAAACTTGTTCCTTTTCCCCAAGCACCATGCTTGTTTTTCTATTATTGACATTCAGTACAATGGTAGTAATTTCGGGGTGAAGTTTTTTGAGGGCTTTTATAAAATTATTTTTGGATGGAAAAATCTGAGAAGCAAAAACCAAAACAACCATGATTTCTCCACTGCTAAAACCTGTTCTTATCAGCACATGGCGAAACAATCCGTAACCGGTGTCTTCATCGAAGGTTCTTATTTTAAATGATTTTAGTAACCCTCTTATTGAATTGATAATAGCATCCGCCCTTTGATCTTCGATGAGGCAGCTTTCTACGGGAACAACTCGGTGAGTTCCTGCTTCATAAACTCCAGATATAATATTTTTCTTTTTATCGATATCAAAGACAGCATGAACTTTATTCCTATAATAATAGGGGTTTTCCATACCTATAATTGTTTCCACCTTGCAAAATTTCTTTAAAAGAGACTCTACCTGCTTTTGCTTTTCTATAAGCTGTTCCTCATAACTTAGATGCTGTAATTGACAACCGCCGCATTTATTTTTTACTGAACAGTTAAATCTTTTCTCTGATGGACGTTTTCCTTTAGTCATGCCTTTTAAACTCCTTCTTCGTTAAATTCCGGAATAAAACTTTCTGAAGCTGTATCTCCCTCTTGAATGAATCCATTTTCAACGCCTATGTGAATTGCATAATCTACCAATGCTTCATATTCATTTTCAGTGATTTTTCTATTGAGTTCTGGATATTTCTTTATTGGTTCCATCGGCGTATATTGGTTCATAATACTGATATAAATTTTATCTCCAAATGTTTCGTATAAATATCGAATGATTTTCTTAGAATCTTCCAAACATCCCGGTAGGGTTAAATGTCTTACGATTACACCCTTTGTCATCATTCCATTTCCATCAAAAACAGGTTCTCCTACTTGTTGCACCATTTCAACTATTGCTTTTGAAGCATATGAAAAATAGTCTTCACAATTAGAATATTTTTTTGAAATCTCTTTTGAGTAATACTTTAAATCCGGAAGATAAATATCTACATATCCTTTTAAAAGCTTTAAAGTCTCAATCTTTTCATATCCGCTGCAGTTATATACGATAGGAAGAGTCATTCCTTTCTTTCTGGATATTAGAATGGCTTGTACAATCTGAGGTACAAAATGGCTTGGGGTAACCAGATTAATATTATGTGCATTCTTTTCCTGAAGCTCTAAAAATATTTCCGAAAGCCGCTCTACAATAATCTTTTTCCCTCTTAGCCCCTGGGCAATTTTATAATTTTGGCAGAAAACACATCCCATAGAACATCCTGAAAAAAATACCGTTCCGGAACCTCTGTCTCCGGAAATGCAAGGTTCTTCCCACATATGCAGTGCAGCCCTGGCTACAATTAATTCATGAGTTGTTTTGCAATACCCCTTTTGTCCTTTTATACGATCAACATGACAATTTCTAGGGCACAAAGTACAATCATTCAACAATAAAGTATCCATTATAAGGCTCCTTTAAAAGCAAAATTTAGCATTCAAAAACCGTCCCTTAATAAGAGACGGATTATCATTTATTCATTATGAATTTTTCATTACGATGCTATGAATATCGTCAGCCACAGATTCACAGGCGTCACAGCATCTTTCAAGACGATGCAGTATCTCTGTCCAAATCATTAACTCGATAGGATCTTTTGATTTTTGATAAAGGTTTTTGACTGCATTAATATAAAGCTTATCTCCTTCTTCTTCCAAACTATTAATCTTAACAATTTGGGAATGGAGTGTCATTGATTTCTTGAAATTTTCAAACTCTTGTAAAGCTAAGTAAAGAGAATTACAGCAGTCAACGATTAATTGAGTAAACTCTAAAATTTCGGGCCGAATTGATTTGACATTGAAGATATCAATGCGAATTAAGACATCTTCTACCGCATCTGTTATATCATCAATCTTTTGAGAAAGGCTAATAATATCTTCTCTTTCAATTGGCGGGAGGAATTCTTTTAACAACCTATTTACTACATCATGCTTTGCAATATCTGCCGAATGCTCTACCTCATGCATTTCCTTTATTTTATCTGATAAATTAATGGTTCCAAAATTACGCAAGGTATTATGTAAAATTTCTGCTGAGTTCAAGGAAAATTTTGATAGATTTACAAATGCATCAAAATAGTTATATTCGTTTTTTCTTGCCATAACTTTTTTCCTTTCTCTACTCTTATTCTAGAAAATTTTCATAAATATGTACGCCATAATATATCCAACTGCGCCACAACCGGGAAATGTCAAAACCCAGGCTGCAAGCATTTCTTTTACTATTCCCCAGTTTACTGAAGAAAGTCTTTTGGCCGCCCCAACTCCCATGATTGCCGTTGTCTTCGTATGGGTTGTACTAACAGGGATACCGAAAACAGAAGATGCTAAAAGGCAAACCGCTCCTGCTGCATCTGCAGAAAATCCCTGATACTTTTCTAATTTCACCATGCCCATTCCGACAGTTTTAATGATACGGTAACCTCCAATGGAAGTTCCTAGTGCCATGACTACAGAACAAAGAAGCATAAGCCAAACTGGAATAGTAAAATTGGTTACATCGCTTGTTCCATTTGCAAGAAAAATTCCAAGCATGAAAACTCCCATAAATTTTTGTCCATCCTGTGCTCCGTGCATGAAAGCCATTGCTGCGGCACTAAATATTTGTGCTTTTTGGAAAAAGGGCAGTGTTTTTCGTCTATCTATACCTTTACAAATAAATTCTGTAATACGAACAATGATAAATCCCATCAAAAATCCAAGGATAGTCGATAAAAATAAGCCGTATATTACCTTTACCCACTCTGCCCCGTTAATACCGGAAAAACCTTTTTGCAAGGCTATGGCCGCTCCAGAAATCCCTGCTATCAATGCATGGCTTTCACTGGTAGGAATGCCAAATGCCCATGCTGCTGTAGCCCATAGAACAATAGCAAATAATGCAGCACAAAGCGCAACTAAAGAATTTTTTGAGTTTCCCCCAAAATCAACCATATTATAAATAGTTTGTGCAACCGTTGCATTGATCATCGTCATCACCAGTACACCTAAAAAATTAAAGACGGCTGCCATAACAATTGCTTTTTGTGGATCCAGGGAACGTGTAGAAACACAAGTCGCAATGGCATTAGGAGCATCCGTCCAGCCATTTACCAGTACAACCCCTAAAGTCAGAACTACAGTAATCAATAATGCAGGATTAGATACCAGTTGATCAAGAAAATCAACCAAAGATATTGTCATGATTTTTCCTCCCGGTACTTCATAAATAGTTCTTTTACGACAATAGTATCATAACATTATTTGAAAATTATAACAAGATACACTTTGTGTATTGTAATACTAACATATTAATAAACATATTATTTTTTTAAGACTTAACAAAAAAGCCGAGTAGGATAATTTTTTTCATCCCATTCGGCATATTTAATATCTTACAAATTAAACTCCATAACCGTTGTCAATTGACTTTCTTCTATTTTCTCCTCACCCTCTTCAAATATAGCCAGTATTTTTATTTCCGCTTTATACTTTCCGGATTCTAATTTTTTTCCTTCTTTATTAGTCATATCCCATTCATCCTGCCATTTTAGAATTTCTCCTGGATTAAGTTCTTTGTATAATAGCGCTAAAGTAAAGAATTTACCGTCAGAATATCTGTACACTTCTTCTCCCTTTTCATCGGTTATAGTTAGTTCAAATTGTTGTCCGGAGCCAAGTTTAAGTTCCTTCGGTTCAGTGTAGTGACTGATTATTTCAAAATCAAATATAACTTTATCTTCTTTGACTTCATAAGTTCCTCTGGTCTCAAATTTTCCCGGTGCTATAGATGGAGGATTGGATCTTAATTCCTTTTGTATAGCTTTATCTGTGTTATTCACTAAAGCTGCTAATTCTCCATAGGTCACAAATGCCTTTGGATCAAATTTTCTTGTCTCTCTGCCTTTAGCGATATCCAACATATACGCCACCATTACACCATGATTATATTTTATATCTATTTGATCGGTATCCTGGTAAATTAACATTTTGATTACAGGAACTGTTTCTAGATTTCTCCCTGTTTTTTCTGCCCATATTTTAGTAAGTTCATATACAATGGTTTCTCTGGTCACCCCATCTGGTACGTTGTCATATTCCTGGCTAATTGACAATTGAATGAGATTCTTAAAGTCTTCAACAGTAATTGGAGCGTTCAAATCTTTGTCCTTGAATATGGCTTCTACATCGTAAGTACTTAATAATTTTTCTTTATGTATTTGAGCCCAATGATCCATCTTGTAGCTTATAGGAATGACTTCTCCTTCTTTTATAGATATAGGTACTACATTGATATTCTGTGCCAGTGACGGAACCACCATCATTGTGGATAAAGCCCCTGCTATAATCGTATTTTTTAATATATTTTTATTCATCATAATTACCTCCCAATATTTCTTATTGATTTCTTAGTCTTTTAGACGGAAATAAAATTGTTTTGTTCCAATCTATGCTAAATTTTTTTAATTGCGTTCTTACACAACTCAATTTTTGATTTCATAGTATACACTAAATAAGGAGAAAGGAGTACCGTGCTATGTACAGACAGTGTCCAAGTAATCATTACCCATATACAATACAGCCAGGAGATACTTTATATAGTATTGCCCAAAGGCTTGAAATCAGCCTTTCAAGAATACTTGCAGCAAATCCCGGTATAGACCCTTACAGACTTAGAATTGGTCAAACCATATGTATACCGTCGTGTCTGCCAAATCATACCGAATATATTATTCAGCCAGGAGATACTCTAGCTAAGATAGCAAGAATATTTAACGTAACCGTAGATAGTATTATAGAGGCCAATCCCGGTGTGGATCCGTATTCTCTTAGAATAGCCCAGCGAATATGCATCCCTACAGGTTCCAAATGTGCAGAAATAGTGTCAGCTATGCAAAATGATATCAATATGTTAAAAGCTGAAAGTACCAGCCAGAAAATAGCTGAAGAAAATTATGGAGATTCAACCCAAACAACCCGTGTTATAGAAGTAACTCCTACCCAAATCCTATTTGATGCGGTGCCTGTAGTTTTTTCAGGGAATTATATAGGACACTTCCTTCCTGCGCAAAACTATCCCTATTATTTAGATGCTGCAATGGGAGGCCAAAGGGGTATAACCGTAAAAGATAATTTTGGTGTATGGCATACTTTTGGCTATCGAGTGCCTATTTCATAAAATAGGGCAGTCTCTTTCATAAAAATACTCCTTTGATTTCTTTGAAATATTTTTTAGGCAAATTTTTAGGGGGCTTTATAAGCCCCCTAAAAAGCAATCGGTTAAATGGTCGTTGACTAAACCTACAGCCTGCATATATGAATAAATGATTGTGGAACCCAAAAATCTAAATCCTCTTTTCTTTAAGTCTTTACTGATTTCATCGGATAGCTTTGTATTTGCAGGAACTTCACTGATATCTTTCCAATGATTTTTTATTGGTTTATTGTTTACAAAAGACCAAATGTATTCATCAAAACTTCCAAATTCATTGGTGACTTCTAAAAATCTCCGAGCATTATTAATAGATGCTTCTATTTTTCTTCTGTTCCTAACAATTCCCGGATTATTCATTAACTCTTCTATCTTTGCATCATCAAACAAAGCCACTTTTTCGGGATCAAATCCGCAATATGCCTTTCTATAATTTTCTCTTTTCTTTAATATGGTTATCCAGCTTAGTCCGGCCTGAGCCGACTCTAACACTAAAAACTCAAAGTGCTTACGGTCATCATGATTGGGCACTCCCCATTCTTCATCATGATACTTTATGTACAGCTCATCATTCCCACACCAAGGACATCTATTCATTCAAATCATTCCTTATAATGATTATGCAAATATAAGAAAATATCCAATGACCAAAATACCTAAAACAATACGATACCATCCAAAGGCTTTAAAATCATTATTTTTTATGTATCTTAACAAGAATTTAATGGCTATGACAGAAACAACAAATGCTACGATCATACCTGTCAGCAGAATTGCTATTTCCATTCCGGTAAAGCTTAATCCAAACTTCAATAGTTTTAAAAAGCTTGCTCCAAACATGACTGGAATAGATAAAAAGAATGAATACTCTGCCGCGATATAACGGGATGTACCAAGAATAATCGCTCCGAGAATGGTGGAACCTGAGCGAGAGGTTCCGGGAATTAAGGATAATACCTGGAAGATTCCTATGGCAAAAGCCGTGCCATAAGATAATTGATTAAAACTCTTAATTTTGGGGCTTTTATCTTTGTTTCGATTTTCTACTATAATAAATAGTATTCCATAAAGAATCAAGGTAATAGCTACCACCTGATAATTGTAAAAATGTTCATTCAGCCAGTCATCAAACAATACACCCAATACTCCAGCCGGTATGACACCTACGATTACTTTAAACCAAATCTCCATGGTTTCTCTCTTTTGTTTCTTCGTTTTGCTAGGTGAAAAAGGATTTAATTTATTAAAATACAGAAGCACCACAGCCATAATGGCTCCCAGTTGAATCACCACAAAAAACATTTCTTTAAATGCATCTGAAGCATTTAACTTTATAAATTCCTCAACCAAAATCATATGACCCGTACTGCTTATGGGCAGCCATTCTGTGATACCTTCAACGATTCCTAAAATAATTACTTTTAATAACTCGATTAAAAACATTTTATTACCTCCACGCTTTGAAAAATTAATATTGTATGTTTCAATTCATTTGCAAGCTAAATGCTCCTTGACAATTTTACTTTACTAGAAATTATTGTATTATGCAACAATAACCACTATATGTAATGAAGAATGATACATTAATTATTATATATGTAGCTTAAAAAATAAATAACGAAAATCTTAAGATATCCTTAATTTTCTCCAGCTATTCATAGCACAAAAAATTCGGTTAAGCTAATATTAAATCTCAACCGAATTTTTTAATTATGAATATGCGCATGGGTATGGACTATTGTATGATCTCAACTTGCTTGCTATAAATACTTCTAAAAATCATTTTTTCCCCATCAAACTGATAATTTAAAGCAGGCTCCTTCGTTAAACAAATCGTCTTACCATCCTGGATTTTATAAAGTCCTGCATCATATCCCGTTGTCATATAATAAATCTTTGAGGAACTAATAAAAAAATCTTTTACACGTTTTGGACTGATTCTTACAGGTTCACTTGCATCCAATGTGTACTTATAAAGTCCCATGGTTAAATCGTTATTTTTATTTAAAAGGGTGTAATAAAAGCTTTTTCCGTGGAATTTTGCCTGAGCAATAGGCTTACTAATTAAGGTTTTCTTACCGTTACCTTCTAAATCAATTGTAATAAGATATTTGGTTGTCGTTTCAATATAGTAAATTTTGTCGTTTGCAATCCAAAATTGTGAAGTCGGCAAACTAAGCTTTTGAGCTTCCCCAGTTTGCAAATCAATGCTGTAAATGCAAGGGGCTTGATCACTTTCTTCCAAATATCCAATAGTATATAACTTATCTCCTATCAGTTTTAAACTATTTGCTGCACTCAGGGACTCTCCACCACCGGATGTCAGGATTCTGTTTATATCGTAGGTATATCCTTCTTCTCCCAAATTTTTTACTTCTTTTGAACTTTCATCATATACATATAAGTTATTTATTTTTCGCATCATATGTATATTGCTATAATAAATTTTATCATTTTCTATAATAATACTTCCAAACTGCTTGGCACCTGTGAGCTCTTTACCCTTTCCATTCTCTATGACATATAAGGTCTCAGCCCCCATAGTTAAATCTCCATAATGAACTGTGAAATAAATCTTATTTTCTTTAGGAATAATTCGTTCGATCCACGAAAAGTCCTGCCCTTCGATATTTAATTCACCAATTTGATGTGTCTGCTTTGTATTCAAATTGTATCCATACAGAACGACTTTAGTCTGCTGCTTTTCTCCATAATAAAAAACATCTTCTACAAAAGGCTGATTCAGTGGAGTATAATTCTTAATCTCCTTCACCAATACCGGACCTTGCTCTCCATGGACATATAGCTTCTGAATCGACATTTGACTACTTTCATTATAATCATACATATTAAAATAAGTTTTACCGTTAACATTGTGTACGGCTAATGGTATATCAAAAGATTCCACAGCTTTTCTGGTATCTTTAAATCTTTCTTTCATTTCTTTTATGATACCATCCGCTTGTTCATCATTGAGAGCAAGAGGCTCTTTTGAAACGAAAATTAAACCATCTTTATATGCAATCTGTCTGTTTAAAGCTTCACCAACTGCTCTGACAGGAAGAACAATTCTTCCGCCTATTTTCTTAGGTGCTGCACTTAATTCAATGGTTTCCCCTTTAGAAATCATATTTTTACTGTCTACATTCAGTTTAATAGACGTTTGAGGTTTTCCGGTATTTACCCAGCCTCCGTTATCCATCTTCTCCATATATGTACACACTAAAACGACTTCATCGGGTTTTGCCGCATCCCATCGCGCTTCCCAGAATTCCTCATCATTGCTAATAAGATAAGCCATTAATCGGAGGGGTAAATAAGTTGTATTGTCTCTTAAATAGATCTCGTAGTCTCCATTAATGGATACATACTCTCCTCTGACAAAGGCCTTATCATGATACTCAACAGGCAAAACCACTGCCTGATTAAGCTGCTCTTCCATTCCATATACGGTCTTGCTCAAACTAACAAGTAAAAATCCTAATATTATATTGCATTTTATGAATTTTTTTATCCAAGTTCTCATTGCTGTCCTCCTATAATCTATATTGGGATTTGATTTATAAATAAATATTGCATACTATTTTTTATTAATATGAATAAATTACACCCTCAAATTATCATATCCCCTCAGATGTATTATGTTTGTTAAATATATTATTTGATACCTCTTTGTTACAGTGTACAGGATTAAAATAATCTTGTCTAGTTTAATATTATTATCAATTAACAGTGATTAGTTTTAAAAAATTGGTCACACTATCTTGCAGAAGCATGCATCTTATGAAATAATTGTTTTAACAAAACTTGAATACAGGAGGAAAAGGGATATGAAAATTGGTGTAATGGGACATGGTCCAATTGTAGAAAAGTGTTTGGATGCGATTTCTAAAGTTTCCGGCTCTCAAGCTATTGCCATTTATAATAGACCGAGAAGTGCCAAAGAAGGGGAAGCTATTGCGAAAAAGTATCATGTAGAAAAGACCTATACGGATTTTGATCAATTTTTAAATGATGCTGAAATCGATACAGTATACATAGCGTTACCAAATAGTTTACATTATGAATATGCACTAAAGGTATTAAATGCAGGCAAAAATGCCATTGTTGAAAAACCCTTCACCTCAACAGTAGAAGAGACTGACCACTTGATTCAAGTCGCAAAGGAAAAAAAGAAATTTTTATTTGAAGCAATTACAACCTGTCATCTGCCCAATGTGAAAGCATTAAAGGAATATATTCAAGAGATCGGGGAATTATCTTTGGTACAAACAAATTATTCCCAGTATTCCAGCCGTTATGATATTTTTAAAAACGGTGAAACCCCCAATATCTTTAATCCACAATTTTCCGGAGGAGCGATTATGGATATTAATATCTATAATATCCACTTCATTGTCTCCCTTTTCGGAGAACCAGAATCTGTTTCTTATTTCCCCAAAAAAGCTGAAAATGGAATTGATACGGCTGGTATTGCTGTTTTACAATATCCTAACCTTGCTTGCTCCGCCGTTGGGGCTAAAGATAGTGAAAGCAGCGGCTTTGCCTATGTTCAAGGAAGAAATGGAACCCTTAAAATTAATAGTCCCGTCAATGAAAGTCGGGAACTCATCGTAACCATTGGCAAAGACAGCAAGACAATCAATCTACAACAAAGTGATAATCATCTTGTTTATGAATTCGAAAGTTTTACCAAGGTTGTGAATGAACAGGATTATGATACTTGCTATAAGTGGCTGGGGCATACGCGCTCTGTCGTGCAAGTCGTTGAAAAAGCCCGCAAATTTGCCGGCATCGTTTTCCCTGCAGATCTTAAGTAAAATACGGCAACACATACAATACCGGCTAAGGTGAATTTCCCCGCCGGTATTTTTATGATTTCAGAGTATTGTCTATTCTGTTTATTTACTTTTACCCTTGTTTTTTGAATTACCATTATTGGATTTGCCGTTATTGGGTTTCTTATTTTCTTTTTTATCATTCTTATCTTTATTATTCTTTTGATTATTGTTTTTGTCTTTCTTGTCTTCAATTTTTTCTTTTACTTCATTGTTTCCTTTATCATCTTTATTATTAACTTGAACTACTTTAGGTTCGTTCTTTTTATCCTTCGGATTAATAGTCGTCTTGTTTTCATCTTTGTCTATTTTGCTTGGATGAGATATAGATTTCTCTTTCTTAAAGTCATCTTGTATTTGCTTTTTTACTTCTTTAAATGTCCCATTGATTCCCTTTAAAGCAGTTTTAGGAGTTAATCCTAAAGCCTTAGCTGTTGCGCCAATTCCTTTTCCATTGCTTATAAATACTTCAAGTACTTCATCAAAGGATTTGCCTGTCTGTTTGGCCAGTGAATGAACAACCAGTATTTGACGGGCATTTAATTGACCTGAGGTATACAATTCTGCAGCAGTTTTATCAATTTCTTCAGAAAGCTTTTCTGCCGTAATGACTTTCTTTAATGGAAGTGCTGCTGTAGTATCTTCTTCAGTTGCTTCGTCATCATCGTTTTCATTTTCTTCAGTTTCCACAACGTCTTCTTTATCCTCTTCACTATCTACAGCATCTTCTTCATTTTTTGAGTCACTATCTGTGTCATTAAATGAAATGTCATAATTCCAAGCACCGTTATCTGCAATATCAATTGAGATCACAATATTATCAATGGCATCATCAATAGATGCATTGATTTCGGACTTAATGTCTTCTGGGAATTGTCCAACAATAAATTGCACTAATTCCTGATGATTTTTAAATGTACTATTAAATTTTTCTATAACATCATCAACATTTTTTTCGTTTACAATCGCATCATCTAAAATCGCTGCTGCTCTTTCCAAAGAATCCTTATATGCTTTCATAGCAATGATGCTGTATTTCTCTTTGTTTTCTTCAACCATTTTTTTAGCTTCAGCCAATCTCTCTTCGGAAATATCATACATCAATTCTGCCTTTTGGGCTGTGTCATGAGTAATTAATATATTCAACTCTTTCATAAAGTTGTCCAATCCATAGAGCCAGCTGTCCGGAGTAATACCTGGATCAGTGGAACCATTCTGTTCTGCCGCCATCCCGGTTACAGGCAGGGAAAACAACATAAAAGTCATAACAAGTAATAGGGCAATTTTTCTTTTCATATCAATATTCCTCTCCTTTTTAAATATGTTGTAAATAATAGTGTTTCATCAATTCTTTTCTTTCTCTTTCTTTTGTTTTTTAGCTTTATTATTTTTTAAAGTTTTATTGTTGCCATTATTTTTTTTGCCTTCATTATTTTTTATATTAGTTTTTTCTTCTTTAGTGGTTTTTTGAGAGGCTTTAGCATTTTTATTGTCTTTATCTAAAGCTTTTTCTTTCTCTTTGACTTCTTTATTAGGAGTCTTAGCTTTTTCTTTCTCCTTTGCTTTCTTTTTCTTTTCTTGCTCCTCTTTTTTAATCTCCTTTTCTTCTCTTTTTATTTCTTTTTTCTCTTCTTTATTTATGATATTGTTATCCTCTTTGAGCTCTTTTTGGTTTCTTTTTAATTGGCCTGGAGATATCCCTAATTCTTTGGCTTCTTCCCGAGTTTTAGCATCTACAACTACTGCATCAACTTTAGCCTTTTTTCCGGAGGATACAATAACCTCATTCTGCGTTCTGGTCATTTCGTTAAGCTTGGATTCAATAGGTTCATCAGGATTCGTGGGATATACAGAAATCACAACGTAGTTTTCTTGATCGTCTGAGATATACTCATGTTCTATGGCCGCTTGTGTAAAGTCTGCCAATACCTCATTGATATCATCATGTAAATATTCTATACCCGATAATATTTGCTCCGCTTCTGAGTTATAGGGATATGCCTTAAGTACTGCGTAATTTCTATCAACTGCAAACTCCACACTTGGGTTAATATCCAGTGTGACATATGCATACACTTGGCTCTGACCTGGCATTTTGAACATAGTTTCACCCAACAGGATGATTACAAGCAGTGCAGCTGCCAAAGAGACAATCTTTGTCATGGAAAAGGAATTATGAATGTCAACCTCCTGTCCAATATTCATTTTAGTAAATCCCTTGATTTTCTTGTACTCTCCCGTAGGAGTCAATACAATAAAGTGTTTTTCTCCTTTTTCAACAATTAATCCCTTCAACAATTCTCACCACCTTGTAAAACATCTTTGATATATTCTTTCAAATAATCCAAGTCACTGTTAATTAAAATAAAATTCGCTAAAATATATTTTCGATGGCGTTCCAGAGTTTTGCGACTATAATCCAATCGGCTTTCCATTTCCTTTAAGGGCAGTGTTTTCTTTTTAATAATAGATGCTTTTAAATCCATTTCCTCTGATAACATTTTAGCCAGCATAATCATCTTCCGTCTGACTTCAGCATGTTTCGGAGAGACAGAAGCCAAAGTATTAAAATCGATGGCGTATTCCTTTAGCAGCGTTTTATATATATTGATTTCCTGCTGAAGATTAAATTGATCTTCCTGACATCGGATAGTGTCCTCTGTATTTCTAGGATCATATTCAGAGCGGTCATTATCTTCATTATTTAAATGACTGATTGGAATTTCTTTTAAGCTGCTATTTTTTTATAAAGATCTATTATATCTCTTTTGATCAGCAGGCCTGCAAATGTAAAAAAAGATGCTCCCCTATCCGGATTATACAAATCAACAGCTCTGTTAAAAGCATTTAGAGCAACAGAATATTCCTCATCATTTTCAATCTGAACATAATTTCCTTTTACTCTACTGGCCATACTTACTATATAATTGCTATATTTCTCAATAAATTGATTTCGAAGTACTTCGTTCCCCTTTTGGATATCCATTATTTCATCTAAAATGTCTTTAAGTTTCTTCTCTGTCAAAGCTGCTTTGAATGAAAATACTCTCAAGGAAATATCACCACCTGATATATGATACGAAGTAGTGTATAATTTTTTGGGGGTAGTATTAAAAAAATACCTCCAATGTCATAGCATTATGACTTTGAAGGTATTTAGCCTATATATGTTTAGATTTCTACAAAGAAGCCTTTTTTATTCTTTCACGAACTTTATCTTCACCTAAAATTTGCTGAATTTCCCAAACATCCGGTGAGGATGCCCGTCCAACAACAGCTAATCTTATAACAGTACTTACATCCCCTACATGTCCTTTATACATGTCAGGATTTTTCTTATAATCCTTAGGCTTAGCTGCATAGCCGTTTTGCTCAGCGATTACTCTGATTTTTTCAAACCATTGGGTTTGGTCATCGCTGTGGTCATAGGTTTCCATATAAGCTTTCAGTAATTTCTTTGCTTCTTCCTCATCAATATTCTGAGGATAAGGATCAACGATTTCAAAGTATTCATCAAAGAAATAGCTGATAAAGTCAAAGATCTGTTCACAATATATTAAATCTTTACGAGGCTTTGCGCCGTCTCTTCCTACGGATAATAATTTGATTACAGAATCCTTATACTGCATTAAATTGTTTACAATTTCAGTTTTGTATTGCTTAGCCCAGTTGAGTAAGAAATCATAAATCTCTTCAACCGGAATTTTTACTAAAACATCTTTACTGATATCATTGAGTTTATTTAAGTCAAATAATGCCCCTGAAGTACTCATTTTATTTAAAGTAAATTTAAACTCATCCGTACTGCTGTCTGGATTTGCCATTCTCCACTCTTCAAAATTAGAGTTCAAAATGGTTAATAGATATTCTCTAACTGCTGCAGGGAAATATCCTAATTCCATATAGTAGCCCAATCCCATTTCAGGGTCTTTTCTTTTGGATAATTTTCTCTTTACACCATTATCAATCTTCATCATATGGGCTGTATGACAATATGTTGGCAGCTCCCAGCCTAAAGTTTTAAACAATTCATAGTGAATAGGCAAGGTTGAAAGCCATTCTTCTCCCCTGACAACATGGGTAACTCTCATCAAATGGTCGTCCACTACATGGGCAAAATGATATGTGGGTATGCCATTGGACTTTAAAAGTACAATATCCTGAAAGTTTTCAGGCATGGAAAGAGTGCCTCTAATGGCATCTTCTATTTCAAATTTTCCTTCCTCTGTTCCTATGGATTTAAATCTAAGTACAAAGCTTTCATTGTTTTTTAAGCGCTGTTCTATTTCTTCAAGGGATAAATCCCTGTCCTTAGCCCATTTACCGTAATAACCTGGAGTAACCTTTTCTGCCTCCTGTTGTTTTCTTACCTCTGCCAATTCTTCTTCCGTACAGAAACAAGGATATGCTCTGCCTTGCTCCACCAAGTACTTAGCAACGGTTTGATAGATTTCTCCACGGTTACTTTGATAGTAAGGTCCATAATTTCCTATTTCTCCGTTTACAGTTACGCCTTCATCGAACTTTAAATCGAAATATTCCAGAGAAGAGATAATTGTTTCAATTGCTCCTTCTACCTTACGTTTTTCGTCCGTATCTTCGATACGAAGCATAAATACACCGTTATTTTGATGGGCTAAACGCTCATCTACAAAAGCTCCATAAAGATTTCCAAGATGAATAAATCCTGTAGGACTTGGGGCAAGTCTGGTTACCATTGCACCCTCTGGTAAATCCCTCTTTGGAAATACGGTGTCTTCATAGTAAGATACCGAGTTTGTTATATTGGGGAAAAGCAGCTCCGCTAGTTTCTTATAATCCATTGAATTCTCCTCCATTTATTAAATGCGTAGTAAAAATTAAGACGGTTTCTTTGTTGTTAAACAAAAAAAACCGCCCCTTTCATTCTAATAATCCATAAAGGGGATCGATCCCCTAATTCAGTATTATTATACACTAATGATATAAATTTATCTACATATTTTCTAAATTAATTCTCTAAAATAACCCAATTTTCTCTAGATATCTATGCCTAAAAACTGTTTTACTAAAAATCCGACTCCAAAAGACAGTGCCGCTACGGATAAGCTGATTACAGCCATTTCAAGAAATCTCTTTTTAAAAGGCAGATCCTTCGCAACGGAAATATAATAGGTAAAAGAGAATATAATAGCTACAACAATCACCAACATAATCATTAATGCAGAAACAAATTGGTCACTGGGCAGCAAAAGATAGGGCAACACCAATAAAACAACTGCAAAGATGTACATAATCCCTGTATATAATGAAGACTTTAACGCATCGGAATTTCCTTCAGAACGAGCGGATAAATACTCTGATGAAGCCATGGATAAGGTTGCCGAAATACCCGTAATCAGTCCGGAAAGGGCTACTAATTTATTATTTTGCAAAGCAAAGCTTAACCCTGCCAATGTTCCAGTCAATTCTACCAATGCATCATTAAGACCCAATACCATTGAACCCACATATTGCAGACGCTCTTCGTCAAGCAACCCAATCAGCGCCTGTTCATGTACTTCTTCATCTTTTAGAATCTGCTTCGCCTCAGGAACTTCCAAAGCCAGTTTTGAATAGATGTACTGTACATCCTTCTCTCCCTTTTCCATAATCTTAATAGCAAAAGTATAACCAAAAATAAAACTTATTATTGTATAAAACCAGACTCTTAATTTCTGTGGTGATAGTTTTTGATTGGTATAACTAGCCCAGATTTCACAATGCATTCCCTCTTCCTCAGCGATTCGCTGCAGGGTTTCCTTTTCTGATTGTTTTTTTACCCGTTTAGCCAGATTTAAATAAATCATTCGCTCGGTCACTTCATTTTGCTGAAGCTTAAGAATAAATTTTTTTGTTTCTTCAGATATGGTTCTCCCTTGATTTCCCATGCCGGGCCTCCTCTTCCTTAGTAATTTATTCCATTCCACTAAGGACTATTATACCCAGTAATTTACCAAAATTCAATCAATCGTTCGCTCCACTTTTACTGCTATTTATTGTGTATTTGGTGTATAATATCTACTACAAGTATCGACTTTCAAACAGAGAAAAGGTGAAGACTTTGATAGAAGTTTCAGATAAAATCAAGGAAAAGCTCAATCAATTGCCCCAGCTTACAGGCATTTATAAAATGCTGGACGCAAAAGGAAATATCATATATATCGGAAAAAGTAAATGCCTTAAGAAAAGAGTAAAATCCTATTTTGTTGACAATCCAAAATGGGAAAAAGTGAAAAAACTCGTTTTATTCATCGATGATATAGAATATGTCGTTACGGATACACACCTAGAAGCCCTTCTCCTCGAATGCCAATTAATCAAGAAAATTAAGCCCAGCTTTAATGCCCTGATGAAAAACGATCAAAATTATGTTTACTTGAAAGTAGAAAATTATAATAAGTTTAATGCCTTATCTGTTGTGCATCAGCGAGAAGAAAATACCTACGGTCCTTTTAGAAAAAGATATACCCTTTTAAATATCATCACTGCACTGAAATCTATTTTTCCTCTTATAAAAAAGAACGGAATTTATGAATTCGAGTACCATATAATGCCCTCACCTATGGATGAAGAGAGCTTTAATAAAAACAAAACCGCTTTGTTAGAAATTTTTTCGGACAGTAGTCATATGGATACTTTGATTAGTGTATTAGAAAACAAAATGGAAGAAGCTGCCGCAGAGTATAAATTTGAAACGGCAGCAAAATATAGGGATATCATTCAGGGATTATATCACATCAATAATGGAATATGGCGTTATAAAGACCTCATGTCTAAAGATATCCTGCTAAAAATACCAACAATGAATGGTCATAAGCTCTTTTTCATTTCCAACGGAAATATATTAGCTAAGAAGCTTTATTCCAATTTAAAAAATGAGGATATCGAACATTTTGTAAAGGAGAGTTATGCTATAAAAGCCTCAATATCCTCAATCATTGATGAAAAAGCAGATATTGATTTTCGCGATATTTTATATTCCGAAATTATTTCTTTGCCGCAAGAAATGGTTCATATCATTTCTCTTGGATAGGAGATTTTATAATGACTCTATTTTTCTCGTTTAAGTGCTCTTCTCCGCTTTCGGAATCTGTATCACTCTTTTCCGACAGCATGATAGGCAGATCACCTTCCGTAAAAAAGTCCGATATTGGTTTCATATTCAAATTCCAGCCCCCTCTTTCTGCGGTCAAGCCTTCTTTTGACAGGATGGTTCCAGTAAAAGAACCTCCTTCTATAGTCACACGGCCATTGGGGGCTATTAATACGCCTGTGATGTGGCGCCAGCCTCTTATAACAATATCGCCTTTACTGATGATAATAATATTGCCGCCAGGACTCTGACTGCTGTCCGAATAATAATTATCAGCCAATATTCTGGCGTTATTGGGTATATTGTTTTGAGTTACATTCCCTTCTATTGAGTAGCCATTGGCAGAAAACCATGCATCTTCTTTAAGTTTGAAGTCCAAGGAAGGTATCTTAAAAGACGGTACATCGTCAACTTTAATACATTTGTTGATTAAATCCTGATCATAATACTCAGGGAATTTCAGATTTCCTGTATAATATATATTCTCGTTAATTTGAGGTGTCCAGCCTAATTCAACATTTCCATTCACATAGACATTGCCATGGATTTTGGCTCCTACTAATATTAAATCACCATTCACATAAATTTCTCCGAAAATGTCTCGAACAGCGCCTCTTAGAAGATTCAAATTCCCATTAATATAAATCTTTCCCGGCTTATTTCTGTTTCCGATATCTCCAGAACTATGATCCAAGGTAAGGGGACCATTGACATAAAAATTTGTAACCTTAAGGGCGGGATTGCTTTCTAATTGTATTTCTTCAAATATGATGCTTCCACTCTCTCCAATGATATTGCTTCCGGTAAACTTTAGTCTGGAGCCATATAAAAAGATATCCTCTAAATTGGCGACATTTTCATTCTCAATCCAATTTACCGTTACTACGGAGGTTACGGTTCTTGTACTGTTTCCTATGCGTCCCTTGGAGGTTAAGGTATAGTCCGCACTATTTTTTCCACTTTTACGGGAACCGGTGACTGTGATAATTGCCTCCGGAGGTCTGCCAAAATTACTTTCAAAACTATTTAGAGTAATAGGTCTATCCAAATCATTCTCTAAAGTTGAAAAAAACTCATCTTCAGAATGGACCCTGTTGTATAAATCATTAACCTTCGTTCGAATCAAATCAATCGTATAATTAATACCGGCTTCTGCTATGTAGTAGGCACTTTCGCTGTCAGAATCAATTCTTGTCATTCTAAAAGCAGATGTGGACATCCCTACAACTGCCAAACCTAATATCGATACCACAACCAAGACCAGCATAACAAAAGTAAGAGCAAAGCCCTTTTCATTTCCAATCAATCTTTTCAAAAATCCCATAATAGATCCCTTCATCTTAGATAAATGGTCGATTCCACCTTTTCTTCCCCTATTCCTTTTATTTTGATATCTATTTTCGAGCTTGATTTTGCAATCTCAAATAACTCTATGTTATAAAACATGGGAGTGGTATTTTTCATAATAATATTATTCTCTAGTTTATAAACGTCTTTTTCATTTAGAATCAATATTCCGTTTTCTATCTCTACTTGATCCGCTTTTCTGATTTCTTTTGTTATGTAATGCATTGCATTGCTTACATTTAATAAATTATTGGTTTCATTGGTTTGCATTTTAAAAGTTCTGCTGCCAAACAATAAAACCGATAAAGTTAAAGAGATTATGACCGAAAAGATTGCTAAAGACACAATTAATTCTATTAGGGTAACTCCCTTTTCGTTTTTTATCATTGTAAAACACCTATTCCGCCCATAGTAATAAGGTCTCCATTTTAGCCCTTAAAGCAGTATCTTCATAGACATTAACAATAACATTAATGAGATTCCCTCGCTCTTTAAGCTGAATGGTCACATATTGATCATCTACAGTCTTTCCAAATAAATTTTCAGAAGGAGAAATCTTTTCAAAGCCCTTTTCTGTCCTTATCTGATCAAGTCCGGATTCGAAATCAACGGTCTGACTAAGTCCATAAATCATTTCCATATAATTTCTGGCAGTATATGTTGCATCCAAGGATTCTTTTGAACTTTTTCCACTTCTGGCTGAAAACACAAATAATCCCATTACGCCGGTGATAATGATCGAAATTAAAGTTAATGATACCAATACTTCTATTAAGGTAAATCCTTGTTCTAAAGACAACCGAATTTTTAAAAAAGAAAGCACTACTTATTCACCTTCTTTAACAACCAGAAGAAATTCATTAATAATGACTAACTTACAGGCATAGAAGAAACATTTTCTCTTTCACTGACGATATGTGGAATACTATAAACATCAATGACTGCAGTGCCAACAAACATTCCATTCTCTCCCGCAGAGTTTAATACAAGATTATTAATAATTAAGTGATATCTATTATTGTTAATTCGACTGATAAAATTTTTAATATTATTGTAGGTTCCAGTAAAACTTAAGGTTATACTCATGTATTTGACTTGTTCGTTTTTCTCTGGATTAACTTGAGGTGTACTGTTTTCTTCCTCTATAGGGTTTTTAAAAGACAGAGCCAAATCCTCCAGAAGACTTCCTGCTCCATTCCCCTCTACTCTAGGCATAACGGTAGTATAGGTCGGATTTGAGAAGTTCATACTGTTTACTTCGATGCCTGCTCCTTCGATGATATTTTTCATATCTAAAATGATTTCTGCTTCCAGCATGTCCGAATAATATTTATTGGTAATCGACGTCGTATGCTGTACAGCATGTTCATAATCTTCATATAATTTATTTTCAGGAATTGCTTTAAGTCGATACTCTTTAACAGTCTGTTCGGCATGGGCTACTTGCTCTTCCAGTGCATTAACGTTCTCATTAATCGGTGTATAGATATAGTTATAATATCCATACCCTATGATGATGACAAATAATGTGACAAGTAGGATGATTTCACGTTTACTGAGCTTCATTTTTTCTCACATCCTTAATAAGACATCCAGCAGAAAAGGCGATTTTATTCTCATTACGATTGATTACACTCACATGAACCCTATCAAACAGTGCATTGTTTCTCAAATTGTTTTCCAGGTCTGCTATATCCTTCATAGAAGTCCCATTGCCTTGAATGGACAGTTCATGCATATTTAATGATAATGATGTGATATTCATATTTGCTGGGAAACATCTTTCAAGACTATTGAAAAGCTCTATATCTATGATATCTGTAGACTGGATTGACTGATCAATATTTGTAACGATTTCACCATATTGAGTGAGAATCTCGTATTTACTGACGGTTTCATTATATCGCTGAACATCAGGGTTTCTTTGGAGAATGGATAATTCATTTTCTAATGCAGATAACTTATTTTTCATCTCTTTGGAATAAAGAAAAGTGAAAAGCTGTACAATGAACATGCTTCCTATTATAACGGATAAAGCGATAATAAGGCCTAAACGAATGCGGGCCATTCTTCTGGATTTTTGTATGTAAGGGTAGAAAAAGTTATACTCTTTATTCATTATGGCATCACCCTGTTTCTTATACAGCCTGATAGAGCATTGGTATAGTCTGTGTATAAGTCCTTAAATTCTATTTCTGTCTTTCTAATATTCATTTTAATGAGATTCGTACTCACAATATCATGTACTAAGCTTGTTGGAATGCCAGTTTTTACTGAAATGTATTCGGAAATATTAGGGATTTTTGAACTTCCTCCGTATAGCCATATTTTGTGAATAGAGTGTCCTTCATTGGTTCTTGTAAAATATAGAATAATTTTATTGATCTCCTCTATCCACTCATCCACATGCTTTCTTGTTATACTTTCAATTGTGTTTTCATCCGTATTTTCTAAATTAATTTGAGCAGATTCTTTTTTTCTTTTTTCTGCTTCAGCCATAGGAAGATGATAAAAAGCTGCAATATCTTCGCTGATGTTTTTACCGCCAAAATCAATTCTTCTTTTATATCTGTATCTGCATTTTTCAAAGATCATAGCATCTATAGAACTATGTCCCATATCGAGAAGCAAGAAAATGATTTCTTTATTTTCTTCACATTGTTTTTTGAATAAATTGATGACCGAGTCATGTTTCACATTTAATATATAAGGTTCTAAATCTAACCGTTTAGATAACTCAATATAGCTCTCCACTATATGCTTTGGAACAGCGGAAACAAGAATCTTTAGTCTGTTGATTCCTTCTGCAATGAATTTATCAGTAACTTTGAATTGTAGTATATAATAATCCACAGGATTAGGAAGATTGTTCTCCATTTCATAACGAATCATGGAAGAGAGTTCATTCTTTTTGATTGACGGAACTTCTATTTCCCGGGATAATATGGAAGAACCTTCAATGATATAGGAGATGTATGAACCTTTTATATTATGCTGCTTCATCGCATCCTTCAGATGATTCGCCAAAGTGTTGATATCATACAACATTCCATCTTCATAAACGGTTAATGGCGTTTGTATGCTGCAAAGATTATTGATTGTAAAAACTTTACCAAAACCTCTGCCCTCAACGATTCTAATATTTTGGGAGCCGATATCTAATGTAATATTTTTCATGGGTAATCACCTTTCATAAGTTTTACCCTCTTTTCACCTGTCTTTTAGGGAAAAGAGGGTAAAATGGTCTGGCTTATTCACCGGTATCCGTTAAGGGATAAAATGTTTCACCGCCGGCAGTAATACTGATCGTACCGTTCGTATTCACATTAACCGTAAAGTCGTCAGCTGCAACAGATTGGGGCTTTGGAATAGATTCAAGATATTTAGGCACCAGAACGTCACTTAAAGCACTGGCAGCGACAGAACTGCCTTCATATCCTACAAATCCCGTTGCAGCACCGCCACTTTCATTGAGTTTTAAATCCCCTTCTGTCAATGCCAAACTCACCGCATTGCCTATAATGCTGGCATTGTTACGGTCTGTACTCGCTCTGGCTCTTTCTTGATAGCCCACAAGTCTTGGTACAGCAATGACAGCCAAAACAGCCAATATTGCTATAATAACGATTAATTCAATTAAGGTAAAACCTTTTGTACTTTTTAAAGATTTTTTAATGTCTTTCATAGCAACCTTCCTCAATAATTTTTTATTAATACACTATTATTATGTCCTATTATTAGGCTTTTATCATTTGTCTAAAACACAAATGCCATAAGCAAATTTTTTGCATTAGATTGCTTGTCCAAGCTCAAACATCGGCAGTACCATAGCGATTACAATAGAACCTATTAATACTGCCATGACTACGATCATTAATGGTTCTAAGGCTGCAATAAGACTTTTAATTGCAGATTCCACTTCCATATCATAAAAATGTGCCAATTGTTCCAGTATTTCATCCAAAGTCCCGGAATATTCTCCAACCCTAATCGTTGAGATAACCAGGGGAGGAAAAAAATGAATTCTCTGCAATGACGCTGCTAAATCAATTCCTTTTCTCAGCTCTTCACTGGCAAGCAGCAAGCCGTCTTCAACAATTTTATTCCTTACGACTTTTGAAACAATTTCTATGGATTCAATTAAAGAAATCCCACTGGAAAGCAAAATAGATAAAGTGCTGGAGAACCTGGAAGACACAATTTTTTCCATTGCTCTGTTGACAATGGGTATCTTCATTTTAATGGTGTCAAAAACAATTCTTCCTCTATTGGACTTAGAAAAAATTCTAAGTAAACTATAAGCCAATAAAATGAATACTAAAATCATATACCAGTATCGTATGACAAAATTACTAATCCTGATTAAGGCTCTTGTGGGTCCAGGTAATTCTACTCCTGAAGATTCAAACATCGTAACAAAAGATGGCATAACGAAAGTTAACAAAAAGAGTACTACCAAAACCGAGGCGATTCCTAGAATGACAGGATAAATCATGGCGCTTTTAATTTGATCTTGTATCTTGCTTTCTTTTTCATAATGTAGGGCCATTTTATCCATAATGGTGTCAAGATTTCCGCTGACTTCCCCAACTTCTATCATGTGAATGAGTAATTGAGGAAAGACATCTTTATATTTTTTCATACTTTGGGATAATTCCTGGCCCTTTTGAACGTCTTTAAATATCCCTTCCAGAGCGCCTCTTAATTTTTTATTTTCGATTTGTTTTCTTAAAATGTCCAATCCACTTGCTATGGTTACACCGGCATGGATAATAAAATAAAATTGGCGGCAAAAATTAGATAAATCCTTTGCTTTTACTCTTTCGAAAGATAAGAAATTTTTCGAGACATCCTTATCTAACTGCTCAAAAATTTTAATCGGAATATATCCTTTTTCTTTGAGCAAAGCAACTACTTCTGATTCAGTATTGGCATCCTGGATGCCATCCAGTCTTTTCCCTGTTTGTGATATTGCTTGGTACTTAAATTGAGGCATTGCATTCAAACTCCTAGTCTAAAGAATATGAAATTCTTATAAATTCATCGATGGTCGTTACGCCTTCTAATACAAGCTGTTTGCAGTTATCCCTTAAAGGGGTCATTCCATTTTTGATGGCTGCACTTTTTATATCATCTTCACTGGCATTATTATTTATTAGTTTCCTGATTTCTTTATCTACATACATAATTTCATGGATGGCAGTTCTTCCTCTGTATCCCGTGTTTTTACAATAATTGCACCCTTCCCCTTTATAAAGAATTTTTAAATCCTTCATATTTAAGATCTCCAATTCATTTTCGCCGGGCTCATAAGAAATTTTACAATGGGGGCAAATTTTTTTCACAAGTCTTTGGGCAATAACCCCTACTAAGGCAGAAGACACTAAATAAGGTTCTATTCCCATATCCAATAATCTTATAATGCTTGAAGCAGTATCATTGGTATGCAGGGTGCTTAAAACCAAATGACCGGTGATTGCAGCTCTTACCGCAATCTGTGATGTTTCGGTATCACGAATCTCACCAATCATAATAATGTCCGGATCTTGTCTTAGTATGGAGCGCAGCACGCTGGCAAAGGTCAAACCTATCTTTGGATTGACCGATGTCTGATTTAAGCCGAAAATTTTATATTCCACCGGATCTTCAACGGTTACAATATTTTTACGTTCGTCATTAAGCTCTGACAGTAATGTATAAAGGGTGGTAGTTTTTCCGCTTCCAGTAGGACCTGTGACGAGCAAAATACCATCAGGGTTTTTTATCAGCTCATCAATACGCAGACTGTTCTCCTTTGTGAAACCTAATCTATCCCTTCCTTTTATAAAATTGCTTCTATCCAGTAATCGAATTACAATTTTTTCACCGTAAACCGTAGGATGTATGGATATTCTCAGGTCGATTTCCCGGTTATTCATCTTGATTTCTATTCTGCCGTCCTGGGGGATTCTTTTTTCTGCGGTATTCATTTTGCCTAGAACCTTTATCCTGGCTGTAACGGCAGGATGTGCATTGATATCCAATTTCATAGCTTCATGCAATTCCCCATCTACTCTAAACCGAACTCTAATGAACTCTTCAAAAGGCTCTATATGAATATCACTGGCACCACTGACAACTGCTTGTTTAATAATTGAATTCACAATACGGACAATGGGTGCCATTTCAATGTCTGAAATTTCGTCCTCGATTTCCTCGTCTTCCAGATCTCCCTGCTGCTTCTTAAAATCTTCCATTGCCTGTTTCGTAGACTGTTTTCCATAATACTTTTCTATCGCTATCTGTATACTTTTTTTCGTTGCAATATAGGGCTTAATACCATATCCTGTTGCGATTTTCAAATCGTCAATCCCATAGAAATTCAGGGGATCTGCCATCGCGACATGCAAGACCTTGTCTTCTTCTTTAAAAGGAAATACCATATGTCTCCTCGCCAAATCTTCACTAATACGCTGTGGAACCTCTGGATTAATCAATTCTTTCTCCAAATTAATCCTGGGTATCCCCAATTGAATTTCCAGGGTCTTTAATATATCTTTCTCCGTAACATACCCCAGTTCGATCAATACTTCACCTAATTTTTTATTGCTTGCAGATCGTTCTTTTAATGCCTCATCCAGTTGTTTCTTGGTAATCAAACCACCATTAATTAAAATATCTCCCAGTCGTTTATTCATACTGTCCACCAACTTATAAACATATAATAGGATATTTCTAGTTAGTTTAATCCATATATGTATGATCTATGCATGGATACAAAGGGCATACAGAAAGAGTTTCGCCTGCGAAACTCTCGCGCCGAGCGTGGTCGGCAAAGCCGACAAAATACAATACGCGCGAGTGTGCATTATACCCGGAGGGCTTTTTATTGTATAAGAAATATGGAGGAATTTCCTATGCAATTAAAAAAGCGGCAAAGCCGCATTTAGGAAATATTGTGTTACTTTTTTTACCATTATTCATATAATATTACAAAACCTATGAAAGGGATGAATCATATGTATCATGGATATCAGCCGTATCCATATCATAACTACATGAACACACAGATGTATCCCAATAATATGCAGAACAATTATTCTTATCCTAACTTCAATCAACAGCCTATGTATCACCCAAACTTTCCGAACCCCTATGCTCCTTTTTATTCTCCATATAATTATCCGATGAACCCACCACATTTGATTGACTTAAAAGATCACGGTCCAAAACCTTTTGTAGTGGATATTGAGGAAGCGTCAAAACAAAATACTGCCTTTCGCACTGCTCTCTGGACAGGAAAACACTTACAGGTTACCTTAATGAGCATTGGTGTTGGAGAAGATATTGGATTAGAAGTCCACCCCAATCTTGATCAATTTATCCGTATTGAATCGGGTCAAGGAATTGTTAGAATGGGAGATCGGAAAGACAGATTGGATTTTGAAGCAAGAGTATCCGATGATTATGCAATCATCATACCTGCCGGAAAATGGCATAATCTAATCAATACCGGTCGTACACCAATAAAATTGTATTCCATCTATGCACCCCCACAACATCCCCATGGTACGGTGCATAGAACAAAAGCCGATGCAGAAGCTGCCGAGGCACATCATGCCTACTAAACACTCATGATATAGTATAAAAACAGTCCATTTATCTGTTTAAAGTAACGACTACTAATTCCGGTCGGTTCAAAATTCGGAGGGGAATAATACTGTTTCCTAATCCCCTGCTTACAATCATGGATGTCGTTCCATTGGTATACATCCCCTCCGTATATTTTGGAAAAAAACCTTGGTTTGGTGCAACCAAGCCTCCAACTAAAGGAATTCTTACTTGTCCCCCATGGGCATGTCCACTGAAAACCAAGTCCACTTTCATTTCTTCATACACATCAAATAATTCCGGTCTGTGGGAAAGAAGAATGTTAAATTCTGTATCTATACTTTTATATAAAGCTTCAATACTACTTCTTACATATGCACTGCTGTCATACCAAAGATAAGAACGCTCCGTTTGATGAATTGCCGGATCGGCTATGCCCATTAATCCAATCCTGTCTCCATTTCTATTTAACACTTCAAATGTGTTGTCAATGATGTTTACATTTCGTTGATTTAATTCCTCTTTTAGCTCCCCAAATATTTCGGATAACTGCTCATGATTTCCTGAAACATAGTAGATTGGTGCTGTTTGTATGATCTCTTCTATGAATTGTACTGCAACATCAATATTCGTATTTCTCCTGTCAATTAAATCTCCCGTAATTACAATCATATCAGGGTTTATTGCTTTAATTTTTTCTGATAATCTTCCATGGAAATCTTTATTGTGTAAATCAGAAACCTGAACAATCGTAAAGTTATCAAAACCCTCGGGGATTTTATGATTGGTATATTGATAATGGGTTATAACGATTCCATTATTCTGCCATATAGAAAAAAGGGCTAATAATGCAGCAGCTGCTGCAATTGAAAAGATCTTCTTAAATCTTTTGTCTTTTAGTTTCATATAACCCTCTCTTTCTTAAACATTTTTCCCTATCTAATTTTATACTATCCTACCTCTTTAAATCTTGCAATATTTAGAACAAAAAGGACATCCGCTTCAAGCAGATATCCAATTCAATTGCTGTTTTATAAATCCAGTTTTCTTATAGACGGAATCATCGGACAGATTATTCCAATGCAAATAATAATAACGCCAGATATAAAAAACCAATGATTGACTCCAATTCTGTCTGCGAATAATCCTGACAGAATTAATCCCAAAGGCATAGCAAGGGATACAATGCTTCCAGTAAGAGAAAATACTCGCCCTAAATATTCAGGTTGTATTTTTTCCTGATAAAGAGCCATCTGAACTCCACTGTAAAAAGGAACGGAAAATCCCATGAGTCCACAGCAAACTGCAAATACGATAAATCCATTGGTAGGAAGGAACCCGGAAATCGTCAAGCTGACACCCATTAATAATATAGATGCAGTGATTAGAGGAATTCGCTTTTTTAAACCTCCGATAACTCCCAGCAGCATTCCCCCTGCCAACATACCGGAAGCATAAGCTATCTCCGTAATCGAAACATGATAAGGAGTTCCCCCAAAATAACTCATGCTCATAAGAGCGTACAAAGCATTTATAGGCATGTATACAAACATGTATAAAGTACCGACTAAAAGTAAAGCATATAACCCCTTATTTTGTCTTAGAACATTAAAGCCATCTTTTAATTCTTCCATAAAATATTTTCTTTCTTGCAGTTCTGGATTCAATTTCGGAATATAAACAAAGGCTACTGTTATGCAGGCGATAACTGCTCCCAAAACATCTATCGCTATAATCCAATTCAAATCCCAAATGGAATATAGAAAAGCTGCAATTGCCGGACTGACAATATAACTGATCGATTGCATGGATTGACTATACCCTGCACATTTAGTCAATTGCTCTTCCGGAACCAAAAGAGGCGTTACCGCACTCAGTGCCGGAGAATGGAATGCCGTACCAATACTACGGATAAATAGTACCACCATAACCATCCAAATTGGCGGTTCCATGTATTTAGCAACGATTGCTAAAGCTGCAGCAGCTATTGCAATAACTAAATCTGCCCCAATCATGATCTTCTTTCTATCATATCGGTCAACCAATACACCAATGGCAGGACCAAAAACGGCATAGGGCAAAAACCCTATCAATGTAGCAATGGATAATACCATAGCCGATCCTGTTTTTTCTGTAAGATAAAAAACAATCGCCATTTGCAAAATAGCACTGGTAATCAGAGATACTGCTTGACCAAACCATATTGTAAAAAATTTATATTTCCAATTTGTAGTTTCTTTCATCATATCTATTTCTCCTCTCGAAATCTTAACTCTTAACATTTTTGATTTAATACAGAGTCATGATTTCAGGAGTCCTTTTTTCTGATTAAAAAGGATGCATCATGACTCCTTTTTAACCTCTTAGTCTGATATGAAAAATGCCGCCGTTAAGCCTCATTAGAATACCTCCTCTTTTCCAAGTACTTATGCATTGTGAAGACAACACAAATTTCTGAAAATGAACATTCACAATACAGAAAGAGTTTCGCTTACGAAACTCTCGCGCCGAGCGCGGTCGGCAAAGCCGACAAAATACAATACGCGCGAGTGTGCATCCTACCCTGAGGGATTTTTATGACATAGGAAATCCGGAGGAACTTCCTATGTAACAAAAAGGCTGCAAATGAACAAAGTTCACCTGCAACCTTTATATTTCAATAATAACAGAACACCAAAACTGCATTAAGGCAGTGTTTTCTTAATGTCTTTATAAAGATACAGCTAAAAAGTATATGAATGTTCATCACAAGAATCCTAAAATAAGGCTCGAGAAATAAACCTAAAACAAAGTATAGGTCTTTTAACCTTATTTTCTATTTAGTTATGATTAAACTAAATAACGGAGTCTCATTTTTACAATAAACATTCATATGCCTCTTTTCCTTAAATTTGTTTCAGTATAGCACATCTAGTAAAGATGATCAATAAGCATTATAAAAGGCTTATTTTTTTAATAACTGCATAGTAAGTTTATTTAAGAGATGGTTATACTATAAGCGAATACATTATTGATAAGGAGTGAACAAATTGGAAAGAACAGATGTTAATTCAGAGAAAATCAAGAGTATAGGCTATGATGCATCAACTCAACTTCTGGAAGTAGAACTGACCTCAGGACATATTTATCAGGTTACAAACGTCCCCGATATTGTCTATCAAGGTTTATTATATTCAACCTCAAAAGATGACTATTTTTCCTCAATGTTTGGAATTGATGATTACCTTCTTTGGTAAATTATTTGTCCTACCCTCTCAATATGATTCTTCAGTTCTTTATGTTCTGAATGAGTATAATCCACAATATCAAAAAAATAAGGCAATGGACCTTCATCTTCTAACATTGCATGGAGTTTTGATAGAGTATCAAAGGTTATTTTATCTCCAAAAATTGCGATATCTATGTCAGAACCAGGCTTATAATTTCCCTTTGCTCGAGACCCAAAAATTACAGCTTTCTCTATTTCTGTGAAAACACCGAGAACATTAATAATATATTCTAAATCGGATTCTTTTAGGCCAAAACTCATAGCTCTTCCTCCAATGTATGCAGGAGCTCTTTTATGATCGGATAATATTTTTCTTTTATAAGTTGCTCTGCTTCCTTTGCAACTTCTTCATCATAAGTATGAGCCATAAGATTTCTTTTGTTTAAAGCATCAATCCAGGCATGTCCGTCGTTAACTAGTTGAATTTGAAAAGCGGTTTGTATAGTACTTCTGGGACTTTTAACTTCAAATCCCTCTTCTTCTAAATAGTCTTTCATAGTCTTCCACGCGAGTTCAAAAGTATATTCAAAACATTGAATTAATCCTTGAACTTCAAATTTATTAAGTTCTCCTTTTTCTATAAATTCAGTGAGTTGCTGTGCTGCTTTTTTATAGTTAGAAAATCTTTGCTTCCAACGTATATCCATATTCATATATTTCACCTGCCTATTTTACAAAGATTGACTATTTCTATATTATAGCATACTCAAGTATGAATGGGTATGAGACCTTTATTTATGAATACCATATCATTATAATAGCATATTTAATGTCTCCATATTCTGACGATGAATTTTTCTTTCATAATCAGATTGAAAGCTAAATTTCTTTCCTTCAGATAGGCCCTGTAGATAATCAATCGCGTGATAGATATCCTCTTCTTGTAAATCCAAGGTATGCCCTGCGAAAATTTTCTTAGGTTTATAGCTAAGATAATTTTTTAATGTATGAATATATGTCTTAATATCTTCACTCTCCACATAAATAATAGGTTTTTCTAAGTTATCCCCCACATACAGTACTTTTTCATTATGATCAAAAATAGATATGCTGTCTATGGTGTGACCGGGACTATAAAATAGCTCAATGCCTTCTTCATGAAAGATCAACTTATCTTTGAAGGTCAGATTAGGAAGGCATTTTTCTGCGCTGCCTTCAATAAATTGCTGATTGCTTTCCAGCTGGGTTTCCCATTGTTCCTCCAGGAGCTTTCTGCAGAGTTCGTGGCTTATAATGTCGTGACCTTTAAAACTAACATTGCCCCATACATGATCCCAATGGAAATGGGTGTTAATCACTATAATTTCTTTACTTTTATAATGTGTATTTATTCTGTTAAGTATGGGTTCCATGGACTTTGAACCGCAAAAGGTATCGACAACAAAGACTTTTGAAGATGTTTCAATCACAAAAACATTTGTAAGATACTCTTTCAGACTATCATAAGTATATACAACAGAATTAGAAGTAATGGATTGAATCTTCATGATAGGATCACCTTTTCTGTGAGTCTTTTCTTATCTACACGTTTATTTAACATTTTTATTGCTGCAACCATAATCAATAATATACCTCCGGCATAGAAAGGCATAATAGAATAACTTATGTGTGATGCTAAAACACCAAAGAGAGGCGGCATAAACGTACTGCCTACATAAGCACATGCCATTTGTACACCCATAATGGACTGAGAATATTCTTCTCCGAAGTTTACAGGGGTTTCATGCAGCATACTAGGAAAAATAGGTGCACACCCGACTCCCCCCATAACCAAACCAATGACTGCAGTAAACTGCCCTAACGGCAGCATAATCATAATAATGCCTACGGCAAGCAAGGCCTCTCCCAAATAAATCATCTGGCGATTATTCAGTTTTAAGGTAACAAAGCCTGATAAAAACCTGCCAAAAGTAATACCAAAATAGAAAAGTGAAGCCCATTTTGCTGCTGTTTCTGCAGGTACTCCATGAACAATGTTTACAAAACTGCTGCCCCATAACCCCAGGGTTGCTTCTATGGCGCAGTAGCAGAAAAATGCTAATAAGGCTTGTTTTGCCCCCGGCAGCTGTAAAAGCTCTTTCTTGCTTATGACCTTTTGACTTAGCTCCTTTGGGTTAGATTCTTTGGCATGGAGTTCTTCATTATGGGTTGAGGAAATCTTTTTCCATAAGGGTAAAGTTACAAGCAACACGATTGTTAAAACAATCTGAATCATTGCGACAGTACGATAGCCCATCTGAAAAATAATCCCTCGTTCCAGGAAATAGGACATGATGATTGGACCAGTCATAGCGCCGACTCCCCAAAAACAATGTAGCCAGCTCATATGCTTTGCTTTATAATGAAGCGCTACAAAATTATTAAGTGCTGCATCGATAGAACCTGCTCCAAGTCCTAATGGTATTGCAAACAAACAGAGCTGATAAAACGTATTGCTTATTGAAAATCCCAATAATGCCAGTGCCGTCATAAGTACGCTGGTAACGGTAACTAATCCGGTTCCAAATTTTCTAATAACCCTGTCACTTAACAAACTTGATACAATCGTTCCTCCGGTTATAATCATCGAAACAATCCCTGCATAAGAAATGGGCACTCCCATATTAGGATACATCGTCGGCCATGCCGAACCTAAAAGTGAATCCGGTAATCCAAGACTTATAAATGCCATATAAATAATGATTAATAAAACTGTTAATACCATTCAATAATCCCCTCTCTTTTTTGTAATTCCTTATATGCGATTTGAATCATCCCTGTCTCAAAATCTTTTTCGATACTCTTTTCAAATTGAATATGGGGCAGGAAATGTCCTTTAAGAAGTTCTTGAACACGCAGCAATAGTCTTTCCAAAATCTCCTCTGTTAAAAAGTCTCCATAAAATACAATGCGTTCCGGGGCCAGTACACAACTGTATACAACTATGATTTGGCTAAGCATAAGTACGACTTCTTCAGGGTTATCATAATTCACTTCATTCCATGAAGGCTTTAGAGGGAGCCAATTGACTTCTCCGGCAAAATTCTTACATCCCTTATAGATCTCCTCCTTTATAACCACACCAGCCCCTGGTCCATAAATACGTGGGTAATAGAGCCCAACCACAGTTTGTACTGTATGGCTGTTCTGCCTAGTATAAAATCCGTAGACGGTAGCATTGATGTCATTCTCATAGAGCACAGGCACTCCATATTTGGATTGATAATAAGACAAGAACTTATCTCCAATAATTCCGGAGTAATCATTGACATAAATCACGCCATTCTCCTCTGCTCCTGGAAGTCCAAATACGATGGCACAAATATTTTCATGGACCTTAAAAGCATTTTCTATCCAGATATCAAAACTATTTATACCTACATTGGAAAAATAGTCTGTTTTACGTTCAATACATTCCCCAAATGCATTAATAATCAACATGTGAAATAAATCTTTGTTATGATGTTCATAGCCATAAATAATTAGAGCTTTTCTATAATTACCGTTATAGACATACTGCCTTGACGGCCTGCCTCCATTGGAAGGTACTTCATCTCCTTCTATTACTTCTCCTGAAGCAACCATTTCACTGATTAGAGAATTAACGGTAACCACACTTAAGTGAGTTAATGCGGCCAATTCCGGTTTGGTAGCTTTTCTGTATTCTTTTAAAGTTTGCCTTAAAAGGTTCTTATTGATTTCTTTCATCTGAGCGCGGTTCGCTTTTAACATTTATAATACCACCTCGTTTCCTTTTACCAAATAAATAGCCTTCTAACACTTAAATAAGTTAACTTTATTAAGTTACTTTATTAAGTGTACACAAAATTACAATTGATGTCAATAGCATAAAAGCCACGGCGTAATTATTGTAATGAAAATGTAATATTGATTATGTTGACAGGTTTGCTTGATTTTTATATTATTGAATTGTCTAATATTATAACTTTACTTTATGCAGTTCAGGGCATTCATTGCCCTATTTTTTTATTGCATAGGAAATTCCTCCAGATTTCCTATGCAATAAAAAGCCCTCCGGGCAGAATGCACACTCGCGAGTATTGTATTTTGTCGTCTTTGCCGACCGCGCTCGGCGCGAGAGTTTCGCAGGCGAAACTCTTTCCTGTCTGCACCTATATCTTGAAGAATGCAAAAAGAGTACACCGATAAGTTTGAAACAAAACTTTGCGATGTACTCCGTTTTTTTAAATAGTCCATTGATTATGGATAATACCTACCAATCGATAACTTCCTTCGTATTTCTCAAAAACCAGTCTAAGGCTTTTCCAGTCCATACCTTCGTATTCTGGATTGAATCCGGGGAAATAATATTCCACTACCATAGGATCATCATACACTTCAAACTGATTTTCTAACATATTTCCGAAACTCAGGACTTCATTATAACCTATTTCCGGGGCATTTATAAAATCTTCAGAGTATATAAATTTCTCATAGTAGTCTTTGGGAGTCAACTTAATTTCCTCTCCGCTGCCGTCATAATATCCCCATAGATAGAGGTTCTGATTTTCAAAAAAAGTCTTCATCTCCTCTTTGCTAAACACAACGTCTTCTTCTAAAAATACATGGGTATAAGGCGTAAATCGAACACCTTTTTCCGGGTGAACATATTCAGATATTGTTTGTCCATCTTTGGTGCTGATAGCATAGATCACCTTTTGTGCGATTTCCTTAATTTCCTGATCAGCAGCCTCAGTATTTTCATCGATGTTATTTTCTTCAACAATTCTCTGCTCTTCTTTCCTGCTGCTCATTTTCCAGGTGTTATCCAAATACTTGTATTCAACCGTCAGCTTATACGGTCCTCTCAACATATCTTCTTCCTCTTGAATAAGCTCATAGGTATACTCATCCAATCTATTCAGTTCAAAGGGAGAATCCTCCACAATTGCAGCTGGACCACCTTTGGGTATGATATACAACTTGCCATTTTTCTCTTCATATAACCCATTGACAAAGTCTTCGGCCAGCTTTTTGTCTGCTACTTCAGATACATAGCTAATTAAATCTTCTTTGTTATGAAAATCAAGGATTTCATAAGTCTCTTCATTCATTTCCAAATCAAGAACCCGCTTAAAAAATTCTTTTTCAATTTCAACTGCTTGCTCTTTTGTGAGCTCAGTAACCACTTCTTTATCTGTATCTTCAGATATGTTTTGTGAATCCTGAGGCTTTTCTTCCTGAGCTTTTTTATTAGAACAGCCTGTAAACATAATAATCAATATAACTATACCTATAAACAAAATATTCTTTTTAAAATACATCCGATCCCTCCTTAAACTATTCACGATTTAATCATTTTTCTACTAAAAACCAACGCATACTACGATCATTATTAAATAAGGGAATAAATTTATCTTTTGATTATTAGACGAAAAAAATACTATTTCGTTCCATAATTTTATTCAAAACCGAATTTATAAACCTTGTCATACTCACTATGAGTACAAAGATATATCGTCCTATTGGATATATCCGCTGCAAAGGAAAACAATGTACCTGTAGAACTGTTATCTATGGGCTGTCCTTGAGTTACGGCTTTCAGGGTCCTCATAGTATCCTGCCAGTCTCCCCTTCCGCCAAGCTCTTCAAGTATTTTAGAAGCTTTTTTATATCTCCAGCACATTTTTTCTTTTTCTTCATGGGTTCTATTATAAAGAGCTGAGTTCGTCACCACTTGCCACGGGTTTTCTTCATAGAAAAAACGCCAGTCTCCTTTTGCAAACTCAATGGCAACGGAATTTCCCTTTGCGTCTGCTACAAGCATATGATGCTGAATATCATTCAACTCATCAAACGCCCTGAGAGTTTTTGTAATTTCCACAGCTTCTTCAACATCTTTGGCATTATCTAACAACTCTCTTAGCCACAAGGTCTTATAAACGAATTTTAAGCCCTTTTCTTCCTTTGTGGGAACGGAGGCAGTGGATGCTAATGCTACAACAAGCCCCTTTTCATTCATTCCACAGGTAGAAAGAAACGCTGTGTGTAATGCATTTTGTTTCACTTCCATGGAGAGTCTTTCAGGATCAAAATCTTTTGGAAGAAAGATTGTTGTGGAAGGCGTAAATGCTATTGACTCATATTTATTCGGCGGCTGGTAACGGGTGATTATAATTCCACTATTGGCAAAATCAAAATTTCTACCGAACATAGGATTGTTTTTATCTGCTGTGAGCGAGATCAAACTGCATTTCGGTTTAACTCTTCCAGTTTTTAAATCAATCAAAAGTTTACTGTCCTTTTCCAGCTGTTCCTGATAGTCACCATAATAAGTCATCATGTACATATTTTCAGCCCCCTGAACTTTGGTAAGACTGGACAATGTCTTTTCAATATCTGTTGCGCCCTCCCCGGTTGGAAACTTGAGTGTTTCTATGGTTGAAAAATCATCCGGTCTGACACTGTAGGAATAAAAAACAGCTAAAAACATGCACAACAATAAGATTACTAGTTTAAGATTACCCTTCATAACCATCCCCCTTTGTTAAACAATCGTTCTTATTCGCATTATGTATTACTGAAATCAAATGACATTGAAACTCATTTGTGAGTATTACATAATGAATCATGGTGTTAGTATATTAGTGTAGACACAAAAAGCCGAACACCTTAAAATATAAAAAGGGAAGGAAGTGTCTACAATGGCAAAAGGGCAAAAGTATTATACAGAAGAATTTAGAAAGACAATTGTAGA
>JAAYPH010000058.1 GCA_012519955.1 Candidatus Epulonipiscium sp.
AAGCACCCGAAGCCGGTGACCTAACCGAAAGGAAGGAGCCGTCGAAGGTGAAGCCGATGACTGGGGTGAAGTCGTAACAAGGTAGCCGTATCGGAAGGTGCGGCTGGATCACCTCCTTTCTAAGGAATGAATTGCTGTCATACATTATTTTATGATACGGAGGGATTCCCGAGTGGCCAAAGGGGGCAGACTGTAAATCTGTTGTCGGAGACTTCGAAGGTTCGAATCCTTCTCCCTCCATAGTTTTACATATTAATATGCCGGAGTGGCGGAACTGGCAGACGCACAGGACTTAAAATCCTGCGGTCCTTACCGACCGTACCGGTTCGATTCCGGTCTCCGGCATCCATTTAAAATACATAAACGCCCAGATAGCTCAGTCGGTAGAGCAGAGGACTGAAAATCCTCGTGTCACTGGTTCGATTCCGGTTCTGGGCACTGTGCGGGTGTAGTTCAATGGTAGAACACCAGCCTTCCAAGCTGGATACGTGGGTTCGATTCCCATCACCCGCTCCAATAATAATTATGCGCGAGTGGCTCAGTGGTAGAGCATCGCCTTGCCAAGGCGAGGGCCGCGGGTTCGAATCCCGTCTCGCGCTTTTTTTATTTTAAAGCCATATCATTAGAAAAACGTTCTAATGGTATGGCTTTTTTGTGTGTACTATATAATTTCCCAGAGACATATAAATTAATGAGAAGAAATAAGACTAGATTCATCATAAATAAGCAGCCATTTGTCAGATGAGTTGGTTTATGAATATAGGAGGGCAGATATAGATTAATTTATATGGGAGGGCAAAGAATGGTTCTTTTAGCGGATTTGCGAAAGCATATCAATGTTTTGTTCATATTATTGATTTTGGCAGGAATATTGTTATTTTTTCAACACTATAATTTACTGCTTGTCGATGTAAAAGATAATACCGCAGTGATAAGAGTCAATTTTTTAGTCCCAATGGAGCAGTACGGCATTGAAAAAAATCTTGAAATAAAATCTTCCCTTCCCAATACAAAGTTTCAATGCGATTTGAAATGGGAAGGACCTAATCGGTTAAAAGTTACGATCAACGAGCTTAGCGAATTAAAAGGTCAAAAAATCTTATTTAAAATTCATGGTGCAAAATCTCAGTTTCCCTTTTTACACAAATCTTTATCGACTTCCGTCCAATTTCAAGCTGAGCCGCAATTATTAGAAATAGAAAATAAAGATCATGTTCCAACGGAAGGCCCACTGGTACTTCAATTTAACACCCCCATGGACGCAAAAAATATTCAAAAATTTATTCAATCCGATGTTAAGTTTGATTTAGAACCCCAAGTATTTGAAGATGATGGAAAAAGTATTGACTACAGCAGATGGAATTTATATCCCAAAGAAAAAATGAACAACGAAAGCAATTATCTGCTGCTCATCAAAAAAGGTTTAAAGGCCCAGTGTGGACATATGTTAAAAGAGGATATTCAAATACAAATACGTACCGCCTCTAAACCTAAGATTGTGGAAACAAATCCTAAGCAGTCGGCGCAATGGGTGGCTTTATATCCTAAGATTTCTGCTAAGATGAACGAAGAAATAAAAGATGCAGTTATAACGATTGATGGAGTAAAGCAAAAAGTTTCAGTCAAAGACAATAAATTAGAATTCCTTCCTCATAAGATTTTAGATCCTGGCGAAGAATATGAAGTAAGTATTCAAGGCATTTCAAAATATGGTGAAAAAACCGATCCTTATGTATTAAAATTTATGACTATGCCAATTAATGACGACGATCTATGGGTGGAAGTTTCATTAAAAGGAAAACATGAAGTAATCATCCATAAAGGAAAAGATATCATAAGAAGGATGCCGGCTTCCGGTGGAACGAAAGAAGAACCTACGGTTCTTGGAACCTTTTTTATTCAGGACAGGGGAACCAGTTTCTTTTCAAAACGTTTTAATGAAGGCGCTACCTATTGGGTAAGAATTATTGACCAATATTTATTCCATGGGATTCCAAGGGATAATCATTGGAACATCATAGAATCAGAACGAAAGAAAATAGGTAAACCGGCAAGTCACGGGTGTGTTCGAATGAATGAAGAAGATGCAAAATGGTTTTATGAAAATATTCCCCATGGCACAATGGTCATTATTCATGAATGAATTAAAATAAATCATGCTATTCTTCTTGGAGTGCCGATGACGGCACTCTACTTTTATAATATGAGAAAGTATACTATAATAAAACAAATGATAAAGAATGGAGAATTATTATGAATATTGTTTTGTCTGCATTGAATGCAAAATACATACATACATCATTGGCCCTTAGATCTCTTAAAGCTTTTTGCAGGGAATATAAGGATAATATCACAATCGCCGAGTATACCATTAATCATGAGGAAAATTATATTCTGAATGAAATATACAAGCTTAACCCCGATATATTAGGGTTTGCATGCTATATATGGAATATTGAGCAGACTTTAGATTTGGTCAGCAATATTAAAAAGATACTGCCCAATACGCTTATTGTATTAGGGGGACCTGAAGTATCCTATGACGGAGAAAAGCTGCTTAAAGACTATAAAGAAATAGATGTCATTATTTATGGAGAAGGGGAAGAAACCTTTTATGAAATCCTTCATAGCTATATAGACGGGAACAAATCCTTAGAAAAAATAGACGGAATCATATATGCCGCTAATGGACAAATCATTAGAAACAAAGAGCGTGTTCCTCTAAACTTAGATGATATTCCTTTTGTATACGAAGAATTTCAGGACATGGAAAATCAAATTCTTTATTATGAAAGTACCAGAGGCTGTCCTTATCAATGTCAATACTGCCTGTCTTCAATAGATAAAAAGGTAAGATTTTTGTCTCTTGAAAGGGTATATTCGGATTTACAGCGTTTTTTAGACGGGAAAGTGAAGCAAGTTAAATTTGTGGATAGAACCTTTAACTGTAATAAAAAACATGCATGGGCAATATGGAGTTATTTAATGGAGCACGATAACGGAACTACCAATTTTCACTTTGAGATTTCCGCAGATTTATTAGATGATGAAACCATTGCATTTCTATCTAAGGCAAGACCGGGCTTATTTCAATTTGAAATAGGTGTTCAAACAACCAATAAGGAAGTTTTAAAAATTATTAATAGAAAAATGGATTTTGAACAGTTAAAAATTATAGTGAGCAAAATAAAGCAAGCTCAAAATATACATCAGCATTTAGATTTGATTGCAGGGCTTCCAGGAGAAGACTACGCTTCCTTTAAGAATTCTTTTAACGATGTTTATAGTTTATTTCCGGAGCAGCTTCAATTAGGATTTCTAAAGGTCTTAAAGGGTTCCGGAATGAGGATCAACGCGGAGCAATATGGACTCATTTATAAAAAGAAAGCCCCCTATGAGATTCTATTTACTAGAGAATTAAATTACGGGGAAATGCTAAAACTTAAAATGATTGAAGAAATGGTAGAAAAATATTATAATTCCGGTCGTTTTTATTACAGCATCAGATATATCACTCACTTTTTTGATACACCCTTCGATTTTTATGAAGCTTTGGCAGTTTATTGGGAAAGAAAGGGATACCATCATGTTCAGCACAATAAAATCCAATTATATACCATATTATTAGAGTTTTTTAAAGAAAAAGCAGAAGAAGGGGCAGAAGTATTTAAAGAGCTGCTGAAATTTGATATATATTTGCACGAGAAAGCCAAGAAATTGCCGGAATGGATGGATTCCAGCGAAGAAATGTATAAATCTCAAATAAGGGATTTTTATCGAAATGAAGAAAATATAAAACATTATTTACCCAAATTAATGGAATATTCATCAAAACAGATTAGCCGCATGGCTCATTTAGAGGTATTTCCCATTGATTTTACAGAATGGATTAAAAGTATCGGAAGTGGAGAGGAATCCCTAAAAATAGATAAGAAACCTACGGCGATCTTGTTTGATTATTACTCAAAAAATCAAATTTTAGGACATGCTGCATTTTACAAAGTAATAATCCAATAAACAATATTTTCCAAATAAAGATATAATTTCCCGGGAAATAATATGAAATTTTATAAATTATTTCCCAAAATGAATGAGGTGAATTTTTATGGAGATAAAAACAAAAGCAAAAAAGATATTAGAACTTTTAGATGAATTTTATCCGAAAGATATCAAATGTTATTTAAATTATGAAACCCCTTGGCAGCTTTTGATTGCCACCATTTTAAGTGCCCAGTGTACCGATGATCGGGTGAACATGGTAACCAGGGATTTATTTAAGAAATACAAATCGGTATCGGATTTTGCCGAGGCGGATTTAGAGGAGTTGGAGCAGGATATAAAATCCACCGGATTCTATAGAAATAAGGCAAAAAATATTATTCTTTGTACTCGGACGTTACTGGAAAAATATAATGGAGAAGTGCCCAAAAATATTGATGAGTTAACTCAATTAGCAGGGGTTGGAAGAAAAACAGCCAATGTTATTTTGGGAAATATTTATGGTATCCCTAGTATTGTCGTAGACACCCATGTAAAAAGAGTCTCATATAGATTGGGGCTTACCAAATTTACGGATCCTACAAAGATAGAATTTGATTTAATGGAGATTCTTCCTAAAGACCATTGGATTCGATATAATACTCAGATTATTGCCCATGGAAGAGCCATATGTACGGCAAGAAATCCTAAATGTGCAGAGTGCTTTCTCCTTCCATACTGTCAGTATGGGTTAGAAGAAAGAATGAATGTAATTTCTGACTAGGTAAATTATACCTTCATATTTTCAATGTAGATGTAAATGAAATCATGCCAAAAAGGGGAAAGTAAGTATAAAAAGCTAATGGAGGAAATCCTTTTGATTAAACATAAATTTAAAATCATTCTGGTTGGATTTATTACTGGTTTAACCAATGGCCTTTTTGGGGCGGGAGGAGGAACAATTGTAGTACCTGCCATGGAAAGGATTCTAAAAGTTGAAGAACATGAATCCCATGCGACAGCTATTGCAGTGATTTTACCGCTATCTATTATGAGTACCTTTATCTATACAAGGCATCAAATATTGGATTGGAAATCGATCATTTATGTGGCTATAGGAGGAGTGGGTGGCGGAATATTAGGAGCAAAGCTATTATGCAAAATTTCACCTCAATGGCTTCATAAAATCTTTGGATTATTTATGATTGCTGCCTCGATAAGGATGATTCTGGGATGATTTTATTTATTATAGGATTGTTGTCAGGACTTATAAGCGGAATGGGAATTGGCGGAGGGACGGTTTTGATTCCTGCTTTAACACTTTTTGTAGGAATGAGCCAGCATAATGCTCAAAGTATCAATTTAATTTATTTTATTCCAACGGCGATTGCAGCTCTGGTGATCCATATACGAAATAAAAGAATAAGAAAGGAATTGCTTTGGTTTTTAATTGGCGGCGGCGTCATAGGTGCGGTGATCGGCTCCTTTGTGGCTGTTTCTTTAGATGCTGTATTTTTACGGAGATTATTTGGAGTTTTTCTTTTTTATATGGGTATAAAGGAGATTCGAAAAAATAAAAGGAAAATTAAGGTAAATAGAGAATAATAATAAGGAGAAATATTCAAGCATTAAAAGAAATAGTAGGTGAAATGATGGATATAATCAAGAAATGGGTCATTAACTATTACCTATGGCTTATGCTGGGATGCTCCATACTGGCAATAGGCTTTGCAGGTGTGTCGATTTATCAGGCTTATCAATTGCTTACCCTGGATGTTCCGGCTATTTCTCAAAAGTCTTTTAGAATTATTCCGAAACCCCAAGAGCAAGCCATCGTTGATACAATTACAGTGAATGTATCCCCAGGAGATACGGTTGAAATGATCAGCCAAAAGCTGGAGCAGTGTGGGGTTATATCCAGAGAGGATCTATTTGCCTATTTAAAGCAAAGTCAAGTGAATTTAGAGGGAGTAGTATTTGAAGGAGAATATTCTATTCCCGTACCTGCAGCGCCGGAGGAAATATATGCCATACTTACAAAACCCTATGAAGCATGGATTCAAAATGAAGCCAATCGGTTTATAAGTTTAGGACGAACCCCTATAGAAATTATAACGATTGCCTCTATGATTGAAAAAGAAGCTGCCGAAGACAGTGAAAGGCCGATCATCGCGGGAGTCATTTATAACCGATTAAAAAAGAACATGAAGCTTCAAATAGATGCAACGGTGATCTATGCTTTAGGGGAGCATAAATCCAGACTTACTTATGAGGATTTAAAAATAAATTCTCCATATAATACATACATTATCGAGGGGCTTCCTCCGAGCCCTATTTGTACCCCAAGGAAAGCTTCAATAGAAGCAGCCTTAAATCCGGATATGCATTCATATTTTTATTATGTTTTAAGCGCGTATGGAAGCACAAAGCATCTTTTTGCAGAAACTTACGACGAACATTTAAATAACGTCGCAAAATACAAAACAACATTAAATTAGGGAAGCATTGATAGAATGCTTCCCTAATTTATTAATGATTGATAAATTCTTTCAATGCTTTCTCCAAAATGGGTGGAAGAAAGGGGTTCGACCATTTTAGCAGCATTTTCGGCCAATTGCATAGAAACTTCTTTTTGGGTTAATAATTCAAAAAGAATGTCTGATAACTCTTCATCTTGAGTAAATACTCTTCCATTGATATGATCTTGAATGATGCCTTCTATGCTTTTGTCTTGCTTTGCAACAACGGGCATTTTGGCTGCCATAGCTTCAGCAAAGGTAAGTCCTTGGGTTTCTGTTACAGAAGCGCTGACAAATACATCTCCTGCCTGATAGAACTTTCCTATCGAATCCCAGGGCTGTTCGCCGGCAAAAATCACTGAATTTTCAACATTAAGCTCTTTACATAATTCTTCTAAGTCTTTTTTTACAGGTCCGTTGCCTACAATTAAGAATTTTGCATTAGGCAGTTTTTGAAGCAGTGCAGGCATTTGGCGAATGACAACATCAATACTTTTTTCTTTTGCCACTCTTCCAATGAATAAAACCACAGGATCAGATTCTTGGATTCCAAATTGTTCTCTGAGTTCTATGATTTCTTCTTTATTATAATTTTCTCTTTTGAAAGGCTCCAGGTTGATGCCTGTGGGAACAACTTCAATGGGCTTTCTAACTCCGTATTCTTGAAGAAGCTCTTTTACTTTATTTGTTGGGGCTATAACTGTATCACATCTGTTGCAGAACAGACGGCTTAAAGTACGAGCCATCTTCGGCGTAAATTCGGTTAATTTTCCTTTTGAAATATAATGTACATAATCTTCATACATTGTATGGTATGTATGTACAATAGGAATGCCCATCTGTTTTGAAATCATTTTACCAAATAAGCCCAGGGAAAACTCCGTTTGAGTATGGATAATGTCCAAATCAAGCTGCTTTACAATTTTCACTGCTTTTGGAGAGTATAATACTCCTACTCTATGAGAAGGAAGAAAAATAAATGGCATACTGGGAAGTCTGAAAACTCTGGGAAGAGCTCTCTTAGAATTAGGGTTTGAAGTAGTAAATATATATACCTTGTGACCTCGCTTATTTAGTTCTTTTTCCAGGGTACGAATAGACGTCACAACACCATTAATTTGTGGATAATAGGTATCGGTAAAAATTCCAATATTCATAAGAACGCTCCTATTCTTTTACATATTTAATATATGTTCAATATGCTGCAGAACTTTTTTCAGCATAGTATTTTGTCCTTGTTGATTTTCTACTAATTCTTTCAGGTTTAATAATTTGTCTTTTTGATTTGTTTCATGATATAAATCAGATAATAAAATATAATTTTGACTTAAATCGGTGCCGATTGATACGGCTTTTTCAAGAACTGCAATAGCATCTTCCGTTCGATTTGCCTTTTTTAAATATCTCCCCCAATTGAGTAATGATTTTAGAAGATTTTCATAGTTTTGTTCGTAGTTCATTAAGGTTTCCAGATTAGCAGGACCATATTGAAATTTTAAATCCGTATTGCTTTTGCCGCTTAAATTGAGCAGCGGTTTTGAAGCCAAATCCAATGCGGTTTTCTGGTGGCGATAGGCCTGTTTTTCAGCATCAGAAGATAATTCTTCCTCTTTTAGCATAGGAAGGTCATCTAATGAAACCGAAATATAGTCCAGATCCTCCAAGGATTTTTTACGGACAAACATGGATTCCCGCTCTCTTTCCAGGAATTTCTTTTTTGAATTTTCGATTTCTTTGCTTACTTTGCGTAATTTCATATTAAAAAATACGATAAAAATAATAAAAAGACTAAAGAAAAATGGAATTTTCATAAAAACCTTCCTCAAATATTTATTTTCTGCGCTTATTATAGTATATTTTTTCCATAAAGTCTATGACAAAGGTTTATATATAGTAATTTTTTGTTTAAAAATTGTCAAGGACATCTGCACACACTTGTTTCACCATTGAGGGTAATATATTCATATACAAAGTGCATTTCTCCTATGGTATAATGTTTTCCAAGGGGAGATGACTATGAAGAAAAAAGACTTTTTATTTTGGATTCCATCCATAGTTTGGATGATCGTTATTTTTATTTTATCCTCAATGACCGGAAGTGATTTGCAAAATACATTTCCTTTTTTTTCTGATTTTAATTGGGGGCATTTTGTAGCTTATTTTATTTTAGCCATTGCTTATTATTTTGCTTTACATAGGAAAGTGAAGCACCCGAAAGTACTTTATATCATTATTGTTTTGTCCATATTATATGGCATTACCGATGAATTTCATCAGTATTTTACCCCTTCAAGGGTTCCGGATATAAATGACTTACTGGCAGATGGCATAGGCGCGGCTGTTGCTGCAATTTTATTAAATATATGGTACAAAAAAAGAAACAAGAGACATTAATAATAAAGTCATTAGGAGAAACTATGTTTGAAGCAGATGTAATAGAGGAATTTGTAAAAACAAGAGATAAAATTATTGAAAAAAACTATGAACATTTAAATGAAAATCAAAGAAAAGCGGTACTGACAGGAGAAGGACCTCAGATGGTCATTGCGGGGCCGGGATCCGGGAAAACCCATGTGATTATGCACAGATTGCATTATCTTATATCCTATGGACCTATTTATAATACCTATAAAGTACCTGAAGGGATTACTAAAGAAGACATTGATATACTGAAAAACGATAGCAATCATCCCAGGGCAAAAGAGTTATTAAGTTATTATGCCATAGATCCTCGAAGTATTTTGGTGATTACTTTTACAAAAGCTGCTGCCGAAGAAATGAAGCAAAGATTTTACAATATGCAAGATATCAATTCTGCTAAAAGTCAAGGTATATTATTTGGGACTTTTCACTCTGTTTTTTTTAGAATCCTCAGAAGCGCATACGGGTATCATATAGATCAAGTGATTAAGGAAGATGAAAAGCGACTGGTTTTAAAGAAGATTACAGAGGAAATGGAAATAGAGTATCAGGATGAGCAGGAGTTTCTAAATGATTTAGAAAATGAAATCGGTCTTATAAAAAACGATTTAATTCATCTGTCTTACTATAATTCTATGACTTTGCCTTCGGAACAATTTAGAAAAATAGTATCTTATTATGAGCGTTATAAATCCCAGCATCAAAAGATTGATTTTGATGATATGCTTTATCATTGCTATGAACTTCTTCGCAATAACAAGAATATTCTTTCCCTTTGGAGCAATCGATATAAATATATATTAATTGATGAGTTTCAGGATATTAATAAAGTTCAGTATGAAACGATTAAGCTTCTAAGTGCTCCTTATAATCATCTCTTTATTGTAGGGGATGATGATCAAAGCATTTATAAATTTAGAGGGGCAAGGCCGGAGTTTTTGCTTCATTTTCCGCAGGATTTTAAGAATGCGGGAAGAGTAACCCTGGATATAAATTATCGCTCCACCGGAAGAATTATAGATATTAGTAGCTCTGTTATCAGCAAAAACGTGCATAGATATCAAAAAGAAATAAAAACGATCAATGAAAAAGGGGATGAACCTGTTTTTATTCAATCTGAAGATGGAGAAGAAGAAGCCCTCCATATTGCAGAATGGATACTCAATTGGAAGAAGAAGGGCATGGCTTATAGAGATATCGCTGTGATATTTAGAACCAATATCCAGGCGAGAGCTTTGGTAGATATTATGCTGGATTTGAATATCCCTTTTTATCTTAGAGATGAAATCCCCAATGTCTACGAGCATTGGGTGGCAAAGGATATTTTGGCATATATCAAACTTTCTAAAGATCTAAAGGATAATGAAAGTTTAGAACGAATTATTAATAAGCCGAAGCGATATATAAGCAAGGGAGTAATTTTTGAAGCGAGAAAAAAGAATGGCATTTTGTTTGAAAATATATATAAAACACCCTATCTGCAAACATGGCAGGTAAATCGGCTGGAGGAACTTAAATTTCACTTAGACAGTATTAAGAATAAAAAGCCTGGAGAAGCCATTGCATATATTAGGAAGAATATAGGATATAATGATTATATAATAGAGTATGCCCAATATAGAAATATAAGTTTTAAAGGCTTAAAGGAATTACTGGACGAAATTCAAGAGGCAGCCAGGCATTATGAAAGTTACGAGGAATGGATGAACCATATTCAAAATGTAGGAGAAGAGATGAAAGCAGGCAAGCGAAGGATCGTAGGAGAAATGGATGCAGTTACTTTGTCAACCATGCATGGTGCCAAAGGTCTTGAATTTGAGGCGGTTTGTATTGCAGGAACTGTGGAAGGTGTAATTCCCCATAATAAAAGCAGCTCTCCGGCTGAATTGGAAGAAGAGAGAAGATTATTTTATGTCGGGATTACAAGAGCAAAGAAATACCTGGCCATTTCAACGGTTAAAAAAAGATATGAGGAAGAAGTGGAGCCTTCAAGATTTATTGAAGAAATGACAAAGAAACCTTCCTTGGAAGAATTCCATAAAGGTATAAGCATTTATCATAAAAAACACGGCAGAGGAAAGATCCAAAGTATCCAGGGAACCATTGCCGCCATTATGTTTGAAAAAGGGATCCTTCCAAGAAAGATCGATTTAAAATATTGTATAGACAAGAAAATAATTACTATTGAAAAAGATGCAACAAACTAATCCATTTTTACGTTGATATATATAAGAGATTTGTAGAGGAGGGATACTATGCTTTTCACAAGACGCAATAGAGAAAAGTACAGGAAAATTGCTGCTATTTTAGCATTTCTGCTTATAGGCGCCATGATTATAGGAATTTTACTTCCTTTTGTTACCTATGCTGCAGAAAGTGAAAATTTTATTATTAATGGTGAAATAGGATTTAACAATAGATATAAAGTGGGAGGAACAACGCCAATTAGTCTAGAAATAACCAATGAAGGTGAGGATTTTAAGGGAGAAATTCAAATTAAAATCCTTAGACAGGAATATGGAAATGTTTTAGACAATATCGTGTATGCAAAAGATGTTGAGCTTCCAAAAGGCTCTACAAAAAAGTTTGACATGGTGGTTAGGACTGCTAATATGCAGCGTTCTTTTAATATTGCGCTTACCAGCGGAGGAAAAACCATTGCTAAAAAAACGATTTACGCTACAGCTTTTCCTCCTGAAAGAGGATTTGTAGGTGTATTATCTGAAGATCCTCAAAGTCTGAATTACTTAAAAGATCTTGAATTAGGTAAAACTGTAGGCAGTAGACTGATCGAATTAAATGAAAATAAATTTCCGACAGATATTAATATATTAAATGATTTTGACGCAGTAATCATTAATAATTATGATACATCAAAGCTCAATAAAGAACAGATTGAAATGTTGAATCAGTGGGTATCTGGTGGTGGAACCTTAATTCTTGGAACTGGGCCAAATTCGGACAAGGTTTTAAAAGGCTTGGCTTCAGATTTTATTTCTGTAATTCATAAGGGAACAGCCGATGCAACTGATTTTTTTGAAATGGAGCAGTTGGGAGGAAGAATATTTGATTCTGATCAGTCTCTTCAAACTGCCCTTTTAGAGATCAAAAACGGGGAGGGCATATTATTTTCTGGGAATTTGCCTATTACTACCTTACTTCACCAGGGAAAAGGGTATGTGATTGTTCATCATTTTGATTTAGGCATCAATCCAATTGCACAGTGGGATGGAAATAGGTATATGCTCACAGAATTATATACGAAGCATATACCTGTTTTTGCACAAAAGAGTAATAATGAAGATCAATATTATGATAATAGTTCTTTTCTAAGTCCCTATGTATTGAGGTTATTTCCCCGACCCGAGCAAAAAGGTCTTCTGATAGGGACTTTAATTATGATAGTTGTATACATTATCCTTGTAGGTCCCGTGCTTTATTGGATTTTAAAGGTCAAGGACAAAAGAGAATATGGATGGTTTATTATTCCTTTTCTTGCTTTCGGTTTTTCAGGAGCAGCTTATTTGCTAAGCAGTAATAGTGGCTTCAACTCTCCCATCGGAAGCAGTGTTGGTATAACCTACTTGAAGTCCGGTGAAACTTCATCTGTAATCGATATTACCGCAGGATTTTTTACTCCTGATACAGGAGAAAGCAAGATTACTTTTACCAAAGATATTCATCCACAAATCTCGGATGTAGATCAATCTTTTAATTTTAGAAACAATGGCATTAATAATACGGAAAAGAAAGAAATCATTTCTGCAAAGATTAAAATAGGACAGCAAGATGAACTGATTTTTTATAATGATCAAAGCTGGGCGATGAATACAGTTACAGGAAGTCACACCGTCAATTTTTCAGGTCCTATCAACGCATCCATCACTTTTAAAGATAATAAATTAATTGGCAGTATTCAAAATCAACTGGGATTTGATCTTGAAACCTGTATTTTAGTTGCCGGAGATCATTACTACTATATAGATAACCTTAAGAATAACGATACAATCCATCTTGAAAAAGAGATTTCTTCTTCTAATACAAAGGGCCGATATGAAGCCCTGGACGAAATATTTGGACCCATATATGACATAAGAGGAATGAATACAAAATGGGGAAGCGAATTGTCTAAAGAAGAGCTTCAAAGTTTAGTACAGAGAAGAGAAATATTTCAAAACTACACTAATAGATATTATATGATTAAACAAGGAAGTTACGGTATTAATCCTAAAGATCTTCTTAGTGACGAAGGGTCCTCCATTGTACTTTACGGTTTTAGTGATGAATCTCTTCTTGGAGATGTAAAGATTAATGATATGGCAATCGCCAATTATAGTCAAAATCTATTTGTTATCCCTCTTGAAATCGACTATTCCAAGGCAGATAAGATTGAAATTCCCTATGGTTTTATAAAGCCTTATATTACAGGAAATATTGGATTTGATATGGATGAATTCGAAAACATCGTATACCTCCACAGCAGTGGAAGCATGGATTTTACCTATTCTATCGATTCTAATATAAAGTTAAGTGAACTCCAAATACAGTTTACGACAAACTCCAGTGTTGACGGAGCATATATTTTCAATAATGAAAGTGAAATATGGGAAGAACTGACCAATCTACCTTACGAAGGAGACGTGGAGAAGTATAGAAATTCCGAAGGGAAAATTCAAATTCGTCTTGATGTTTTAGTAGACAATCAAAAGGATAATAGAATCGAGGTTCCGAAATTGCGAATGAAGGGAGATAAACAATAGTGTTAGAAATACAGAATTTAGTAAAAAAATATGGCAAATTTACTGCTGTTGACGGTTTATCTCTTACGATCAATGAAGGAGAAATATTCGGGTTTGTTGGACCGAACGGGGCAGGGAAAACGACTACAATGAAAATTATGGCGGGACTTTTAAGTGCTACTTCAGGCAAAGTATTCATCAACGGGGTGGATGTTACGGCGCATCCAAGAAAATTAAGAGAAAAGATAGGATATATGCCTGATTTTTTTGGAGTATATGATAATCTAAAAGTGGATGAATATATGGATTTCTATGCAGGAACCTACAACATTCCCTATAGTGAACGAGAAGCCATTATTGACAATTTATTGGAGCTAGTAGATTTATCCCATAAAAAGGATGCTTATGTAGACACATTATCCAGAGGTATGAAGCAAAGATTATGCCTTGCCAGAAGTCTTGTACATGATCCGGATATTCTTATTCTGGATGAACCTGCATCGGGTTTAGATCCGAGAGCCCGAGTAGAAATGAAAGAAGTATTAAAGCAGCTAAAAACTTTAGGGAAGACCATTATTATCAGTTCTCATATTCTTCCGGAATTAGCCGAGTTATGTACCGTCATTGGTATTATTGAAAAAGGAAAGATTGCGGCTTATGGCACGGTTGCTCAGATTATGAAGCAGTTAACCCAAAAAAGAATGATTAAAATCAAAACCATGGGAAATATGGATCAACTGGTTACGATTTTAAAAGAGCAGCCCAATATCCATGATATTATTGAAAAAATAGATGAAGTTGAAGTTGAATTTGATGGAGACGATACTCAGCTTTCATATCTACTGAAAAAAATCATCCAACAAGATATACCGCTTATTTCATTTTCAGAAAAAGAAGGCAATCTAGAAGATATCTTTATGCAGATTACTCAAGGAGGCGAAAGCGAAAATGATTAACCCTGTGCTTCGTCGTGAACTCAAAACAAAGCTAAGATCCTGGAAAGCACCTACTTTATTGATTGTATATTTAGTCATATTGGCTTCCTTTGGAGGGCTTATTATGGCAATCAATGAATTTGATTCTTATACCAGCGGCTTTGATCCAAGGAGTGCACTGACTATATATTCCCTTCTGGCAGGCTGTCAATTGGGACTAATAATTTTACTCGTTCCTGCATTAACTTCAGGAACCATAAGCGGCGAAAGAGAAAGGCAAACTTTAGATCTCCTTCTTGTTACTAAATTATCTCCTTTTTCAATTATTATAGGAAAGTTAATGGCGTCTATTAGTCAGATTATTTTGCTTATAATAGCTTCAATGCCTATTTTTAGTATTATCTTTATTTTTGGAGGCGTTTCTTTAGCAAATATTCTACTATTATTTCTCTTTTTTATTGCCACGGCGATTATGGTTGGCAGCGTGGGGATATTTTGCTCGACCTTTTTTAAAAAAACAACGACTGCTACAGTGATTTCATATCTCTTTATCCTTAATCTTTGCATTGGTACAATTGTAGCATTGGCGATGTTTCATGAATATTCCTTTGCCATTAGGCATCAAGGCTTGACCTACGGCGAATCCCTATTAGTTGCCGGTGCCAATCCTTTTATAGGGTTTTTATCCGTCCTGCAAAATCAAGTAATGAGCTATAATATCATCGGCGATATACTCAGTATCCACAATAATAACGCTAAAATATTACTCCAGCCCTGGCAGGTGAATATAATATTTGACGCAGTCATTACGTTTATAATGATTTTACTTAGTGTCATTAGAATACAGCCGGTAGTAGGAAGACGAAAATAAGCAGGTTATTTATAAATTAAACTATAAGGAAGTGAATGTTTTGACAGAACTTTATAAAGCATTAAAACCTCTGCGAAAGAAAATGATTCTGGAAAAATGGATTCACTATGTCCTAATTGGCAGTATCGCTGGAATGACTTTGGATATCGGAATTATACTATTATCCAAATGGATATTGCTTCCCAATCTGCTTATAATTCTTGGGAGTGTAATGCTGTTTTCATGGTTTAGTGCCAGTGTAAGCCTATTGCTTAGACTGCCTGGAATAGAGGAGGCAGCTAAAAAAGGAGATGCTTTAGGATATAAAGAACGGTTTATTACTGCTTTTGAGCTATCAAAAGACGAGGGGAATCTTTCAAATCCCATGTACAAATTAGTACTGGAGGATGCAGTGAGCAGTGCTAAAAAAGCAGAGTTTGATAAAAGATATTCCATTTCACTTCCTAAGAAAAAATTATGGATCATAGGTATCTTGATGGTTGGAGCTATCGCAGCAGGGTTTGCCCCTAGTCCTGTAAACTCCAGATTGGAATTACAGCGTGAAACAAAAGAAAAAGCGAAGACAGAGATTGAAAAAATAGAAAAAGTCCAAGAAGAACTAAAAAATAATCCCAAATTATCTTCGGAAGAAATAAATAAGATCAATAAAGCTCTGGATTCATTAAAAGCCGAATTAAAGAAGGCAAATAATGAAGGAGACATCCTCCGTGCTTCACAAAAAACGCAGCAGCAGCTTAAGAAAGTCTCAAAGGAATCCGTTCAAGGAGATTTAAAGAAGCTGGGAGAAAAACTATCCAATCATGAACTGACCAGAGCCCTGGGTGATCAGCTTCAACAGGGCAATGTATCCGAGATTAGAAAGAATTTAGATGAACTTCAAGAGAATTTAAAGAAAATGGATGAGAACCAAATCCAAGAACTGGCGGAGATATTAAAAGATGCAGCCAACGAAATCCAAAACAATCAGGAGTTACAGCAGGCTCTAAATGATTATCAGCAGGCATTAACTGATGGCGATCTTGAAGGATTAGCCGAGCAGTATGATCAATTAGCCCAAGCATTAGAAAATTTAGCTATGGAAAACCAGGATCTAAGAGAGGCTATTGAAGCAGTCAATGAGGCGATGGCATCCAATAATCAAAACAATAATGCAGCAAACCAACAGCAAAATCAAGACAGTGGAACTGGTGAAGGCCAGGGAGAAAACAGTGGAGCTGGTCAAGGAGAAGGTCAGAGTCAAGGCCAGGGAGCAAGTCAAGGGGAAGGTCAGGGACAAGGCAGCGGAACTGGTCAAGGGCAAGGTCAGGGCCAGGGAAGTGGCCAAGGTCGAGGTCAAGGCCATAAGCCCAATGAAAAGATTTATTCAAGACAAGCTCAGGATAAAAAAGATTATGATGCACAAGTAGACGGGATGAAAAACCAGTCTAGAGATATGCATAAAGTAGATCAAAAAACAATTGGGGACAGAGGGGAATCTGTTCCCTATCACGAAGTTTATCAGCAGTATAAACAAGATGCGATTCAATTTTTAGAAGACGACAGTGTTCCGTATGGAATCAAGAATTTAGTGGAAGAATACTTCTCCTCCCTAGAATAAAGAATGAGGTGTGTCCATGAATTTTTACAATCCGTGGGGGTTTTTAGGCCTTATTGCTATACCCATCATTATATTGATGTATTTGTTAAAGCAAAAGTATGAAGAAGTCAAGGTTCCAAGTTTATTTCTTTGGGAGCAGGCTTTAAGTCATTCCGAAGCCTATAAACCATGGCAAAAGCTCAGGAAGAATCTTTTGCTTTTTATACAGCTTCTTGCGGCAGCTTTGCTTGTAATGGCTTTGGCAAAACCCTATTTATACGGAAAAGGGGAAATGGCAGGAAGTTATATTCTTATTCTTGACAGCTCCATGAGTATGCAGGCAGAGGACGAAAAACCTAACAGATTTGAAAATGCAAAGAATAAGATGGAACACTTTATTAACACTTTAGAACCCGATGCTGAGATCTCTCTTATTGTTATGGAGAAAGAACCTTATATTCTGGTGAATAAGTCCACTGAAAAAAATACAGTAATCAAAAAGCTGAAGGAAGTAGAGGTATCCAATACAGAGGGTAACAGTGAAGATACAGCTTCCTTGGTACAGGCCATTTATGAGCAGACAAAAGGAAAAATCTATTTGTTTTCCGATGAGGCTATGTCTGTTCCTAATTTAGACATGGAGTTCGTACAGGTAGGTCAAAGTTCCGATAATTGTGGGATTGTATTACTATCCCACTCAAAGGAAGAAGAACAAATAGCCGTATTGGTTAGGGTGAAAAACTTTGGAAAGGCCCCAAGAAAAATATCCGTATCCCTTTATGGAGACGAAGAATTAATAGATGTAAAGGACGTAGAGCTTTTTGCTGGTAAAGAAGAAAATGTCTTTTTTGCAGGGATTCCGAAAGGAATAGAAATATTAAAAGCTGAAATAGATTCTGATGATATTTTAAAAACAGATAATACCATGTATGATGTGGTACATGAAGATGTCAAGCAAAAGGTTTTATTGGTGACGGAACAGAATATCTTTTTAGAGCAGATTCTGTCTATTCTTCCTCAAGTGGAATTATATAAAGGTAATTTAGAAAACGAAGAACTCCCTACGGGATATTATTTATATATCTTTGACGGGAAAATGCCTCCTGCTTTACCAAAGGACGGGCACATTTTGGCATTTAATCCGGAAGAGAATAATCCTTTGGTAAAAGTTGAAGGAGAAGTCACAGTAGATACTATTTTACCATCGGAAAGCAAACTCTTTGAACTGATCAGGGAAATGGATTTTGCAATCGCTAAAACAAAGAAGATGGTTCTTCCTGAATGGGGAGAAGAAATCCTTAGCTCGGAAAAAACACCTTTAATCTTCTCTGGTGAATTACAGAAACAGAAGGTTATTGTGTGCGGCTTTGATTTACATGATACAGACTTACCTATAAAAAAAGAATTTCCTATTTTTATATATAATATCATGCAGTGGTTTATCCCTTCTGATGTTAATAATTTAAAGAACATTATCGCAGGAGATACGATTGAGTTTGAAATATTGCCTGAAGCTCAGGAAGTAAGTTTAGTTGACCCAAAAGGAAATGTAGAGAAACTGGCACCTCCTTTTCCGGCGCAGCCCTATAAAAACACCGATACATTGGGAATATATGTCCTTAAACAAAAGGGTAAAAATGAAGACAACTTTTATTCTTTTGCAGTCAATCCGCCTGTAGAATCGGAATCTGACTTAAATCGGACGGATCAAGATAATATTACAGTTGAAGACCATGCTGCAAAAGAAGAGATTACCTCAGGAAATCGAAGTTTAAAAAATATATTCATCCTTTTAGTACTGCTTTTGCTTATCCTTGAATGGTGGATATACATTCGGAGGGATAAACAATTTTTTCTCACAAGTATCAGATGTATAGTTGTGATACTGCTCATTTTTTCTTTATTGGGACTTGAAATTAAGCAGAGTATAGATACAACAACCACTATCTTTGCCGTAGATTTATCCGATAGCTCTAAGGCATCTTTAGAAGAAGTGGAGGATTTTATTCAAGAATCCATCGGATTCAAAAGTGATAAAGATGAAGTGGGAATCGTTAGCTTTGGAGGCAATGCGGTCGTTGAAATCAGCCCAAAGTTAGAGCCGGATTTTTCAGGCTTTGATACGATTGTCAATGCTCATTCTACGGATATTTCCCAGGGAATAAAACTATCCGCTTCCTTGATTCCGGAAGAATCAAAAAAGCGTATTGTACTCATTTCAGACGGACAAGAAAATATGGGGGATGCCTTAAGCCAAGCTAAAACAATGGCTGGACAGAACATAAAGGTAGATGTAGTCCAAACTAAGAATTCTATTTCTGATGAAGTACAACTAACGGATTTAACGATTCCCCAGTATTTAAATCTACATCAGGAATTTACTGCTCAAATTAGAGTGGACAGTTTAGTAGATAACCAAGGGGTTCTTAAAATATATAATGGAAAGAATTTAGTAGAAACCCAAACTATAAATATAAGAAAGGGACAAAATAGATTCGTTTTCTCCGACAAAGCAGAAGAAGGGGGAGGCAGAATTTATCGTGTCGAGCTGGAGGCGGACATAGATAGCATTCGTGAAAATAACGTAGCTTACGGGTATACTTACGTAGAAGATATCCCTCATATACTTTTGATTGAGAAAAATAACAGCGGAGAAGAAATTGAAAAATTATTAGAAGGGACCAAGGTTGAAATCAATACCATAGAACCACATATTGCTCCTGCTCAAATGGATGAATTATCCCAGTATGACGGAGTTATTTTAGCCAATATCTCAGGAGACGATTTAGATGAAAAGTTTCTTAGTAATTTAGAAAATTATGTGAGCCATTTGGGAGGAGGTTTAGTAGTAACCGGCGGAGAAAATGCCTATGCCCTGGGAAACTATTTTGATACCCCTTTAGAAACACTACTGCCGGTAGAAATGGAGTTAAAGGATAAAAATAATATTCCGGATATGGGGCTTATGATTGTTACCGACAGATCCGGAAGTATGGAGGAAGCTCCTTATGGCATTTCAAAGCTGGAATTAGCCAAGGAAGCGGCCATCCGTGCAGCAGAGGTTTTACATTCCTTTGATAAAATTGGGGTTATTGCATTTGATGATCTGCCTCAAGACATTGTAAAATTTCAAGCTATAGACAATAATCTCGAAAACATTAAGAAGGATATTGCAAGCATCTCTCCTGGAGGCGGAACCAGCATCATACCTGCTCTTAGAGACGCTTATGAGGTTCTTCGTAGTGGAGACACGAAGGTTAAGCATATTATTCTTCTTACAGACGGCCAAGCAGAACGATCAGGCTATAACGAGCTCATTGGACTGATGAAAGCATCGGGTATCACTTTATCCACAGTGGCTGTGGGCAGATCCTCTGACACGGCTTTATTGGAGGAATTAGCACAAAAGGGGAGCGGAAGGTATTATTATACCGATGAGTTTTCCGATTTGCCCAAAATCTTTATGAAAGAAACAATGATGGCAGGTAAAACTTATATCAACAATGAAACCTTCTATCCCAAAGTAAGCGGATTCTCTCCTATATTGGGGGATATAGAGGAAGTGGCGCCACTCAACGGATATATTGCCACTACCCCTAAAAACCGTGGAGAAGTCCTTTTAAAAAGTGAAAAGGACGATCCTATTTTAGCGGTTTGGAGATATGGTTTAGGAAAGACGGCAGCCTGGACTTCGGATGTACACAATCAGTGGAGCTCAGACTGGTTGTCCTCAGATTCCGGAGTTAAAATTCTAAGGAATATGATTTCATGGGTGCTCAGAAAGCCAATGAGTGATACTATTGAAGTAGAGGGAAAAGTTATTGGAGACCAGATCGAAGTCAACGCCCAAGTTCAAAATTCAGATTTAGCTGAAGAAATAGAAGTCAATGTAGTAAAGCCGGATTTAACCCAGCAGACTATGGTACTTAAACCTACTGCACCCGGTCGATATACAGGCAGATTTGATGGCAGTGACTTAGGCGCTTATATGCTGAACTTCCAAATTAACAGGAATGGAGAAACAGAATCCATTCATACGGGAATTAATATCCCTTATTCGCCGGAATACGATATTCGTAAAATCACTTCAGAAACAACCCTATTAAATAAAATCGCTCAAATAACAGGGGGGAAGGTTCTAAAGGATGCTAAAGAAGTCTTTAGGCCTATGGACGAATCGATTTATGGGAAAAAAGACATTACTTGGATTCTTCTTGTTCTAAGTCTACTGCTTTACCTTTTAGATATTGCTTATAGAAGGATAGGATTTATTCGGGGCACAATAGATAGCGGAATACTTTTAGCAGCCGGAAAGCTGAAAAACGTAAAAAGAGAACAGAGCAATCAGGAGATTATTAAGCAGGAAAGAAAAAGGCCTAAAAAAGAAAAACCAAAGGATAATAAAGCAGTGGATACAGAAAAGCAAAAAGCTGTTATTCAGGAACAAAAACGTGAAAATACAACTGCAGCTTTATTAAATCAAAAGAGAAAAAGAATAAAGAAATAAATAACGGAAATTTTTTGTTGAAAACCAGGGGTGAGGAGATTGGGTCATTTTGTAAACACATGTGAAAGATATATGGATGAAATTCTATTTGGCTGGGAAAAAAATATGATTGATCGAGAATACATCGATCAGCAAAATAGAATCATAGAGGCACCTTTAATTACAATAAAAAATGTTTTGATTGCATTGGGATATTTTATTGATAATGAGAAGGAATCCTATTTGAATCCATCGGATAAATGCAAAAAGATGATTAGGGATTTGGCCTTTCATATCGTGCAAAAGCATAGCCTTAGGGGAACGAAAATTCATTATATTCAGGACAGGATTCTTCTCTTAAAGTATTCGATTATGGAAGTCATCAATAAAGTAAAGATTTTAGAGGAATATGAGTTAAAGTATGTGGCTGCCTTTTTTGATCATGTCATCAATCAGTTTACAGATATTGCTATGAAAAACTTTCAAACAGCCTTTGAAACCTTGGCAAAGCCTATTTTAAATCTCAATTCCTATGATGAATTATGCGAAGAAATAGTATCAAAAGCCTGTTCACTGCTGGCGCAGGATTACTGTTCTCTAGTCACTTTTTATAAAGATACGCATAATGTTCGTATCTCAGACTATACAGGAGAATTGTACACTGAACAGATGCATCCTATTGATTGGGATCTGATTCATAAAGTAAGAAAAGAAAAAATAACATACATGAAAACTGTCAGAAAAAAGGACAGACTGCAGGATTGGGCGCAAATTTCAGGCCCTATTGAAATCAATAACAGGGTTGTGGGAGTTATTAGCCTTCATTTTAGGTACGCCCATCAGTTTGATTATGATGAGCAAAAAATGCTGGAAATCATATGCAGGCAGGCGGCAGTTTCTATCCATACGCTTAAATTGTATAAAAAGGTCTCCTACGCCTATCAGAATTCTAAATTTGTGAATGAAGAATTAAGATTGACCAAAAGCCGACTGGAAGAAAGCAATAAAAACCTTTTAGAATTAGACCGTTTAAAATCCATGTTTATTGCCAATATATCTCATGAATTAAAGACCCCTTTAAATACGATTATTGGTTTTTCAGAACTTTTAATATCCGGTCTGGAAGATAAAGTTTCCGAGCAAAACATGAAAGACCTTAATAATATTTATCAAAGCGGTAAATATCTTCTAAGAATAATAAACGATATTTTGGACTTATCAAAGATTGAAGCCGGAAAAGTTGAGTTTGAAAATGAAGAAGTGGATTTATATGAAATTGTATTAAATGGAGCAATGACCTTAAGATCTTTGATAGGGGATAAAAATATTGAGATCAAATATAATTTTGACCCCAATTTGCCCAAAATAATAGGAGATGAAACGAGAATTCAGCAGGTACTTTACAATATTATTGGAAACGCAGCGAAGTTTACCAATGAGGGCAGTATTACGATTTCTGCCTGGGCAGATTTTGAAAACCAAAGAGCAATTTTTTCTATTGAAGATACGGGAATAGGTATTAAAAAAGAAGATCAAAATAAAGTATTCGAACGCTTTGCTCAGATATCCAATAAACAATATAATATCGAAGAAAAGGGCAGTGGCTTAGGCATGACGATTACAAAAGAGCTTCTTAGCAGAATGGGTGGAGAGATTTGGTTTAAAAGTACTTATAAAAAAGGAACAACATTTTATTTTTCTTTGCCTTTGAATAAACAATAAAGTAATCTATACGTATTTATTAATAGGTATATAAAAATACTATTAGCAATTGTTTTATGAGGAGGCCAAGGACATGAGTGAAGAAAAGATGATGATATTAAAAATGTTAGAGCAAGGCAAGATTACCCCTAATGAAGCCTCAGAGCTTTTGAATGCAATAAAAGATAGAGAATCCGGAAAAACTTCTTCCACCCAATCAGACTTTGGGAAAAAAGTTGAAATACTATCAAAAGATTTAGAGCCTAAGATCAGAACGGCGGCTAAAACATTGTTAGATAAAACTGCTTCTTTTGCAGACAAACTTTCGAAATCTTTATCAGACTCCAATACCTTTTCAGCTTTTATTGGTGGGAAAGAAAAGACTTTGGAACTTTATGCAGGAGGCAGACCTAATGCTGAACTCAGATTAAATGCTAAAAATGGCATAATCTATATTAAAGGATATAACGGGGATAAGATTACTGCAAAAATAAACTATGTTCCTAAGGATGCCGCTCATGATATTGAATTAGTCGAATCAGGCAATACATTCTATTTAAATTATGATGAGGCATACTTTAATAGGGTAGCAGTGGAGGCCTTTGTTCCGGAGAGATTGTTTCCAAAACTTTATTTGGAAACCTATAATGAAAAAATACTGGTTGACGGATTTAAGGCAGAGGAAATGAATATTTATACCTCTAAAGGATCTATAGAGCTTAGGAATCTTACAGCGGGGAAATTAGATCTGGAAACCAATAATGGAAAAGTGATTTTAGAGAATATAACAGGAAAATCTATGAAAGCAGTAACCTCAAACGGAACGATCGAATTAAAGCAGTGTGATGTTGAAAAAATTGACCTTACAACCTCTGAAGCCTCGATCATATTGGATTCCGGTTCAAAAGAATTAAGAGAATCCGATTTTTATCAATGGCATGCGGAAACCTCCAATGCAGCGATTAAAATAAATACTTTAAAAGATCCACGGGTAGGATATGATTTGAAGGCAAATACATCATTAAATGGCGTTCAAATCAATATTGGCAATATGAATTATAAAGTCAATGAAAAAAATTATGTCAAAGGACTTTCGAATAATTATTCCATAGCACATAAAAAGGTATGTTTAGACTTAGAAACCTCCAATGCCCCCATTATTATTGATTAGTTTAAAGCTTCTATTTTCTATAGAAGCTTTTTTTGTGAAAAATTTTCCAGTGGTAGAAGGAGTTCTTTATTTTATGTTATAATTATAATAAAGTAGACATAAATATTAGGGGGATACATATGCTTAAAAAGATTCAAATTATCCTTTTTGTGATTGTATTGTCTGTTGTATCTTTTAAACCTTCTTTTGCCGCCACAGATAGCCAAATACAAGCTGGAAATAAACTTCGTACACTAAAAATTTTGGCTGGATATGAAGACGGTTCTCTTCGTTTGGACAATCATATAACCAGAGCTGAAATTGCAACGATTTTAGTCCGAGTGTTGGGATACGAAAATACTATTATCGTTGGTATGGAGGAACAAAAATTCAAAGATGTTAAAGACAGTCATTGGGCCTCAAGCAACATCAAGAAGGCAGCTAAACTGGGATTAATTACAGGATATCCTGACGGAAGCTTTAAACCGAATCAAGATATAACTTACGCAGAAATTACGGCAATGATGGTGAGAATTACGAAGCAAGATAAAAATCTTGAAGGAGTCTGGCCCTATAATTATATTAATAAAGGAAGACAGCTCGGCATTGTTCAGGAAGAAAATATTAATTTTAATCAAAAAGTTACCAGAGGCACAGTAGCTGAACTCCTGTGGAATACGTTGCTCGTAAAAATAAAATAAATACAATTGAACTTAAAGCCATTCATTGAATGGTTTTTTCTTTTTTAAATGAAATATATCTAATAATTTTTGCACGCCGAAATACAATAATAATAGAATAAACCTTTTGAATTGTTGTAAAACAATATAAGATCATATATAATAAATAATCATAAAGGAGGCTCCATTCATGGATGGAGACAATCTGAATATAAGGCCAAGAAAACTTGTGCTTTTTTTAAAAGTTCTGATAGTCATTCTCCTAGCTATTGGAGTCCTGGTCATTGGGGCTTATTTTTATATACGAAAAGTTGTATGCTCTTATAAAGATACTATATGCCAAGGGATATGGATTGAAAACATATCGGTAGGAGGATTGACTAAGGAAGAGGCTAAAGAGAAATTAATAAAAGAAGTACAAAAAAATGAATACAATAAGAAAATAGTACTTTTTTATGAAGACAAGAAATGGATTTTACCTTATAATAAATGGGACGGTAATTATGATTATGATGAAATCCTTCATAAAGCATTTTCCATAGGTCATACGGGAAGCCTTATAGAAAGATATAAAGACATTAGATTTAATAAAAATAGACTATTGTTCCTATCCTATACATTTGATGAGGAAACTGTTTACAATCAAATAGAAGCTTTAGCAAAAGAGATTAATAAAGAACCAAGAAATGCGATTCTAAAAAGACAAAATGATCGTTTTCAAATAGAAAATGAAGTTTTAGGAATAGAAATGGATGTTGAAAGTACGGCTAAAAAAGTGATAAGATTAATTTCAGAAAAAAGAGAAGGCGTTGTAGAAGTAATCGTCAATAAGACTGATCCCATATACACTAAAGAGATTTTATCAAAAGTTAAGGATCTAGTAGGTTCCTTTTCAACAGAATTTGATTTGAATAATACCGAAAGAGTTAATAACCTGACAGTAGCAGCTCAAAAGTTAAATGGGCAGGTTATCAATGTTGATGAAGTTTTTTCATTAAATAAAGTTATTTCTCCTTTTACTGTTGAAGAGGGCTATACAGAAGCGCCGGCCATTGTTAATGGAGAGCTGGTTCCTGATATTGGAGGCGGAGTGTGTCAAATTGCCAGCACATTATATAATGCAGTTCTTTTTGCAGATTTAGAAATCTTGGAACGAACAAATCATTCTCTTCCAGTTTCATATGTTGAACTGGGAAGAGACGCAACAATAGCAGGGGACCAGATTGATTTTAAATTTAAAAATACAACTTCATTTCCAATTTATATAGAAAGCTATGTTAGAGGGAATAAAGTGTATGTTAATTTATATGGGTGTAAAGAAGAAGAATCACCATATACTATTGAGTTTGAATCCGTTGTTGTTGAAACGACTCCACCACCGGAGGATAAAATAGTATACGATTCCACCCTTGAGAAAGGAAAAGAAATGGTTACAGTAAAACCTTCAGAAGGGAAAAAGGTTGAACTATATAAAAAAATTTACGATAATGGTCAATTAATAAGCAAAACATTAGTGAACACCAGTTATTATCGCCCAAGGGGTGCAGAAATACATATAGGTACTTGGGAGAACAAAGTTTTTATATCGGAGAGTGAAGAACTATGAGTTTAGAAGATTATCTTTATGAGAAAACTGTTGAATGCCCTGTATGCGGTAATACTTTTACCGTGATTGCTGTAAAGCAAAAAGGATATATTGTTGAAAGCAGAGATACTGACTTTTGTGTACGCTACAAAGAAATTAATCCCTTACTTTATGATGTTTGGATTTGTCAGCTGTGCGGATATGCGGCTCAAAAAAGTACTTTTCCGGACATTTCCTTTAAAAGAGCAAAATTAATTCAGGAATACATTACACCAAAATGGGTTGCCAGGGAATCTGAAAAGATCATAGATTATGACAAAGCCATCAGCAGATTTAAACTGGCATTAATAAGTGCTCAAATCAGCAAGGCGAAGGCAAGTGAAGTAGCCGGACTATGCCTGAAAATTGCATGGACTTACCGCTTTATGGGAGAGACGGAAAAAGAAAAGAATTTTCTTGCCAATGCTTTGGATAAATATTTAGAAGCCTATGCAAAGGAAAGATTTCCTTTGGAAAATATGGATGAGCCAACGGTAACTTATTTAATTGGAGAATTGTATAGAAGACTTGGTAAACCTGAAGAAGCTGCTACCTGGTTCTCTAAAGTTATCAATTCCAGAGCGGGCTCTGAAAGGGTTCAAAAGCTTGCCAGAGAACAATGGCATTTAGTTAAAGAGGAACTTAAGAAAGATCCTGCATCTTAGGAAGCCCTTGTCTTGAGAGGAGTTTAATGGAATGAAAATTGGAAAGGTTCCCCCTTATGTATTAAGGGAACTTGTATTTAACACCATAAAAAATCAACGAAATGAAATTATTCTTGGACCGGGGATCGGTGAGGACTGTTCTGCCATTCGTTTAAAAGACGATGAAATATTTCTTGTTTCAACGGATCCTATTACAGGAGCTGTAGAAGATGCCGGATATTTGGCAGTTCATGTTTCTTGCAATGATATTGCATCCAGCGGAGGAGAACCGATAGGGATTTTATTAACCATACTGCTCCCGGAAACATCTTCTGCAGAGCAACTTCATAGATTCATGAAAGACGCAGAAAAAGCCGCAAATGAAGTGAATATTGAAATCATCGGAGGGCATACCGAAATAACCGATGCCGTCAATCGCCCTGTCATTTCATCAACGGCAATAGGAAAGGTACACAAGGATCAAATCGTTTATACGAATAATGCTAAAATAGGACAAGATATCATCATGACCAAATGGGCAGGACTGGAAGGAACGACTATTTTGGCTAAGGACTTCGAGAAAGAATTATCGAGCCAATTTTCAAAGGAATTTTTAGAAAATGCGCAGAGTTTAAATAAATCTTTATCTGTAGTACCTGAAGGAAGGATTGCAGCTCAGTACGGGGCAACTTCCATGCATGATGCAACAGAAGGCGGAATCCTGGGTGCTGTTTGGGAAATAGCTGAAGCTTCTAATGTTGGGGTTGAAATATTCTTAGATGAAGTGCCCGTAAAAAAAGAGACAGTGGACATCTGCAAACACTTTGGCATTTCTCCTTATAAATTAATTTCCAGCGGATGTATGATTATTACTGCTTTTGAAGGTCAAAAACTGATTGACATACTTAAAAAGAATGATATTGATGCAAAGATTATAGGCAGGATCACTCATAAAGACAGGGTATATAGACATAATAATCTTATTATACCTTTAGAACAACCGGATACAGATGAACTTTACAAAGTTATAGCGAAATAATAAGAATGGAAGAGGTGGATCAGGAATGCGCGAAGAAATTTTGGAAATATTAGAAAAAAATAGTCGTATAGAAACCAAAGATATAGCCATTATGTTAAATACAACTGAAGAAGAAATCGAAAAAGAAATTAAGCAAATGGAAAAAGAACAAATTATCTGTGGCTACAATACCCTGATTAATTGGGATAAGACCCAAAAAGATTTAGTAACCGCTCTTATTGAAGTAAAAGTAACTCCTCAAAGAGGAGAAGGTTTTGATAAAATAGCCGAGAGAATTTATCGTTTTAACGAAGTTAAATCCGTATACCTAATGTCCGGAGGGTTTGACCTGACTGTGATCATTGAAGGAAGAACAATGAAGGAAGTTGCTTTATTTGTGGCACAAAAATTGGCGCCCCTGGAAGCAGTATTAAGTACGGCAACCCATTTTGTCCTTAAAAAATATAAAGACCATGGTATTCCTTTTGAAGAGCCCCATAAGGACGAAAGGATGGTTGTTTCTCCATGAAGTCAGAAATGATCGCAAAGACTATAAGAGATATTCCTCCGTCCGGCATACGTAAATTTTTCGATATAGCCAACGAAATGAAGGATGCTATTTCCTTGGGGGTAGGGGAACCGGACTTTGACACCCCATGGCATATACGAGAAGAGGGAATATACAATTTAGAAAAAGGAAAGACGGTATACACTTCTAATTCAGGAATGATGGAATTAAGGCAGGAAATTAGTACATATCTCTCAAGACGCTTTAATATTAGCTATAATCCCGGCACACAAATTCTGGTTACTGTAGGCGCCAGTGAAGCTATTGATTTGGCGCTTCGAGCACTCTTAAATCCGGGAGATGAAGTATTAATACCTGAACCCTCATATGTTTCCTATAAACCTTGTACCATTATGGCAGGAGGCGTCCCTGTTACGATTACAACAAAAGCGGAAGATGAATTTCGCTTAACACCTGAGCAGTTAGAAGCCCATATTACGGATAAAACTAAAGTGCTTATACTTCCTTATCCTAATAATCCAACCGGTGGAATTATGGAAAAAGAGGATCTTGAAAAAATAGCCAATATCTTAAGAGACAAAGATATTTTAGTGATTTCTGATGAAATTTATGCTGAATTAACATATGACAGGGAGCATGTTTCCATTGCTTCTATACCCGGCATGTATGAAAATACTTTAGTAATCAACGGGTTTTCAAAGGCTTATGCCATGACAGGATGGAGACTTGGCTATGCGGCAGGCCCTGAAGAATTAATTGCCATGATGACTAAAATTCATCAGTATGCTATTATGTGTGCTCCGACCACCAGTCAATATGCAGCTGTAGAAGCCCTCAGAAACGGAGACCCAGATGTTGCTGAAATGAGAAATTCTTTTAATCGCAGAAGAAGAGTTATGGTTGACGGCTTTAGAAAGATGGGAATGGATTGTTTCGAACCCTTGGGGGCATTTTATGTTTTCCCATCTATTGAAAAAACGGGAATGTCTTCGGAAGAGTTCTGCAAAAAACTTTTGTATGAACAAAAAGTAGCCGTGGTACCGGGAACTGCTTTTGGAGAAAGTGGAGAAGGGTTTATAAGATGTTCTTATGCCTACTCAATTGATAATATTAAAGAAGCGTTAAGAAGAATAGAAAAATTTATGGAGCAATATAAATAACCTCAAAAGAACAGCCTGGGCTGTTCTTTTGAGGTTATTTATTATTCTGGCATTTTGGACAAATACCATAAAAGTATAGTCTCTCATCTACTAATTGAAAGTTTGTTTCTTTTTGGATTTTTGAACGAACATCGTCTAAATCAATTGAATCCATATCATATACTTCATGACAAGAAATACAAACTATATGAGGATGAGAATTGGTATTTGCATCATATCTGAAACAATCTTCCCCTACGTTTAACTCCTGGATAAGATGAACCTTTTTTAAAGCATCCAAAGTTTTATATACCGTTGCCAAACTCATAGTCGGATGCGTGGTTTCTAAGGATTTATAAATGGTTTCGGCACTGGGATGCTCTTCTGTTTTAGAAAGCATTTGAAAAATAGCCAGCCTTTGAGGAGTTACTTTGAGGTTCTTTTCCTTTAGACGTTGTGCAAGCTCTTTCATCGGAATGACCACCTTATTAATAATGATTTTTATATAGTAATAATAAAAGATTTTTGACATTTCGTCAAGTGACAAATCAGAAACTGCGACATTTTGATTTCAAAATAGAAATCAATTGCGACCAGAATAAATTTTATTATAATATTGTATTTGAGATTTTAATATGCTAAAATAGAAAAAACATTATAACAAATTGAATTGGCAAATTTATTCTAATAAAGGTGGGGATCTTTAATGTCTATAAATGTCGATCTTATTAATCCTTTCATTCAAGGAACACAGTCAATTTTAAGGGATGTATGTCATGAAGAGTCAAAACTTGGCAAGATATACCTGAAAAAATCTCCTTACGCTAGTAATTCTATTGCTATTATTATTGGTGTTACCGGAGACATTAAAGGTCAGATTATATTTAGTATGGGGATAGACACAGCGTGTTCAATTGCATCTAAAATGATGATGGGAATGCCGGTTCCAGAATTAGATGAAATGGCAAAGAGTGCTATTTCTGAATTGACGAATATGATTTTAGGAAATACGGCAACCATATTCTATAATAATGGAGTTTCAGTTGATATTACACCTCCATCTTTATTAATGGGAGATAATATTCAAATTTCTACATCAAAAATGCAGACCATTTGTATCCCATTACAATTAAACGAAGGTTCAACTTTTGAAATCGATGTATCAATCCAAGACAATAAATAGAAAATGAGTGAGTACTATGCATATTGTTCTTTTAGAGCCAGAAATCCCTCAAAATACGGGAAATATTGCAAGAACTTGTGCTGCCATTGGAGCTGACTTGCATCTAATTAAACCCTTGGGATTTTCTGTAGACGATAAGTATCTAAAAAGAGCCGGATTAGATTATTGGCATTTATTAAATATTCACTACCATGAAAATTTTGAGGATTTTAAATCTAAATATCCGGATGCATTGCTTTTTATGGCTACGACGAAGGCAAAGCATACCTATACCGAAGTATCTTATACTAAGGATTGTTTTATAGTTTTTGGGAAAGAAACGGCAGGGATTCCGGAGAGCATTTTAAAAGACTATCCTGATACCTGTATACGAATACCTATGAGAAGTGAAGCCCGTTCGCTAAACTTATCTAATTCGGTTGCAATTGTTGCTTATGAAGCAATGAGGCAAATGAATTTTGACGGATTATTATCCGAAGGTAATTTAAGAGAATATACTTGGGACTAGAGCTCGGCAAATTTTTGGCCGAGCTTTAACTCTATTATAGCTTAATAAGTATAAACTGTTTGAATGAAACACTCAAAAAAAGCATACCCTAAAATATAATCAGGTAGAAAGAAAGAGGGTTGCTTATGTTCTGGACTGGAATTATCATTGGAATTTTTATTGGCGCTGCTCTTGGAATTCTTGTAATGTCCATGGCAGTTTCAGCAGCGAGAAATAATTCTGAAGATCAAAGAAGAGTTACCTATAGCATGGAAGCTTCAGAAGAACTTACTCCAAATGTTAATTATCAAAAAGAAAATGAAAAGGATAAAAATGTTTAAAAGTTTATGGTTTTGCCATGAACTTTTTTAATTACATAGAAAATTCGGAAGAATTTCCTATGTAATTAAAAATCCTCCGGGTAGAATGCACATGAAGTAGGCCCTTTCTTGATAGAAAATAAAAGATATGGTAGTATTAAGGTAGTTCTTAGGGATATAAGGGGAAAAATTATGTTAGATCGAAGGATTTATTCCAACAGGCTACTCATTAAAGATATTGAGAAAGAGGATTTTCCTTTTATAAATGATATGTATAAAGACATGGACTTTTATTTTTATGCCATCGGTCATAATACAAATTTATGTGAAAAATATTTTAAACAGTTAATAAAAGGCGACAACCGGCTTAATTTTTTTTGTATTGCGAAACTTCTTTCAGACAGTCGTTCCGTAGGATGCATTGAAGGAAGTGTTCATTTGGGAAGTAAAAAAATACTATGGATCAATTCTATTATGATTCATAAAGAATTTTGCAGGCATAAATATGGTACAGAATTAGTGATGGCAACTATAGATTATTTTAAGTCACAATATCAAATTGAGTATGTATGTGTCAGTGTTGCCGAGAAGAACGATGCTGGTAAAAAATTTTGGGCAAAGCTCGGTTTTTCTACGATAAAAACCATTTCTCGATATGATACTCAGCAGATTATGTACGGAAATATTCATGTTTATTGTAAAAGTGCTTAATAACCTTTAAAATTCCACAACATTTTTAAAAGTAATTGACAAACACCATTTATATTTATATAATAATATTGTAACAATTACGTAACAAAATTAATGGGGGACTTAAGATGATTAAATGGGGTAGGTTAGCGTCAATTACTTTTGTTTTAGGATTGTTTTCGATTTTAAATGTTACAAATACATATGCAAAAACAACAGCAGTAAGTGTAGAGAATAATGTAGATGTTTGGGGAAAAGCGAGTCAAACCGAAGAAGTGGTTACGACTTTAGATAAGAATGATCAAGTAGAAGTGATTGGTGTTGAAGGCGACTATTATATCATTGCATTAAATGATGGCGTTGCCGGATATGTCGTAAAAGATTTATTAAAGATTGCATCTGTAGACGGAGTATCTACAGGAGATCATGTCAATATCAGACAAAAACCTAATACAAGCTGTGCAGTTTTGGGACAAGTTAACAAAGGTGATGCTTTAATTCTTACAGGAAAATCCGGAGATTGGTATCAGATTGAATATAATAATGGCGAAGCTTGGATTCATGGAGATTATGTTAAAACGATGGAGGGTGCTTTCCTTACAGAAAAAAAGGTACAAGCTTCTTCTAATAAATCAGGTGAAGAGATTGTTGAATACGCTAAAAGATTTATTGGTACCCCCTATAGATATGCTGGAACGGATTTAACAAGGGGAGTTGATTGTTCAGGATTTACTCAAGCAGTAATGAAGAACTTTGGGATTTACCTTAGCAGACCTTCAAGTGCGCAAGCAAGAGACGGTGTTACTATTTCTAAGCAAGACTTGCAAGCTGGGGATTTAGTATTTTTTGATACGTCGGGAAGTAATAACGGTGGAATCTCCCATGTTGGAATATACATTGGAAACAATAAATTCATCCATTCTGAAAGCAGCAGGGGCGTAATGATCAGCAGTTTAAGTGAAGGGTATTATACCCGTACATATGTAAAAGCAGTTAGAGTATTATAAAAGAAAAAGAAAAGAGTGACGAAAGTCACTCTTTTTTAAATGCATCATATTGTTTTTTATAAGCAAGAACTTTTGGAACGTAGTTTTGAGTTTCGCTAAAAGGCGGAATACCATTATACTTTTCTACGTTTCCAGGACCTGCATTATAGGCAGCTAAAGCCAAAGAAGTATTCCCATTAAATTTTATCAGCATATCTTTAAGGTAGCGGGAACCGGCATCCACATTTTCTTCTACGTCATAGATATCTTCAACCCCAAGCATTTTGGCAGTTCCAGGCATTAATTGCATAAGACCTCGGGCTCCGGCAGAAGAAATAGCATTGGGATTATAGTTACTTTCCTGTTTAATGACAGCTCTAATAAGATTCTCATCAATATTGTATTTTTTAGCCGCTTCTTTAATTGCTTTATCAATTTCCTCTGTACTTATATTTATATTTTTATCAATAGAGGTGTTTATTTTATCTGTCTCGTTTATCTCTTCCTGAAGTACTTCATTAAAGGAAGTCGAATCAACTTTGGTTTTTTGAGGCATCCTAATAGGAATGGTAAAGTTCGATTGAATTGTAGACAGTATTTCATTATACATAGATTTTGGATTAATAAAACCCATAAATATCCTCCTTAAACCATGATTTGTGGTGGTTGGACAGGTAATTTAATGATATAATTAAACAAGTCGGTAGTCAATGGTATTTTTTTATTAACGGAAAGAGACAGTGAGGTTAGAAAGGATTTAATTATGGAAGATAGAACATTAAAAACCCTTGAATATAATAAAATTATCCAAAAGTTAGCAAACTATGCCGTTTCTCCTATGGCAAAGGAAATGGCAGAGCATTTAAGGCCTTCTTCAGAGTATAGTGAAGTGATTCGAATGCAGAAGGAAACCAGTGATGCGGTTAGCATGATTTTACGAAAAGGCAGTATTCCGCTGGGAGGCTTCAGAGATACGAGAAGTGCCTTAAGGAGAGTAAAAATTGGGGGAATACTTTCCACTACAGAATTAATTCATATTGCAGATTTACTCAGAGTGTGTAAAAAGGTTAAGAATTATTCGAAAGATGAGAGAAAGCAAGAAACTTATGAGACATTAGATCCCCTTTTTGAAGGAATCGTAACTCTTCCGGCTGTGGAAAGCGAGATCACAAGATGTATTGTATCTGAAGAGGAAATAGCAGATGAAGCAAGTACCACCCTTCATAACCTGCGTCGAGAAATGAAGCTGACCAATGAAAGAATAAGAGAGCAGCTTCAAAAAATAATTCATTCTTCCAGCAACCAATCCATGCTCCAGGAATCGGTTATTACCATGAGAGGAGACAGATATTGCGTTCCTGTAAAACAAGAATATAGAAATAATTTTCCGGGAATTATTCACGACCAATCCTCTACAGGGGCTACATTATTTATAGAGCCTATGGCGGTTGTACAGATGAATAATCAATTGAGGGAATTGCAAGTTAAAGAAAACTTAGAAATAGAAAGAATTCTGTCTTGGCTTACTTCCATGGTAGAAGAAAATTTAGAAGTCATACAATCGAATATGGAACTTCTTACCCAACTGGATTTTATCTTTTCTAAAGCACAATTGGCCTTGGAAATGAGAGCTGTAGAGCCTAAATTCAACCAAGAAGGAAGAATCGTCATTAAGAAAGGCAGACACCCTCTCTTAGATCCTAAAACCGTCGTACCCATAGATATATATTTAGGAGATCAATTTACTACGCTTCTTATTACAGGGCCTAATACCGGAGGAAAGACGGTATCGTTAAAAACCCTTGGACTTTTTACTTTAATGGGGCAGGCGGGGCTTCATATTCCGGCCTTTGACAATTCCGAGCTGGCAGTATTTGATCAGGTTTTTGCAGATATTGGAGATGAACAAAGCATTGAGCAGAGTCTTAGTACCTTTTCCAGTCATATGACGAATATCGTTCATATTCTAAAACAAGTTACTCCAAAATCTTTGGTGCTTTTTGACGAATTGGGAGCAGGTACTGACCCTACAGAGGGCGCGGCCCTTGCCATGGCAATCCTGGATTATCTTCTTAAGATGGGCGTGCGTACTGCAGCAACCACCCACTATAGTGAATTAAAGATTTATGCTTTGTCTACAGAAGGGATAGAAAATGCTTCTTCTGAATTTGATATTGAAACTCTTCGACCCACCTATAAGCTGCTTATAGGCATTCCGGGGAAAAGTAATGCCTTTTCTATTTCCAAGAGATTGGGTCTCCCGGATTTTATCATTGATAATGCAAAGCAGCTTATTGCAAAAGAGGATAAAAAGTTTGAAGACTTGATTATGGATTTAGAAATCAGCAAAAAAAGTGCTCTGTATGAACAGGACAGGGCTGCCCAATACCGCAGAGAAGCGGAAGAATTAAAGAAACAGTTGGAAAAACAAAAAGAAAAACTAGAGGCTCAAAAAGAAAAAATATTATTGGAAGCAAAACAGGAAGCAAGAAAAATTTTGCAGGAATCTAAAGATGAAGCCGATAAAATTATTAAAGAACTTCAAAAATCAGCAAGAGAAGCACAGATTGTCATCAGCCAAAAAGAAATGGAAGATGCGAGAGGACAGCTTAGAGGAAAACTTCAGGATATAGAAGACGATTTAACAAAAGCGGCCCTTCCTAAGAAAACCCTTAAGAAATTGCCGAAAACCCTGAAAAAGGGAGATAAGGTATTTATCTCTACTCTTAATCAAAGTGGAACCGTTGTTAATCCTCCGGACCACAATGGAGATGTCATGGTACAGGCAGGAATTATGAAGATCAAGGTCCATTTATCTAATTTAGCATTGGATGAGTCAGAGGAAAAGCCAGCGCAAAAAACGAAAAAAATCAGTGCTTCTGGGAAACCTGTAAAAGCCCTTAATATCAAGCCTGAAATTGATCTTAGAGGGCAGATGGTAGATGAAGCCATTAGCAATGTGGATAAATACTTGGATGATGCGTATTTGGCTAATTTACCGCAGATTACGATTATCCATGGAAAAGGTACCGGGGCTTTAAGACAGGCGATTCACCAGCACCTGAAAAGACATCCCCATGTAAAATCCTTTAGATTAGGGAAGTACGGAGAAGGAGAAACAGGTGTAACAATAGTTGAATTCCAGTAAATTTCATTAATTCAAATGTTATGTTGCATTAAGGGATGTTCTTTATATATAATATAAATTACAGGCAGTACAAAATAAAATCAAATGGGAGTGGTATCATGGGAATCTTAAATAGAATGGTAACTATCATTAAGTCAAATCTTAATGACTTACTGGATAAGGCAGAAGATCCAGAAAAAATGCTGGAACAGCTTATCCTGGATATGCAAGAGCAATATACTGAAGCAAAGGCACAAATTGCACAGGCAATAGCAGACGAAAAGAAACTGGAAAGAGAATATGAAGAACAGCTAAAACTTCAAAATGAGTGGGCCGAGAAGGCTGAACTGGCTGTTCGTCAACAAAATGATGATTTAGCAATTAAAGCATTAAAAAGAAAGAACGAACATCAAAAGCTTGCTGAAGACTATAAAGTACATTTAGATGAACAAAAACAAGTGACAGAAAAGCTTAAGAATTCTCTTCGAGAACTGAATGATAAAATTGAAGAAGCAAAGAGGAAAAAAGAATTACTTATTGCAAGATCCAAGAGAGCTAAGGCACAGGAATCTGTGAATAAAACCTTTTCAGAATTAAATGATACCAGTGCATTTGATACATTTGCCAGAATGGAATCTAAAATTGAAGCTATAGAAGATAAGGTAAAAGCTCATGAGGAACTCAATGAAGAGGTATCTGGAGATGCCTTGAATAGAGAATTTGAGCAATTAGAAAAAACAAAACAAGATTTAGATGTAATGGACGAATTGGCTGCACTAAAAGCAAAAATGGGAAAAGCAGAATAATCTAAAGAACCCCTACACTTTGTAGGGGTTTAATCTATAAAGGAAAGGTGGGGAAATATTGTCTTCCAAAATAAAAATTCTAATCGTCGATGATGATGTTCACATTGCTGAGTTGATTTCCCTTTATCTGAATAAAGAAGGATATGAAACCAAGGAAGTATACAGCGGAAAAAGTGCCTTGCAGGCATTTTCATCTTTTGCGCCGCATCTGGTTCTTCTGGACATTATGCTTCCTGAAATAGATGGCTATGATGTCTGCAGAGAAATACGAAAAATGAGCAATATTCCTATTATCATGCTGACAGCAAAAGGAGAAACCTTCGATAAAGTTTTGGGTCTGGAATTGGGTGCAGACGATTACATCGTAAAGCCTTTTGAACCAAAGGAACTGGTTGCCAGAGTTAAAGCTGTATTAAGAAGATATGAGCCCCGGGAAGAAAGCGGTAAAAAAATCATTGTCCCCAATCTAACGATCGATTTAGGGAATTACTCTGTGACTTACCATGGCAAACAGATGGAACTTCCACCGAAAGAATTGGAGCTTTTATACTTTCTGGCATCTAATCCGAATCAGGTATTTACAAGAGAGCAGCTCTTAGACCGTATTTGGGGCTATGATTATATAGGAGACACTAGAACAGTAGATGTACATATAAAAAGAATCAGAGAAAAATTAAATCAACAAGAAACCTGGAGCATCAAAACGGTTTGGGGGGTAGGCTATAAATTTGAAAATGTTTAAAACCCTCTTTGGAAAGCTTTTTACTGCATATATGGGAATTATTTTAGGAAGTTTTGTTCTGTTGGCTGCGATTTTATCCCAAGCCTTTGAAACTTACTTTATAAAACAAAAAGAAGATATTATGCTTGAGCAAGGTGAAAAAATAACCAAGCAGTATGCAAAGGCATATTATACCGGCATCATGGATCTAGATCAGCTAAGATTTGAAATGGAAGTATTGGATAAATATTTAGATTCTATGATTTGGATTGTTGATGCCAATGGAAGAATTTATGTAGTATCTAGAACCGAAAATAAATCCTGGTTAGGCCAAAAGCTAACCTACGAACAGATTAATGAAGTGTTCGAAGGGAAAATTGTAACCATCAAAGGAAATTTCGGTGGGTACTTTAAAGATCCTGTCCTCACTGTAGGGTATCCGATTCAAATAGATGGCAAAGCCTATGGGGCACTTTTTATGCATACCCCCATCCCTGAAATTCAAAGAACGGTAAAAGAATTATACAAAATCACTTTGTTATGCTTAAGTTTATCCGGACTATGTGCTTTTTTCTTTATATATTATTTATCAAGGCGAATCACCAATCCTCTGAAAGAAATGAATGAAGTTGCCAAGGTTATTGCTGGAGGAGATTTTCATAAAAAGCTTGATATTGTTGGCTATGATGAAGTAGCCGAATTAGCAAGCAGTTTTAATTACATGGCGGAAGAATTGAATAAGCTAGAAGAATTAAGAAGAGGATTTATCGCGAATATTTCCCATGATCTTCGTTCACCGCTTACATCGATTAAAGGGTTTGTACAAGCCATACTGGATGGGACCATTCCTCCGGAAAAGCAGTCAAAATACCTTGAAATCGTATTAGACGAAACCCGAAGGCTTACAAAAATGACTAATGACATCATGGATTTAACTAAGATGGAAAGTGGACAAATGGAGTTAAAGAAAGATCAATTTGAAATCAATGATGTTATTAGAATAGTACTGGATAGATTTGAACAGAGAATTCTGGATAAAAAAATAGACCTTAATATAATCTTAGCAGAAGAAAGAACTATGGTTTTTGCGGATCGGGAACAAATTCAAAGAGTCATATATAATCTTTTAGACAATGCGGTAAAATTTGTTCCGGAAGCAGGAAAGATATGGATTGAAACTACGCTTTCCTATAATAAAGTATTAATATCCATAAAGAATAATGGAGAGGGTATTCCCCAGGAAGAACTGTTATATATTTGGGACAGGTTTCATAAAGGAGATAAATCCAGAGGAAAAGATAAAACAGGAATGGGTTTGGGTCTTTCGATCGTTAAGCAGATTCTTAAGAATCATGGAGAAAGTATTAAGGTAGAAAATCAGGAGGATGGAGTAGCGTTTATATTTACTCTGGAATTGAAAATCTAAAGCGTGCGTTTTGCACGCTTTTTATAATTACATAGGAAATCCTTCCGGATTTCCTATGTAATTATAAGTCCTCCGGGCAGGATGCACATTCGCACATATTGTATTTTGTCGGCTTTACCGTTTTTATAATTTTTATAAAGATTTACAAATAGTTCATATTTTATTCAAAAGTGATCGATATAATATAACCATCAACCAACAATTATTGG
>JAAYPH010000059.1 GCA_012519955.1 Candidatus Epulonipiscium sp.
CTACAATTGTCTTTCTAAATTCTTCTGTATAATACTTTTGCCCTTTTGCCATTGTAGACACTTCCTTCCCTTTTTATATTTTAAGGTGTTCGGCTTTTTGTGTCTACACTAATATACTAACACCAGCTCATGAAGCTGCCTGATGGAAGAAAACAAAAGTTAAACTTTTTGTGTCTACCTTATTGACACAAATCCAAATGAAATAATAAAAAGTAAACTTAGCTTTATTTACTTTATGATTAGTATGATATGTGTTCTGGACTCGCCATTTTATGATAATAATACGAAAGTCTTATTGTATAAAGTATATAAGCAAATTCAAGAACTAATGTATAATTGCTATATTGATTCTTTTTTTATACAATACGGAGCAGTAACTAATGATTATCACGTACGAGGTTCAAAAGATAAAACTACAAGAATTCAAGTTTTATTCCATCTAGAAAATTTGAATGCCTTTGACTTAAGGATTGATTTAGCTCATAAAGGTGTCGAGTATACACATATAAATATTAGGGATGAAAGTGGTGAGTATGCTCTTCCGATAAATATAAATAAGTATAGATTGCTTACAAATGTTGTAGATATAAATATTTTGAATCAGCTATTTTATGAATACGAAGATAAATATTGGTTTTGTTCGAACTATTTAAACAAAATAGTTGAATTAGATTTATCAAAGGAATTAAAAGAGCTATTAAAAAATGTTTTTAAAGAACAAAGCCACTTTAAAGTATCTCCTACTTCTAATAATGAAGAGCAGCAAATAAACCTTCTTAATGAACATAGAATTTATTTTGATAGAATCTGCACTTTTAATCGAAATATGTTAAGTAATCTAATAATAAACAGTGAGGATTATTTCAAAAGAATGAAGTTAAGAACAGCAATTTTCACTTTATGTACAACAGCTTTTATTCAAGATTTAGAAAACATAAAAACAGATATTATTCAGATCTTATGTGATTATTATGGATACGATGAGTTTTCAAAAGAAGATTTGATTAAGCTTGATATCATATCAATTTTAGAGATTGTAGCTAGTCAATTGTACGAGCAATAAAATAGGAGATGAATAGTGCCTGTTTGTCTATATTTTCACATTTGATTTTAATATACTTTTTTATTAATTTTACTAGATTTTATTATAGGAGGAAAGTAAGAAGAAGAACTGTAATGATATAATTTAACCATGTGATGGTTGCAATTTATTGCTGAATTATGTTATTATCTCCCTAGACAATTGAATAATTATTAACACAGGGGAGTCGGATAGGCCGACTGAGAGTAAGAACCGTAGTTCTTTGACCCTATGAACCTGAACTGGGTAATACCAGCGTAGGAAGTGTTGATGCTTGGGTATTGTACAAAAGTATCATTGTACGATATTTATAATGATAAGAAATCTAAAACACAAGTCCTGCGACTTGTGTTTTTTTATGTATAAAAATAAAGATACAAGGAGGATAACAATGAAAACAAAAAAGATTACTTTAGCAGCATTATTTATTGCTATAGGGGTAATTGCAGGGAATGTGATTTTCATTCCTATAGGTGCATCAAAGTGTTTTCCGGTTCAGCATACCATTAATGTTCTAACGGCTGTGGTGATTGGGCCTGGATATGGAGTAGGGGTGGCCTTTGGTATTTCCTTATTAAGAAATATTTTAGGAACAGGAACTCTACTGGCCTTTCCCGGAAGTATGGTAGGCGCATTCCTTGCAGGGATTTTATACAAGAAAACCAATAAACCGATTTTAGCAGTTATAGGAGAAGTGTTTGGTACAGGAATACTTGGGGGATTGCTGGCTTATCCAATCGCTAAATTTATTATAGGCAACGATGTTGCAACCCTATTTTTCGTGTCGCCATTCTTAGTAAGCACCATAGGGGGCAGTATTATATCTTATGCCATTATTAAGGCTTTAGATTTTTCTAAGATGACTTCTGTTAAAAAACAACTTTAAGGAGGATAAAAATGAGAAAAGTATTGACCATAGCAGGTTCCGACAGCTGCGGCGGAGCAGGGATACAAGCGGATTTAAAAACTTTCAGCGCCCATGGGGTATACGGTATGAGCATCATAACAGCTGTAACTGCTCAAAACACTCAAGGAGTCTTTGCTGTTCAAGATATAGACGAGGACATCATAAAAGCACAAATAGATGCCATTTTTACAGATATAGAAGTAGATGCGGTCAAAATTGGAATGGTTTCAAAACCTTCAACCATTTATGCTATAGCAAGGCAGTTGGAAAAATATAATCCAGGGAATATTGTTTTAGATCCTGTCATGATATCAAAGAGTGGATATTCATTACTTCAGCCGGAATCAAAGCAGAGTTTAATTAAAGAGCTTCTTCCTAAGGCTTTTGTCATTACGCCCAATATTCCTGAAGCTGAAGAGATGTTAAATGCAGTAACATCAGAAGATATTGCAATAAAAACCATTGAAGACATGGAACAAGCAGCAAAAGAAATCTACAGACTAGGGCCTAAAAACGTGCTTATAAAGGGAGGCCATATGAGTGGAGAAGCGATAGATATTCTTTACGACGGACAGGAGATAACAAGATTTTATTCTGAGAGAATTCATACCAAAAACACCCACGGAACGGGATGTACCTTATCTTCTGCTATAGCCTCCAATCTAGCACTTGGATATAGTATAAAAGATGCTGTAAGCAATGCAAAGAAGTATATTACGACAGCCATAGAGCATGCTTTAGAGATTGGACAAGGCGTTGGACCCACACATCATTTCTATGAATTATATAAAAAAGGTGGCTTAATCAATGATTAAAAATGAAGAAAAGACGGGACTGGTTGTTATTACAGATTATTTTATTGTTAAAAAGCCAGAAGTAAGCTCAAATATTCTAATCAATTGGGGTGCATTTCTTGTATGGCTCATTGGCATAATCATTTATTACCAGTTTATAAAATATGACTTTATACTTGGAGCAACTGTGCCAGCGATGCTCATAACAGGGCTTATTTATACCATAACATGGAGGTGGACTTCGAATTGGAAGCTTGTTATAAAATCTCAAGAGCACTACAGAGCGTAAAAAAGATAAAGCCCTTGGTACATCATATTACAAATTATGTGACGGCAAATGATTGTGCCAATATTACCTTAGCTATCGGAGCTTCTCCTGTTATGGCAGACGATATTTGTGAGGTTAGAGATATGGTTTCTCTGGCACATTCTTTAGTCCTTAATCTGGGAA
>JAAYPH010000060.1 GCA_012519955.1 Candidatus Epulonipiscium sp.
ATCATTTTACTTTAAGTATTCCACATTCATAAAAGCTTTTATGTAAGCACGTCAAGAATCTTTATTATTATTATATGTTGCACATTTAAATTTCTTAAAAAAATCCTAATCCAAATAGAGTTTTGCTCTAAATAGATTAGGATAAGTGTACTTTGTATTAAGCGATATCTTGCTTTAACACATCTATAATATTTTCTTTTTTTACTTTTTTGCTGGAATAAAACATCGCCGTACTTACTATGATAAACACAGCTCCTATGGCTATACCTACATTGGTCCATGGAATAAAAAATTCAAAACTAAATTTTATCATCAATGTTCGGTGCAATAGGTACATAACGGCAAAACTTATGGGCATTCCGTATAACAGAGCTTTTAAACCATAAAAAATACTTTCATAATAAATCATTTTATTAAAACTTTTCGGCGTCATACCAACAGATTTGAGCATTGCAAATTCTCTTTTCCTAAGTGCAATACTGGTCGATACGGTATTAAAAATATTGGCAATACAAATGGCAGTGATGAGTATAATAAACGCATACGTGAACACCGACATTAAAAGAATCATTTGTTCTTCTCTTTGTCTGGCCAGAAAGAAATTATACAAATAAATATTATTTTGACTTTCATTATTTTGTATAGCTTCAATGTCTTCCTGAAGCTTTAGAGGCATATCACTTTTTATATAGAGCAAGCTGTAGGCATCTTTATTGATTATCGGAGCATTATTTTTAATCTTTTCATAGACATCTTTAGATAAAATCATATTGAATCCTGAATAAATTCTTTGGGAGAAAACACCGCTAGGCGATTTATCTGTAAGCGCAAGGATTTCTACAGATTCTAAAGGTATCTCCTTCTCATTTTCCCAATCATAATAGTTTAGATCCAGTTTTTCTCCCTCACGGGTTTTAATCGCTTTAGTTTCAATATATTTGTCTTCTTCCGTGTCTTTATATTTTACTGTATCAATAATGATTACCCCAGGATTCTCTGTGTCTTTTAGGCGCTTAAAGTTTATTCCTACCTCTTTCGCATAAACTTCTAAAGATTCATCATCCAATACATTAACAGATATAGAATAAGGGTACTTGTCATTTTTCATTATGTCTTCATGCTCACCTTTTAAATAATCCGCTATATATTCTTCTTCTACCCAAGTTTGTACCTCGAAACGCTCAATATGGGTTGACTCCGTTATATGCTCCAACAAATTTATTTTTTTAATAATAGATTCCTGTTCTTCTTCATTCTCACTTTCAATCGACACTTGAATATCATAGTTTATTCCGTCTTGACTAAGCACGATGGATTTCTTTAACACTGCTGTAAAAGCGGACACTACTAAAAATAAAACCATGCTAATGATCAGCGAAAAAACTGTTGCCTGGTATCTTCTTTTGTTTCTTTTTAAGTTCTTAAGGCCTATATCTCCCTCAATCCCAAAAATCTTTCGAGTTAATCTTGATGTTTTTACCTCTTTACTGGTCAATTTTACATCTACTACTTGACGAATAGCATCTATGGCAGATATGTTCGAAGCTCTTCGGGCAGGGATATAAGTTGAAATAAAGATAGTAAGGGCAGATATAAGTACCGCAACTAAAATAGAAGAAGGCAATACGACCAACCTGAAATTTTCAGTTACACCCAGAGCGCCTTTGATAATCGGATTAATACAAATGAATGTAATTCCGATTCCTACAAGGCCTACAATAATCCCAATGGGAATACTGATTATTCCAATCACAGTCCCTTCAAAGAATACAGAATCTCGTTTTTGTTTTTTTGTAGCACCTACACTGGATAACATACCTAGATATCTCGATCGTTCCGAAACTGAAATTGCAAAAGCATTGTATATTAATGAAACAGAGCCAATCACAATAATGATCATAATAATGGCAGACAAATAAAAAAGCATATTCCTTAATTGATTGTCTTTTATCGCTCCGTAGTATCTTAATAAAGAATGATTAAATTCTACTTTCTCTATGCCATTTTTTTCTGCCAACTCTTCTCCATATTCAAATAGTGAATCATTAACATGCTGTAAAACAACTGCAGCATTTACAGTGTTCTCAGATGTTATCGTTTTTTCATCCATATAAGATAATGCCGTATATCCCGGAGACCAGGTAGGTTCCCAAGTGGGCCTACTGATCATGCCTACAATGGTATAAGTCTTTGTAATATCGCTTATTAATGTTTCTTGAATTCCCTCTGAAGTTTTTTGTAAAGGCTCGTTCTGCGATAGAATTTGCTCTTCTCCTTCTTCACTGGTATAATGTCTCTCTCCAATATCAAGAGTAATGACATCTCCTATCTTATACTGAAGTTTTGCATTGGATAATATGGCTTCAGAGATGACGATTTCATCTTCTTTTTCTGGAAATCTTCCTTCCAAAAGTTCTATTGGAAATTTATCAAAACCTTCTTTGTTATATTCCATAAGAAATAAATAGGGCTTGTTCAAGTTTTGGCTATTTATGGGGGCATAGCCTAAAACCCTCTCTAAAATCAAATCTTTTGTTTCGGCATCATTTTTAATCGCTTCCACTTGTGTTTTATTCACATTATTATAAACAACATGCCATTCTCCTTGATCGGCTATGTTTTGTCTCCTCATCAAATCCATAAATGAAATTCCTAAGGTAGCTACTGCTGTAACCATTGCTACTGAGATAATGGACCCTATAATGGTAACGAGGGTTCTTTTTTTATTTAATTTGAGTTGTCTTAAAGTTAACTTATTAACTATATTCATGGGCGAATCACCTCGTTTTTGGTAATCTTCCCATCTTCTATAGCTATGATTCTATCAGCCTGTAATGCAATCCGTTCATCATGGGTAATGATAATAAGCGTTTGCTGAAAAGTCTTATTGAACATTTTTAAAAGATCAATAATCTCATGACTATTTTTACTGTCAAGATTTCCTGTGGGCTCATCTGCCAGCATCAAAGCAGGATTATTAATAAGGGCTCTTCCTATGGATACTCTTTGCTGCTGACCGCCGGAAAGTTGATTGGGCAAATGATGGAGTCTGTTTTCCAGACCAAGTATTTTTACTATATTTCGAAACTGCTCAGAATCGACCTGATGTCCGTCAAGCAGCAAAGGCAAGGTGATGTTTTCTTCCACATTAAGCACAGGGATAAGATTATAAAATTGATAGATAAGACCAATCTGTCTGCGCCTAAAAATCGCCAGCTGAGTTTCATCCAAACTGTATATATCTGTGCCATCTATAAACACTTTACCCTCAGTAGGTATATCCACACCTCCAAGCATGTGTAATAAAGTGGATTTCCCGGAACCAGACGGTCCTATAATGGCAACAAATTCTCCTTTTTCTACTGAGAAAGAAACGTCATTTAAGGCTTTAACTGCTGTTTCGCCACTACCATAAATTTTAGAAAGATGTTCAACTTTTAATATTTCCATGCTACAACCTCCAGAATTCTTATTGTGACTTTAGTATATCTGCCTTAGATGACTTTGCAGTGACTTTAATATTACAATTTAGTCACTTATATTTTTATAAAATTTCATGCTAAATTCAGTACCTTGATTTTTCTGACTTGTAACATTGATATCTCCATTTTGATTGCTTATTATACTTTTTGCCATGGCAAGACCTATGCCTACACTGTCTTTGCTGGCATTCTTTCCTTTATAGAATCGTTTAAAAACATAAGGGAGGTCTTCCTTCTCTATACCAATTCCATTATCTGAAATTTTAATTTCCGTATACAAAGGATTTTCATGGAATGTGATAGAGATTGTCCCCCCTTTAGGCGTATGCTCTATACAGTTTTTTACAATATTAATGATTGCCTCAACGCTCCAATTCATATCTCCTGTAAAAGATGTCTTCTCATCACCTTCGACAATGAGCTTTTGTTCTTTAATTTCCATTGGAATTAAGAGAGGATTGATTGCTTTCTGAATCAGCTGAGAGACCAATACTTTATTCTTTTTAAAGGTTACTGTTCCAGCATCAATTTTAGAGAGTTTCAGTAAAGAAGTTAAAAGCCATTCCATCCGCTCCAGCTGCGCTTCAATATTTTTAGTAAATTCAATTCTTTTTTCTTTTGTTAAGTTGTCATTACTTAATAAATCTGTCATAACAGTCATAGAGGTCAGCGGAGTTTTAAGCTGATGAGAAATATCAGAGAGGGCATCGGCTAATTGCTCCTTTTCCTTTTTAAGAAGTTCTCCTTGTTTCGAGAGCATAAGGGTTACCTTGTATATTTCATTTTTAAGAATACTAAGCTCTCCCTCCCTGTTATCACGAATATCCAATGCGTGATCCCCATTGGAAAGCATCCTTAAATAATTAGAGAGCTTTTTTATTTCTTCATATCTCCTAAACGTATAGAAAAAACTACATCCCATAATGAGTAAAAAAGTTATCACGGATATGATTCCAGCAATTGGGTTTAGAATAAAAATAAAAGTACTTCCAGCAGCGAATATAAGGAACATAAGGATTGCAAAATGTTGAATTTCTCTATTGCGAAGCATATCAATCACCCACCTTATATCCAAGGCCACGAATTGTCTTGATAATCATTGGATTTTGAGGATCATCTTCTATCTTTTCTCGAATCCGCTTTATATACACAGTTAAAGTATTATCATTAACAAAATCACCGGCAACATCCCAAATCCCTTCTAAGAGCTGACTTCGTGACAGGATTTGTCCTTCATTATTAGCAAAAGTTAATAGCAGGCGATATTCTAAAGGCGTAAGATTTACTTCCTTTCCATTTTTATATACCTTTGCATCAAGAGTATTAATCCGTATATCCCCCAGTTCGAGAATATGTTTTGATTTTATGCCCTTTTGATATCTTCTGAGCACTGATTTGATACGAGAAATAAGTTCTCTGATACGAAAGGGCTTTGTGATATAATCATCTGCTCCCATATCAAGTCCCATCACCACATTGACTTCATCATCACAAGCCGTCAAAAATATAATGGGAATATCCCATTTTTCCCTTGCTATCTTACATAATTCATACCCACTTCCATCGGGCAGAGATACATCAAGGAGACATAAATCAAATTCATTCTCCATTAAAGCCCTTTTTGCAGATGTAACATCATAGCAAAGAACTGTATGATAGCCTTCTTGGTCCAAGGAGTATTCTAAGCCACTGGCAATTGTTCGATCATCTTCAACGAGTAAAATCTTCAAGCACTCACCTCCAAATAGTGTGTCAACTGTTTATACGTTACTTTTCTCATGCTAATTTATTTCATTAATATTATAACCTATCTTTTTCATGGTGCAATCTGTTTTGAACTTGATTGCTAATACCGCAAAACTCACATCTACATCGGCTTATTCCTTATTCCCCACAAAAAAACACCTTCTGGCAGAAAATTGACAGAAAGTGCTTTATATAATTATATTCAAGTGTAGCCCTTCTAAATTTTAACAATATATGTCTGAAAACTCAATATGCATCAT
>JAAYPH010000061.1 GCA_012519955.1 Candidatus Epulonipiscium sp.
TAGATATAATCGGACTACTGTAGAATTGAAACGAGATTTACATTTCCAAGTTCCAGAACGTAATCCAGATATAATCGGACTACTGTAGAATTGAAACCCGGGAGGAAGAGATTTCACCGGGATCGCGCTGGAGATATAATCGGACTACTGTAGAATTGAAACTTAATATATTCTTTGCGAACGTCTTGTAATACCACTGATATAATCGGACTACTGTAGAATTGAAACTAATACATGGAAGTTATTTTCTACAATACCCCTGTTCGATATAATCGGACTACTGTAGAATTGAAACTCCCTTCTTTTAATATATACTCTGTCGCAAATTCTTGATATAATCGGACTACTGTAGAATTGAAACGATGATATTTTTGGATATACTGATGAAGGAAATGAAGATATAATCGGACTACTGTAGAATTGAAACACAATAAACAGCGCGAATAAGATAGCGATTTGCTATGATATAATCGGACTACTGTAGAATTGAAACATTTTATTTGAAAGGATGAAAAACATGGAAACAATCAGATATAATCGGACTACTGTAGAATTGAAACTCTTATGTCTCATTCCTTTCTCGTTCTTTTTTAAAAGATATAATCGGACTACTGTAGAATTGAAACTGTGGTAATCCCTAGATTTAATTTTTAACACTCTGCGATATAATCGGACTACTGTAGAATTGAAACCAGGTTCAAAATAATATTCATACAGTGAATATACCCGATATAATCGGACTACTGTAGAATTGAAACTTTGACAATTATAAGTGTCAAGATGTTATTGTTTTTGATATAATCGGACTACTGTAGAATTGAAACTAAAAATTTAACAATCTACTCTTGTCTAATGTAATTAGATATAATCGGACTACTGTAGAATTGAAACGAATTACAAGCAATTTTGCGTGATAAAGGATATAATCGATATAATCGGACTACTGTAGAATTGAAACTATCATCCAGCCCTGTATAAGACCGTATAAATGCCCGATATAATCGGACTACTGTAGAATTGAAACCTCAAACCAGTTAAAAATCATCTTTCCGTTATTTCTAGATATAATCGGACTACTGTAGAATTGAAACTTATTTCCGGCTTTTCTTGAATCGTATTTTCACAAAGATATAATCGGACTACTGTAGAATTGAAACTAAAGTATCTTTAAATTTCTTTCTGTATTTTGGTTTAGATATAATCGGACTACTGTAGAATTGAAACTTATAACTGTACATATAAACCTAATAGTATTCCTATGATATAATCGGACTACTGTAGAATTGAAACTAGGCATCCCTTTTATTTTAAGTAAAAATAAAAGGGAGATATAATCGGACTACTGTAGAATTGAAACCCATTTCCGGAGTCACTTCTTCATCCTCGGTATCAAGATATAATCGGACTACTGTAGAATTGAAACACTTACATTTACTACTCCTCCACTTTGACTCGCTGTAAAGATATAATCGGACTACTGTAGAATTGAAACAAGATAGTTTTATTTTTTTCTAATTCCTTAGAAACCTGATATAATCGGACTACTGTAGAATTGAAACCTTTGACTCGCTGTAAAATTAGAAGGTTGCAGAGGAGATATAATCGGACTACTGTAGAATTGAAACTTTTTTGATTTCCTCTAGTAGAATAACGAATATGAGGATATAATCGGACTACTGTAGAATTGAAACAATGGATTTTATAAAGATGAAAAATTGTTTGTTACCGATATAATCGGACTACTGTAGAATTGAAACTTCATTATATTCTATTTCTTCTAATCCTTCTATCGGATATAATCGGACTACTGTAGAATTGAAACTACATTAATCCAACTACTTTCATGGTCTGAATCTGCGATATAATCGGACTACTGTAGAATTGAAACTTTGAATTTTCTTTTTTGACTGATTAGTTTTTATTCGATATAATCGGACTACTGTAGAATTGAAACGGCATTTCAGGAAGTGTAGAAAGAGGTCCTTTTTCTTGATATAATCGGACTACTGTAGAATTGAAACTTCTGCTTTTGGTGCATAAACTGTACCCGTAGACAGATATAATCGGACTACTGTAGAATTGAAACGAATCAGCATCCATCTTATTATACCAAGTTTTTTGAGATATAATCGGACTACTGTAGAATTGAAACTACAAAGATCTTTACACAACTCTACAAGGCTTTCATGATATAATCGGACTACTGTAGAATTGAAACTTATAAATTTGACAAGACACTAACCCACATTTTATTTGATATAATCGGACTACTGTAGAATTGAAACTTTAAGATACCCCAATGAATTAATGTTTCTAACTCCAGATATAATCGGACTACTGTAGAATTGAAACTGTTATAGCTATTCAAAAGCATAATAACTTCCTGTTCGATATAATCGGACTACTGTAGAATTGAAACTTCCTCTAACATTCTGTCAAACGCTCTTAGATATGCGATATAATCGGACTACTGTAGAATTGAAACGTTCAACTATGATTTCCTGTATTTCTTTTAATGGTAGATATAATCGGACTACTGTAGAATTGAAACTCGCACAATCGTCACATAATCCTTCATTGTTAATTTGATATAATCGGACTACTGTAGAATTGAAACACAATTGTGAAGTCAGTAACTTTATCTCGAATGAGGGATATAATCGGACTACTGTAGAATTGAAACGTGCATTATTCTTCTTTACTTCTAGCTCGATAGTTTGATATAATCGGACTACTGTAGAATTGAAACACCAAACGGTCGGGGGTTGGCTCACGCCGAGTGCCGGATATAATCGGACTACTGTAGAATTGAAACTAACATAATACTCTTACCTTTAACTTTTTCATGTATGATATAATCGGACTACTGTAGAATTGAAACGTAGGTGTTCTACACAAGCTTTTACAAACAAAAATTGATATAATCGGACTACTGTAGAATTGAAATATTTCTGCAGAATAAAAATTGTATTTCCTGTGCGGAGCTATAATCGGACTATTGTAGAACAGTAACAATAAATACTTGGTCACTAAATAAGTGGGGAACTAAATCCCCACTTATTTCTGAGTCATTTCCTTTTCGAATATTATTTCCCTCCATAACTCGTATCCCCCGGGCCGAATTCGAATACAAAGGTCATATTCCATATAGGAGTTATATATATAACTAATTGTGCAGAGGGGGCTAATCTTTGGGAGCCTATGGAATAACTAACGTCAAAGGGGATCTGGGCTTTTAACAGGGCGGCTTCTGCTGCCAGAAGCAATTCTTCGTTAATGGCTTTGGTTGTGATTAATTTTTGAAATGCGGTGGTGGCAAGTAAAGCAAATAATTTTTCAAAGTTAGATACATTTCTTATATTGCCTAGCTGGTGAAGTTTTTTAAAATCAACGCTCATATCATTGTTACTTGAGTTTTGAAAACTCATATAATCACTCCTGATATTTCATACTATCCATTATTTTGTTACAATGCCTTTAGTATCATTTAGTCATTTCATTAATTATTAAAGTCCGTTCCATATTATTCCTTTTTATTATATGCTTTTATTGAATATAATAGAGTTATTTTTGTTATGCTGATACACAATAGTATGTTATAATAAAATAAATTTTAGATGATCGTAATGAGGGGTAATATGAAGGAAGCATTCAAAAAGTTTAATAATGCATTATCTAAATTTTTTAACTCGATTACTTTAGGGTTATTTTCTCGTTTTAAAAAAATTGATGATACCAATGAGCTTTATAATATATTGAATAGAGACGATTTTTCTGACGATGAGGAAAGAGCCAATGGTCTCTGCGCAGAGTTAATGGATATCGCCCATCAGAAAATTAATTTATTAAAAGAGCTTCAGGAAGTCACTAAGGAAGAAAAAGAATTAGAGAGGTTCAAACTCCTTACGGCTGAGGATCTAAGAAAAATTCGAAAGTTGCTTTTTGATCATAAAGCTATAGAAGATGAGAAAGAATCCTTAAAAGGTAGGCTCATCAGTAAAAATAGAATTTTAAATACCATCCAAAAATATGAAGATGAAGTGCCTAAAATTTTAAAAGAAATCCAAGAGGCAGAGGAGAAACAAAGAAGAGTAAAGCGAGACGTGGATTATCTGGAAGGAGAAAAGGAAGAGCTTATTTACAACAGGGAACAGCTGGAAAATGCAAAGATTATGATTCATAAAGTATCCATAGGAACAGTGATTACATTTGGGATTATTGCTCTTATTTTTGCGTCTATCATTATGAATGGAAATAATAGAATCTTTATTCCGGCAGTCATTACTGCTATTGCAGCCATAGGAATGGGAACATGGCTTTATATTTTCAGAAGACGGGTAGAATATGAAATAGTAAAAAACGGGCGAATGCAGGCAAGGGCTGTAAAATTGCTTAATAAAGCCAAGATTCGCTATGTTTACTACACCAATTTTCTAGAGTATGAATATAAAAAGTTTAATGTGGACAGCTTAGAACAGTTGGAACGCAATTGGGAGCTATATAAAAAGAATAAACACCATGAAAAACGATATAGAAGTATCAATTCAACCATGTCAAGGATTGAAGATGAAGTTCTTGATATTTTAGAAAATCGGGGTATCCATGTAAACTACTTTGATGATATCAAGCAGTGGAGCTCAGTAGAAGAGCGCAAGAAGATTTTAATGGCTCTCCAGCAGGAAAAAGAAGCCTTAGAATCCAAACTAGATTTTCTTGATACTTACCAGGAAGACATATGGACTCAGCTGAACGAATTAAAAGAAAGAGATCAAACAGAGAACAAAATAATAGAAAAAATCATTCAAAACTATTTAGAAGACATGGAAGCAAAAGCTTAATAGTCCTTGACAAGAAAACAACATTTTTATACAATTAAACAAACTGACTGATAAAATTATTAATGTGATAAACTGTGATGAAGAGGAGTACACCGCTGCAACTCCCAGAGAGAAAAACCCTTGGCTGAAAGGTTTTTTGAGCAATGTACGGTGGAAGGTAGCTTCGGAGTTTTCGTATTGAACTTTAGTAGGTGCGAACGGCTGACCCCGTTATGGTCGTAAAGTGTCTTTGTGCATCATAAGATGCCAAAGAAACAAAGGTGGTACCACGGAATCTCTTTCGTCCTTTATTGGATGAATGAGATTTTTTTATTGCAATTCTTGAACATATTCATATTTTAGGAGGTTTATAGTATGGAAAAGGTATATGATCCTTCAATAGTTGAAGATCGTTTGTATCAAAATTGGCTGGATAAGAAATATTTTCACGCAGAAGTAGATCGTTCTAGAAAACCATTTACTATCGTTATTCCACCACCAAATATTACAGGACAGCTGCATATGGGGCATGCGCTGGATAATACCCTTCAGGATATTCTGATTCGCTGGAAAAGAATGCAGGGATATAATACCCTTTGGATGCCGGGAACAGACCATGCGAGTATTGCAACAGAAGTAAAAATTGTTCAAAAGATGGCAGAAGAAGGTTTGACCAAACAAGACTTAGGAAGAGAAGGGTTCTTAAAGAGAGCATGGGAATGGAAAGAAGAATATGGCGGAACCATATTAAAACAGCTTCAGAAATTAGGTAGTTCCTGTGACTGGGACAGAGAACGCTTTACCATGGATGAAGGTTTATCTAGAGCCGTATTGGAAGTATTTATTCGTCTTTATGAAAAGGGATGGATTTATAGAGGTGCTAAAATTATTAACTGGTGTCCTGAATGTCAGACAACTATTTCTGATGCCGAAGTAGAGCATCAGGAAAAGGGTGGACATTTCTGGCATATTCGATATCCTATTAAAGATGGCGAAGGCTATATTCAAATTGCGACCACCCGTCCTGAAACCATGTTAGGAGATACTGCCGTAGCTGTTCATCCTGAGGATGAAAGATACAAAGATCTTATTGGAAAGACCGTAATCCTTCCTCTTGTGAACAGGGAAATACCTATTGTAGCTGACGAGTATGTAGACAAAGAGTTCGGAACAGGTGTTGTAAAGATTACTCCTGCCCATGACCCTAACGACTTTGAAGTAGGGTTAAGACACAATCTTCCACAGATTAATATTTTAAATGATGACGGAACCTTAAACCAAACTGCAGGGAAATATGCAGGAATGGATCGTTATGAAGCCCGTAAATTAATCGTAAAAGATTTAGAAGAACAAGGATATTTAGTAAAGATTGAAGACCATGTGCATAATGTAGGTCTTCATGATCGCTGTAATACAGTCATCGAACCTATGATTAAAATGCAGTGGTTTGTTAAAATGGATGAATTGGCAAAACCTGCAATTGAAGTGTTAAAAAATGGAAAGTTAAGATTTGTTCCAGAACGCTTTGGTAAAGTATACCTTCACTGGCTGGAAAACATTAGAGACTGGTGTATTTCAAGACAGTTATGGTGGGGACATAGAATTCCTGCATACTACTGTGATCAATGCGGACATATTGAAGTAGCAAGGGAAATGCCTAAAGCTTGTTCTAAATGTGGGCACACTTCCTTCAAACAAGATGAAGACACCTTAGATACATGGTTTAGTTCTGCCCTTTGGCCTTTCTCAACACTTGGATGGCCGGATAAAACAGAAGAACTGGATTATTTCTATCCAACCAACGTTTTAGTTACAGGATACGATATTATTTTCTTCTGGGTTGTAAGGATGGTATTCTCAGGATTAGAACAAATGGGAGAAGTACCATTTAAAGACGTTCTGATCCATGGACTTGTAAGAGATTCTCAGGGAAGAAAGATGAGTAAGTCCTTAGGTAATGGTGTAGATCCTTTGGAAATCATAGAGAAATATGGTGCAGATGCTCTTCGTTTAACTCTGGTAACCGGAAATGCTCCCGGAAACGATATGCGTTTTTACTACGAAAGAGTTGAAGCAAGTAGAAACTTTGGAAACAAGATTTGGAATGCTACAAGGTTCATTTTGATGAATTTAGAAGGTGAAGAAGAAGTTCAAGTTAAACTTGAAGACTTAACTGCAGCAGACAAATGGATCCTTTCTAAAGTAAATACCTTGGCAAAAGAAGTTACTGAAAACATGGATAAATATGAACTGGGAATAGCTGTTTCTAAATTGTATGATTTCTTCTGGGAAGAATTCTGCGATTGGTATATTGAGATGGTTAAGCCTCGTCTGTATAATAAAGAGGATAGCACCAGAAAAGCAGCCCTTTGGACTCTAAAAACAGTACTCATTAATGCCCTTAAACTGCTTCATCCATATATGCCTTTTATTACCGAGGAAATATTTATCAATATCCAAAAAGAAGAAGAAACCATCATGCTTTCTGCATGGCCTGAATTTAAAGAAGAATGGGATTTCTCTGTTGAAGAAGATGAGATAGAATTAATGAAACAAGCGATTAGAAATATTAGAAATCTAAGGGCGGAAATGAATGTTCCTCCTTCAAAGAAAGCAAAGATTGTTGTAGTTTCTGAAGATGATAAGATTCTGGATATTTTTGAAAGAGGAAAGGTATTCTTTGCGACCCTTGCTTATGGAAATGAAATATTGGTTCAAAAAGATAAAACAGGAATAGATGACGATGCTGTATCAACGATTATTCCTGGAGCGACTATTTTTATTCCTTTTGCTGAATTAGTAGATATTGCAAAAGAAATAGAACGTCTTCAAAAAGAAAAGGAAAAACTTATAAAAGAAGTAGAACGTGTAGAAAAGAAATTAAGCAATAAAGGCTTTGTGGAAAAAGCACCTCAAAAGGTTATAGAAGAGGAAAAAGAAAAACAAGTGAAGTACAAGACAATGCTTGAACAGGTTCAAGAAAGACTTGAAGCTTTGTCTAAGAAATAATTTATACTAAGACTCCTTAGGGGGTCTTGTTTTTTTAAAAATCTAGAAAAGGTATACATTCATAAGGAGGTAATCATTTGAATTACAATGAAGTAATTAATTATATGAATTCTATAGAACGGTTTGGATCAAGACCAGGACTTACTAGAGTCCAAAATTTATTAAAGCGATTAGGAAATCCTGAGAAAAATCTTAAAGTCATTCATGTTGCAGGAACCAATGGAAAAGGTTCTGTATGTACGATGATGAGTTATATTTTAACACAATCTGGGTATGATGTAGGTATATACACATCCCCTCATTTAGAAAGCTATAACGAAAGAATGAAAATTAATAATAAAGAAATTACTGACGATGAATTTGCATCCATAGGGGAAAAAATCATAAAGGCTTGTCAGGAATGTGTAGAAGACAATGAAGATCATCCTACAGTTTTTGAGTGCATAACAGCCATGGCATTATTGTACTTTTCAGAGAAGTCGGTAGACTATGTCGTTTTGGAGGTAGGTTTAGGCGGAAGATATGATGCGACGAATGTTATAGAAAGTCCATTGGTATCGGTGATAACCTCTATTAGTATGGATCATATGGATGTCTTAGGGGATAGTATTGAGTCGATTGCATACGAAAAAGCGGGAATTATAAAGAAAAATTGCAGTGCTGTATTGTATTTTCCAAATAATAAGGTGTATAATATTATTAAAAGTGTTTGTGAAAGTTTAGACGCTCCGTTATATTATGTTTCGGATATGAATATCTATAATGTGGAACACGATATTGACGGCATAACTTTTTCAATAGACACCAATTTTTATTCTTATAAAGATTTAAAAAATTCCCTTATTGGAGAACATCAAATATATAATACAGCTCTTGTGCTTTTGATTATTGAAGTACTAAGAAATAAGGGTATTGAAATTTCCGAGGAAAATGTTAGAATCGGGTTGAAGGAATGTTACTGGCCGGGACGCTTAGAGATTTTAGGGAAAAATCCTCTCGTTATTCTTGACGGCGCTCATAATGAAGAAGGAGCCTTGGCATTGGCTAAAGCCTTTGAACAGTACTTCCCCGATAAGGATATCACTTTGCTCATCGGCGTACTAAAAGATAAGCCGTATGAGAATATGTTAAAGCTATTGCTGCCTTATGCGGAAAGAGTTGTACTTACTGAACCGAATAGTCCTAGAAAACTTTTGATAGATGAATTGGAGATAACAGCAAGAAGGTATTCTAAATCTATTTATAAGAATGCCGATATAGTACAGGCTTACGAATTAGCTCTTCAGTTAACGGATGATAAAGATGTATTATGCTGTGCCGGATCATTATACTTGATTGGAGAAATCAAAACTGTTTTAAATGAAAGGAGTTAAAGGTATGCTTGATTTTAAAGAAGAATTAAATAAATTTAAACCCATATTGGAAGTAGATAGGATCGAAGAAGCCCTTCAATCCAATGAAATCAAAGATGTATTAGATTTATTAACCCATATTACCAAAACTATCGAATCTAAGCCAAAAAGTAAGGAGTAGATTGATGTGAATTGTCCAGCGTGCAAAAATGAAATTAAACAAGCTCATCGATGTCCTATATGTGACTTTGACATCGATTTATATAGAAAAATAAAAAGTATTTCCATCGGATTATATAATAAGGGACTGGAACAAGCCCATAACAGAGAACTGACCGATGCCATAGATTCTTTAACCAAAGCGGTTGAATTTGATAAATCTAATGTGGATGCGAGAAATCTGCTGGGATTGGTTTATTTCGAAATGGGTCAGGTCGGGCAGGCATTGACGGAATGGGTCATTAGTACGCATTTTAAGAAAGAAGATAATATTGCCAATGACTATATTAATCAAATTCAAGCGAATCCTAGAAAATTAGAAATGTATAATGATTCTATCAGAATGTACAATCAAGCCATCGAATATATTCGACAAAGAAGCGAAGACTTGGCTATTATTCAGCTTAAGAAAGCCATTCAGCAAAGCCCTAATTTTGTTGAAGCTTACTGCCTTTTGGCCTTATGCTATATTGCTCAAAAAGATAAATCCAAAGCACTTTCTTACATAGAAAAAGTCTTAGAAATTGATATTAGCAATCCAAAGGCCATAAGATACCAAAAGGAGCTAAAATCAACTTTAAGACCGCAGGCGACTGAGAGAGCCAGAACCGTAGGCAAACATGAACAAAAACGAACTGCCAATACTTATTTTTCTCCATTGGGACAAATAGTAGGATTTATTGTAGGTGCAATTTGTACAGCGGCTCTTTTATTCATTTTAGTCATACCGGATAAAACCAATCATCTTAATAAACAAATTGCCGATTTGAATACTGAAAATCAAAGACTGGAAGGCGAACTGGCGAAAGTTACCAGAGAAAGCCAGGAAACCATTACTTCATTAGAAGAAGAAATAGCAAAAATGGCGGAAACCAATGAAGAACTTCAACAAAAGCAGAATGCCATAGAAGAAGCTCAAAAGATCACCCAGGCAGAGAATTTATATAAAAACAACAATGTTGCTGAAGCAGCATCTCTTCTAATGTCTATCGATGCAGATAATATTCCGGAAGCAAGTAAAACTGCTTATAATACATTAGCCGATAAGGTGTTTAAAGATGCTGGCAGATATCATTATAATACTGGGTTAAACAACTACTCCAAAGGAGATTATACTAACGCCAAGCTTAATTTCGAAAAATCTTTCCTTTATGTAAAGGACCAATATTATTCAGATAATGCTTTGTATTATCTGGGACGAATTTATGAAACAGAAAAAAATATAGAAAAAGCAAAGGAATTCTATCAGCAAGCCATAGATCAATATAAGGGAACGGATGGAGCTGCTAATTCCAAAAAGAGACTCAATAGTTTACAATAATTAGATAATACCAATAAAATTTGGTATTATTTTTTTATTTTAAAAGGTATTATCCAATTTATGGAGAATATATTCAGTAAGTCGTATTAGTATGCTCACTTTTACATAAGGAAAACGCAAGAGAAAGGGGAAAAGTAATGGATATTAAGTATTCAATGAAGAAAGGAAGCCTTATTGTAAGGATTTCAGGAGAAATTGATCATCATACTTCTGAGAATATAAGAGAAAAATTAGACAGGGAATTTCAAAGACAGAACGCAAAAAATATTATCTTTGATTTTTCTGACATTCAATTTATGGACAGCTCAGGTATAGGAGTAATCATGGGAAGATATAAGAATGTCAAGGAACGGGGAGGAAAAGTAGGTATTTTTAATGTACATCCTCAGATTGATAGAATCTTTCAACTTTCAGGTTTGTACAAAATCATTAATCACTATCACAGCTTAGACGAAGCAGTATCAAGTCTGCAATAGGGGGAATAATCATGCAATATCAAAATTCGATGAAAGTATCATTTGTTAGCAAATCACAAAATGAAGCTTTTGCACGGGTTGCAGTAGCGGCTTTTGTCTCTCAACTAGATCCCACAGTAGAAGAAATATCGGATATTAAAACTGCCGTTTCAGAGGCTGTTACGAATGCGGTCATTCACGGATACGAAAATCAAGAAGGGATTATCACTGTAAGCTGCAATATTGCTGACAATATAGTTGATATCACCATTACTGACGAGGGGGTAGGCATTGAGGATATTAATCAAGCAAGGGAACCATTATACACTTCCAAGCCGGAGTTGGAACGCTCAGGAATGGGGTTTACTATGATGGAAACATTTATGGATGAAGTAGAGGTAGAATCTGAAAAAGGCAAAGGGACAGTTGTTCGAATGAGAAAAAAACTGCGTAGCTTGGATTAGCCAAAAGAGGTGGGCAGATGGATAGAACATTGGAATTAATCAGGAGTGCACAATCAGGAGATACAGCTGCCAGAGATATACTTGTAGAAGAAAATATAGGATTGGTATGGAGTATAGTCAAACGTTTTAAGAATCGAGGCTATGATATCGAAGATTTATTTCAAATTGGGAGCATAGGACTAATAAAAAGTATCGATAAGTTCGATCTGAATTATGATGTTAAATTTTCAACCTATGCCGTCCCAATGATTATGGGAGAAATAAAAAGATTTATGAGGGACGACGGAATGATTAAAGTCAGCAGATCCCTCAAAGAAATAGGGCAAAAGGCGAAAATGTTAAAAGAGGCTCTCACAAAGCAAAATGAGAGAGAACCTACCATTCAGGAATTAGCAGATGAAATGGATATAGAAGTAGAAGAATTGGTTATGGCCTTAGAAGCCAATAGTGATGTTGAGTCTCTTCAATCGGTTATTTATGAAGGGGATGGTAACCCTATTAGATTAATTGATAAATTGGATTTGGATTCTAATTATGAAAACAATATGATTGATAAAATCGCCTTGGAACAAGTGATTGAGAAATTAAATCCAAAAGAAAAACAAATCATAACCATGAGATATTTTAATGACAAAACCCAAACTGAAATTGCAGATGTCATAGGCATTTCCCAAGTACAAGTTTCAAGAATTGAAAAGAAAATATTAAAGTCGATGAAAGAAATGTTCGGTTAGAGGGCATTTCTTTTTTTTATGACTTTATCTATTGTTCCTCCACCTAGACAAACCTCACCATTATAAAAAACAACAGCTTGCCCGGGGGTAATAGCTCTTTGAGGCTTGTTAAAGACTACTCTACAGGTATTGTTATTAAGCAGGTGGACTATAACCTCCTGATCTGGCTGACGGTATCTAAATTTTGCCGTACAAGTAAGCACAGAGGGCATTTCCTTTTGACTGATCCAATTTACATCTGTGGCGATTAATCCGTAAGAATAAAGGCTGGGATGATTTTCACCTTGAACAACGTATAGGATGTTTTTCTCCAAATCTTTATCTACTACAAACCAAGGCTCACCAGTACCCGAACCACCGATGCCTAAGCCTCTCCTTTGCCCCAGGGTGTAGTACATTAATCCGTCGTGTTTTCCCACTAATTTTCCATCTAAGGAATAAATATCTCCCGGTTTTGCAGGTAAAAAATTACTTAAGAACTCTTTAAAATTCCTTTCTCCGATAAAACAAATTCCAGTACTGTCTTTCTTTTTTGCAGTATGCAACTTGGCATCTTCAGCAATTTTTCTCAGTTCAGGCTTTGTTAAATGCCCTACAGGAAACATCGCTTTGGAAAGCTGATATTGATTCAGTTGATTTAGAAAATAAGTTTGGTCCTTATTATTGTCTACCCCTCTTAGGAGTCGGTATTCCCCATCATGAAAGTCAACTCTTGCATAATGTCCTGTTGCGATGTAATCCGCTCCTAATTTTAAAGCATGTTCAAGAAATGCTTTGAATTTTATTTCTTTATTGCATAATACATCGGGGTTAGGAGTCCTTCCTTTTTTATATTCATCTAGAAAATAGGTAAATACTCTATCCCAATATTCTTTTTCGAAGTTTACTGTATAATAAGGAATTTGAATTTGGTCGCAGACTCTTCTAACGTCCTCATAGTCTTCTGCCGAAGTACAAAAACCTAATTCATCGGATTCATCCCAGTTTTTCATAAATACCCCGATAACCTCATAGCCTTGTTCTTTTAACAGTAAGGCTGCCACGGAAGAATCTACTCCTCCGGACATTCCGATTACAACTCGAGTATTTTTAGGATTGTTTTCCATATTATATCTCCTTAATGCTTAATATTATTTATTTTAACCTTAGAATTATTTTAAATTATGAAACACATTTTGAAATTTATGGAATATAATAACCTAAGTATTATTTTATAGGGTTGGACCCTGTAAATTAGGGGGGCGTTTATGGGAAGGGTTACTCTTCACAAAGGATTTAGGATTTTGCTTGTAATGCTATTCTTTACATTTACTATGGTACAGAATTTATATGCAGAGAATAGTCTTACAGACAACTCACTAGACACTAGAACTTTGGCCATGATCAATAAAACCGGAGTAGTCTTGGTTCAGACGGTTTGGACAGCAGACCTAACTTTATATGAATTTTCGATTGACAGCCAATTTGAGCAAGATATGATTAATGAGGTTTATTACTTAATTGAAAGTGGTACTATTCCAAATACCGAACAAGCGATGTATTCGGCGATGGTGCAGATGATGATTGAAAGTTTGCCATATTATACCTTTAATACAGGTAATATTTATACGGAACAGGCAAGTACGGCTGCAGTAGGTACTGGATTTATCGTTACACCGGACGGATACTTAGTAACCAATGCCCATGTAGTGAATACCGATGAAGAACAATTATATTTGAATTTCGTTATGACTGCTCTCCAAAACTATGCGATCGAAGGAACAAACAGCTTTGCGGCGGAAATGAGAACTCTTGGCTATGAAATGAGTCAAGAAGAAATTGATGGACTTATGAACACCTTTTACAATATATTGGCCCAAAATATCGCAATTAATAATCTTCAAACAAGATATCAATGCTTCTTGGGCAATGTGACGCCGGGAAGTGATGTCAGCGCTAAGGGAGTAGGACTGGATCTTAGAAAAATGGGAGAGCCGATTCCCGGTAAAGACGTAGCGATTCTAAAGCTGGATAAAACGAATCTTCCTACGGTTACTTTAGGGGATGATTCAAAACTTCGAACCGGTGACAAAGTATATGCTATGGGATATCCTGCAGTTGCTACTTTGGATGAAGCCCTTAATGTTTCCCAGGCAATTCAGGAACCCACTCTAACCAGCGGAATTATCAGCGCCCGAAAGGAAATGGCAGGAGGATGGAATATTCTTCAGACGGATGCAGCAATCCATGGGGGAAATTCTGGAGGGCCATTGTTTAACGAAAGAGGAGAAGTCATAGGTATTAATACCTTTGGTATGCTTGATCCGAATAGTGGAAGTCAAGTTGCCGGAATGAATTTTGCCATACCGATTAGTATTGCTCTTCAATTCTTAAATGAGATAAATGTAACGCCTACAGAGAGTCAGTTTACGTCCCATTATAAAGAAGCCATAAATCTATTTAAGAATGAAAGATATAATGAAGCCCTGGAGATTTTACGAGGCTTAAATGAAACAAATCCAGGATATCCTGTAGTATCAGAGCTGCTTGCAGAATGTCGTACTCTGGCAGACCAGCAAGCTCAAATGGAGACGGCTCTGTCAACCGAGGCAGAAGTAAAGGATGATCAGGCAGGAGAATTTCTTATTTTTGTATTCGTTGGAATTGGTGTTATACTGATCATTTTGATAGTAGTTATTACCTTACTGGCTGTACGTCGGAAAAAAACACCAAAGACTTTACAGCCTACAACCCAACAGGTTTCCAGTTCCAAGGAAATTGAAAGTTTGAATACTATCATATGCAGTAACTGTGGTAAAAACCTCCCCATAGACTCTAAATTCTGCAGTGGCTGCGGATATGCTTTTCCTGCAAAGCCTAAATTCCTAGACCAATGTCCAAAGTGCAATAATCCTGTTAAAGATGGAGATCTTTTCTGCAGCAGCTGCGGAACAAAAATTTCTGAAAATAATGAATAATACCATAAAAAATTGCTATCAAAATTTGATAGCAATTTTTTTATGGTATTTCTTGTTAGAATATGTTTTCTAAAAATATCAAAAAATAAAGAATGAATTAAAGAAGGAAGGTGAAAGAAAATGGTCAGGAAAAAAACGTGGGGAGGAATATTAATTCTCTTGCTAGTCTTGATGGTAGGAGCACTAGCGGTGTGGTTTTATACGTCCTTTTCAAATCAACCTGTTCCTTCAAAGGGAGTATATGTGAATAACATACAAAGCGATTATGGAGGCTCGCCATATGACTGTGTATATCAAGCCGTATAAAAAAACAACCATCTATAATAAAAAAAAGATAATTATTAAAGACATTGCGGAAATCGCTGCTCCCAAAAATATCGGAGATTCCATTGAAAAAATTCAACTACTGGAGATACAAGAAAATAAGAAAAAAAATTTTATGATTTCTATTATAGATATTATCAAAGCAATTCATGAAAAGTATCCAGATGTTGATGTTGATAATGTTGGAGAAACCTATAGCATTATTGAATATTCTCCTAATGAACATAAAGAAAGTCCTATTTTAACTTTTTTAAAAGTACTTAGTGTTTCCTGTATATTATTTGCCGGCGGAGGCATTGCTATAATGACTTTTCATACAGACGCGGCGCTCCCGGATGTATTGAGACAACTGTATGAAATGTTTACAGGGATTCAAACCGATAAACCTTATTGGATACAAGTACCTTATTCAATCGGTATTGCTGTAGGCATTATCGTTTTTTTTAACCATTTTTCTTCTAAGAAAATCACCGATGACCCCACGCCTATTGAGGTTGAAATGGACAGTTACGAAGACAGTGTAGAAGACTGCATCATTGACAGTATCATAGAAGAGAAAAGGAGAAATAAATAATGTTTTGGGGTAGATTATTGTCTGTCTTAGTTGGGTTTAGCGGTGGAGTGGTTATAGCCGGCGGGGTATTTGCGTTTATTGCAATTATAGGTATTATTCCAAGACTCATGCAAAAAACCAAAACAAGCAAGTACGTGATTTTATATGAGAACATTATTATCTTAGGTGGTATTTTTGGAAGCATCACGATGATTTGGGATATGAAGATTCCCATCGGAAAAATTGGGTCAGGCATTATAGGATTTTCCTTTGGCATTTTTGTAGGATGTTTAGCCGTGTCGTTAGCCGAGATACTGGATGTTATACCTATTATGGCTAGAAGGCTGATTATTAAGAAAGGCATCGGTTTTTTTCTTATTAGTGTTGCCATAGGAAAAGCAATAGGCGCTTTGATATACTGGATACTTCCGGGATTTATTCAATACAAATAATCATTAAGAAAGTGAGGACGATGTATGGATCAAATGCAAGATATGAAAAAAGAATATGCACAGATGGTCGAGAAAGTATCTCCTAAATCAAATACCGTAAGAGATTGTGCCAGAGCATTTTGGGTTGGCGGAGTCATTTGTACCATTGGACAAATCATTACAAATATCATTAAAAGCTTCGGATATAGTCAAGATGAAGCAGGGATTCTGACAACGATTACTCTTGTTTTTTTAGGAATTCTTTTAACAGGACTGGATATTTACGATTCTATAGGAAAATATGCCGGAGCAGGTTCCATTGTACCTATTACCGGATTTGCCAATGCTATGGTATCCCCTGCAATTGAGTTTAAAAAAGAAGGATATGTGTTTGGGGTAGGTGCCAGAATGTTTACGATTGCAGGCCCTGTTATTGTATATGGTGTCATAGCATCGGTGATCGTCGGAATTATACATTATTTTATATAGGAAGGTGGAATTATGTCAAAACGTATAGGAAAACAAACGATTCAATTCGATTCGCCTCCCAGTATTATTGCAACTGCTTCAACAGTAGGACCAAAAGAAGGGAAAGGTCCTTTGGCAAGCTATTTTGATGTGGTACTCCAAGACCCGTTATGGGGTGAAAATAGCTGGGAAAAGGCTGAAAGTAAAATTGTTAAGAAAACAATTGAAAGAGTAATCCAGAAGGCTAATTTAACTCCGGAGGATATTAATTATATATTTGCAGGGGACTTACTAAATCAGTTAACAGCCAGTACTTTTGGTATTAGGGGCTTTAATATTCCGTTTTTCGGGCTTTTTGGAGCCTGTTCAACCATGTCAGAATCTATGTCATTAGGAGCCATGGCAATTGATGGGGGATTTGCGGATTATATTGTTGCGGAAGCATCCAGTCATTTTTGCAGTTCTGAAAAACAGTTCAGATTTCCACTGGAATTAGGAACCCAAAGACCCCTTACAGCTTCCTGGACCGTAACAGGAAGCGGTGCAGTAGTTCTTGCAAAGAACGGGTCAGGACCATATATTACCCATGTTACAACAGGTAAAATCGTGGATTTAGGAATCAAAGACCCGATGAATATGGGAGCGGCCATGGCACCAGCAGCTGCAGATACTATAGTAGCTCATTTTAAAGATACCGGTCGTACCCCTAAGGATTATGACTTGATTATTACAGGGGACCTAGGTTCCGTTGGAAAAGAACTAGCACTTGAATTGGTTAGAAAAAGCAACTACGATATCGAAAATATCTTTTCTGACTGTGGAATTGAAATATTTGATCCTGTTACTCAGGATACCCATGCCGGAGGAAGCGGCTGCGGATGTTCTGCCGTAACATTTGCAGGATACTTGTATAAAGAAATGCAGAATAATAAATGGAACCGCATACTATTTATTCCCACTGGTGCACTCATGAGTCCGGGAAGTACACAGCAGGGAGAATCGATTCCTGGTATCGCTCATGCAGTGGCAATAGATAATAAATGGGCATAGGAGGGTTTATATGGATTATATAAAAGCATTTATAGTAGGCGGAATTATATGTGCCATAGGGCAGATATTAATAGATAGAACAAAGTTAATGTCCGGCAGAATTTTAGTCTTATTTGTTACTTTGGGAGCAGCTCTGCATGGCATGGGATTATATGAACCCATAGTAAAATTTGCCGGAGCAGGCGCTACGGTTCCTTTGCCCGGTTTTGGATATGCCTTGGCAAAAGGGGCAATCGAAGAGGTAGAGAAGGTAGGTTTAAGAGGTGCATTTATGGGAGGATTAAAGGCAACTGCGGCGGGAATCACGGCGGCGATTGTCTTTGCCTATTTATCAGCGCTCATTTTTAATCCAAAAGCAAAAGAGTAACCCTCATATTAATTAATGAGGGCTACTCTTTTTTTAAGGTAATGGAATATAAAAATCATCCATACTATTTGGAGTATCTGTGATACTGGAATCTGGCGTATGTGAATCTGGCGGTGTAAAAGGATTCTGGGAGTTGTTGTTTCCAGGATTTCCGTTATTGCCAGTATTTCCGTTATTATTAGAGTTTCCGTTATTACCAGGCGTGATTATATTTCCACTGCCGTCTGCTTCCGGAATTGTAAATCCATCAGGATTATTTGGATCAATATTTGTATTTGCATTAGGCCCGTGCATATTACAAGAAGCATTTTCCTTAGAAACAGGAAGTTCATATTGAGCATCCTTTGGAAATGGGCCATTCTTGCTTGCAGGAACATAAGGCACTGGTCTTACGATAAATACTTTTTCTTTAATGGTGTCTTCAGGACAGTATTCATTTGCAAGCTGACCAGATACAATACAAATTTTTTCTACCTTATGAACGTCACAGTAATCTTTAGGCTGTGTTCCTTGCTCAAAATACTCATATTTTGCAGTAGATCCCCTCGGATCATGTTCGCAAGTGGATGTAGCCAGTTTGCCTGATTCGGTACATATTCTTGCCTGTACGATTCCGTTTGGTACTTCAAACTTTTTAGTAGGCAGTTCTTTGTGGATTTCTTCCATGATAGCAGACCAGAGCAAATTATGATAGCTCTTATCATAACGAAGTTTCTTCGGCGTATCATGACCTAACCAGATTCCTGCTACATAGTAAGGAGTATATCCCGCAAAAACAAGGTCTTTATCATCGGAAGTGGTTCCGGTTTTTCCTGCAATAGGCATATTGATTTTTTTGAAACGAGCAAGACCTCCGGTTCCTCTGGTTATTACATCTTCCATCATATTTGTAAGAAGGAAAGCCGTAGTTTCTTTTAATACTCTGCGCTGTTGAGGCGTATTGTCTATGAGAAGATTTCCGTCATGATCTAATATTTTAGTATAGAATACTGGTTCGTTATATACCCCTTTATTCGCGATAGCACCATAGGCTGCCGTTAGTTCCAGAGGAGTAACACCATCCGTAATTCCTCCAAGGGCAAGTACGGGGTTTTTATCCGTATATATTCTGCCGTTTCGTTCTTCATTATCTACAAGAGTCGTAAATCCAAAATGCTGAAGGTAATCGAAACTGGTATTTATACCGGTATCCAGCAAGGTTTTAACTGCCAGTATGTTCATTGAATTATAGATACCTTCTCGTACTGTACTAAGACCTTCATATCGTCCTGTCCAGTTGTTAATAAATTTTTTGGATGAACCATCCTTTACTTGTAAAGGGACATCGTCGATCACAGTTGCTGGGGTTGCTTTTCCGGTATCCAGGGCAGGAGCATAGGCCGCCAGGACCTTAAATGCCGAACCGGGCTGACGTTTTGCGTGGGTTGCACGATTAAACATCAGGTTACCTATTTTTTCTCCTCGTCCACCGGAAATGGCTAATACATGACCATTATGATAATCCATGATTACCATTGCGGATTGGGGTTGAGGAACAGTGTATACCTGTTCTTTTATGATTTTATCGCTTTCAGATATTTCCCAGTCTTTTAATTTTTGTTCTTTAAAAGCTTCAATGCCATCCTTATTGGCAATGATACCTTCTCCTCCAAGGTGTTTTACAGAACCGTCGGATTTTTCTATGGATACATTATAAACAACTTTTAATTCAAATGATTGAGGAGGATATAATTCATCCTTTGCATAATATTCATCTACGATATTCTGCATTTTTTGATTAAAAGGGGTATAAATACTTAGTCCGCCGCTGTAAAGCATATTGCTGGCTTCAGTGGCTGTATAGCCTTTTTTAACCTGTAAGTCATTAATGACATCTTCAATAATTTGGTCAACATAATATGAATGTTTAGAGTCTTCTACATATTGCTGACTGGTTTCCTGAACTTTGGAATATACATCTTCATTAATGGCTTCATCATACTCACTCTGAGTAATATATTCCTGTTCAAGCATTTTCTTTAAAACGATTTTCTGTCTGTCACGATTATTTTCCGGAAAACTAATTGGACTATATCGTGAAGGATTTTGTGTAATTGCTGCAATAACCGCACTTTCCGCTAAGGTTAATTCAGATACGTCTTTATTAAAATATCTATTGGCGGCAGCTTGTACTCCGTTTAATCCATGGCCTAATCCGATTTCGTTGAGATACCATTCCAGGATTTGGTCTTTATCATAGATTTTTTCAAGCTGTACTGCTAAATATTGCTCTTGAAGTTTTCTTTCGATCTTTTTTTCTGTTGTTAGAACTCTGTTTTTAATGAGCTGTTGGGTAATGGTACTGGCACCTTCACTAAAAGAACGTTCTTTAATATTAACTACCAATGCTCTTACCATACCTTTGAAATCTACTCCATTGTGGGTATAGAAACGTTCGTCTTCTATAGCTATAAATGCATGCTGTAAATGTTTAGGGATTTTATCTAATTCAGCATAAATTCTGTTTTCATCCCCATGTAGACGATCAATTTCATTCCCGTTTAAATCATAAATGATAGAAGTATACCTTTTTGGTGTCAGTTTAATGTCTTTTATATCCGGTGCTGTATTGACAATCCCAAGAAATACTCCTAATCCTCCTCCGACAGCAGCAAATGCCCCAAATATCAAAATTATAAAGATGATGCGAAATATAATAATGCTAAGACGTTTCTTGACTTTTTTATTCTTAGAATTAATGGCACTTTTCTTTTTATCATTGGATTCTTTTGAAAAGTTCATATTTAAGCCTCCTTATTAAGACACAGTAAACATTTATGTACGCCTGCATCATGAGTATGAATGGAGTAAATTTATTCTTAACTATTATAGCAGATAAAGTATAGTAACAAAAGAGAAAATATAGTATTTATTTTTTGCACCTTTTACAAAACTCTGCATAGAGTATATATAAGGGGGGATATGATGAGAAAAAGCCTAAGGGGTAAGAAACCAAAAAAAATAAGAAAGATATCTCTTCTAAAAATTAAACTTCTATTAATTACGCTCATTATATGTGTATTGTGTGCATTAATCTATGTAAGGTTAGACCAGCAAATTATGCCTATGGTTATGACAATGGCGCACATTAAAGCAAATGCTATAGCTACTGAAGCGATTAGCCGAGCAATTAATAATGCTTTTAAAGAAAAAAATATAACTGCGCAAGATCTGGTCATATATGATTATGATGAAAGTGGAAACATAGTATCCTGGACAATTAATACGCCAATGATTAATGAATTATGTGCGGATATAGTGGTAGGAATTTCTAAAGAATTAGAAAGTATTCCGACAACTACTTTAACCGTTCCCTTAGGCAGTTTATCCGATAGTAGAATTTTTGCCAATATTGGGCCTAAATTAAACATTAAAGTGCTTCCGACCGGTGCAGCCACGATCAATTATGATAAGGAATTTCGTTCAACGGGCATTAACCAAATCAATCATACGGTATGGTTAAATGTGGATACAATGGTTCAGGTTGTTGTCCCCCTGGCATCTGATCAAATAAGGGTAACAAGAAAAGTTATTTTAGTGGATAAAGTTCTAAGCGGCAAGGTGCCTCCAAGTTATGTAGATACCACTAGAGACAGTATATTGGACGCAGATCTTCAAGATCCTTTTGAAGAACCCAAAAGCTTTGAATATCCTTCCGTAGAGTAACTATGTACTAAAAAAGGATTACCGTTTGTTGGTAATCCTTTTTAATTCCATAATATGATTTTTTAGCTGCAACCGGTTGTAGTGCCGCAGTCCAAACATACTTTGCAGGTTCCGTTTTTAACCAATTTTGTGCTTTTACAGTTCGCACAGACTTCTCCGTAGATAATCTCACTGTTATTCTTATTGGTTGTTTGGGGAGCTGCATGAGGAGCAGTATTTAGTATAGTGGTCGTTTCCTCAGGTTTTATTTGACAGTGGGAATAGTCCCCTAACTCAATTTCGATAATTTTACTGATTAAATCAGAAATCGAATCAGCACTTTTTATATAAGGATGACGGCCTACAAAACCGCTTGGCTCATATTTTTGACCACGATACATTTTAGCAATATCCTTAGCAGGTACGCCATACTGAAGCATTTCTGAAATAGTGGTTGATAAACTGTCCAGCAACCCTTTAACAAGAGAACCCTGTCGTCCGGCAGCCACGTATAATTCCCCAAGCCTTCCGTCTTCATAAAAAGAAGTGGTAATATATAGCTTTAAGCCGCCTATTTCAGCTTCATGTACATGGGCGTTGCGAATGCCGGTAGGTTTAATTCTAATTGGTTTATAATCAAATTGTTTGTTCTTTGCATACTCTAAGAGTTCTTGATATGTTAAATCTTCTATCTTTGTTTCTTTTTCGTTATCTATCGTTGTATTAAGAGGCTGTGAAGCTTTGCAGCCGTCCCTATAAAGAGCAATAGCCTTAACTCCCAGCTTCCAAGATAATAGGTAAATATCTTTTATATCTTCTATAGTAGCATCATTAGGTAAATTTACAGTTTTACTGATGGCTCCTGAAATATGAGGGGTTAATGCTCCCATCATCTTAACATGACCTTCAGGGGCTATAAATCTTTTACCTGTACCACAGCGGTTTGCCGTATCAAATATAGGATAATGTTCTTCTTTAAGGTGAGGTGCCCCTTCAATTTTACCGTCAACGATCATGTCAAAACCGTTTTTGTTTTCTTTGCGCAATACATAATTTACAATGTCATCAATTTGTTCCTTTGTATATCCTAATTTTTTCAAGGTTATGGGGATGATCGGATTGATTATTTCCATACTTCCTCCCCCAACAAGCTTTTTATAGGCAACATGACTAAAGAAGGGTTCAGAGGAAGTCGTTGCACAATCCATTGCAAAGGCAATAGTACCCGTTGGAGCAAGTACAGAAACCTGGGCATTTCTAAAGCCATTGGTCTTTCCGCTTTCTATTGTTTTTTCCCATACCTTTTTTAAACAGTCCGATAGATTTCTATAGCCTTCGTTCATAAGAAGCTTATGGTCTATTACGATTGGAGTATAATTCAGACCTTCAAAATCTTTCTCAAAATCCTCAAAGTTAGCAGCTTTTGCATGATTGCCGATAACCCTTAACATAGATTCTTTATTGATATCAAAGTAAGTAAACGGACCTACTTGTTTTGCAAATAAAGAAGAAATGTAATAGGAATACCCTGTTAATATACTCATTAATGAAGCTGCAATATTTCTTGATTCCGTAGAGTCGTAGGGTTTAGCCATTAACATAAAGAGGGCACCAAGATTGGTTAATCCTAAACCGGTTGTTCTAAAATGATAGGATTTTCGTGCAATATCCTTTGTTGGGAACTGTCCCCAATGGATGGTTGCCTCCAATACGATTTGAATCATTTTTATGCTGTGCAGATAGCCTTCTACATCAAAAACATCTTTTTCAGCATCATAGTATTTTACAATATTAATACTTGCAAGGTTGCACGCCGTATCATCTAAAAACATATATTCCGAACAAGGATTGCTTGCATTGATTCTATTATGCTTTTCATTTAGTTTTCCGTCTTCTCCGGCAGGACATGTATGCCAGGCATTAATGGTATCATCGAATTGAACGCCGGGATCTCCACATCTCCATGCAGAGTAAGCAATATCATTCCAAAGTTTTGAAACAGGTACTTCAGTATCGATACTGGGATCTATTCTTCCTTTTAAAGACCATTGTGCATTTTCATCGTTTAGTAAGTTCATAAATGCATCCGATATACGCACAGAATTATTGGCATTTTGGCCGGATACGGTTTCATAGGCTTCACCGTCAAAGTGAGTAGAGTAGCCCATTTTACCCAGGGCAACTACTTTATCTTCTTCTTTTGCCTTCCAGGTAATAAAGCCTTCGATTTCAGGATGATCTATATCCAATACATTCATCTTTGCAGCTCTTCTGGTGGTTCCTCCGGATTTGATTGCACCGGCATTACGGTCGAATACTTTTAAGAAACTAAGAAGCCCTGAGGATTTTCCGCCCCCTGAAAGAGGTTCCCCTTTTGCTCTAATGGAAGACCAATTACTTCCTACCCCTGATCCGTATTTAAATAAGCGGGTTTCAGTGACGAGCTGATCTGTAAGAGATTTGTCTCCCAGTAAAGAGTCCTCAACGCTTACTATAAAGCAAGCAGAGCCTTGAGTCCTTGTGTAAGCGTCTTTTGAAAGCGCTACATCTTTTAAAGTTTCATCATAATAATAGTGTCCTTGAGGAGGTCCATCGATTCCATAGGCCATTTTTAATCCCGTATTAAACCACTGGGGACTATTAGGCGCCCACATCTGATTCAGCATCATAAATGCCAATTCATCATACACGATGCTTTTCTTGGATTCATCGAACAAGCCTTCTTCAAAAGCTGCTTCCACCCAAAAAGATACCATCCTATGTACTACTTGTTTTAGGGAGTATTCATAGCCCCTGTCGTTAGGAACGCCTTTTTTTCTAAAATATTTACTTGCAATAATATCGCAGGCAGATTGTGAATAATGTTCAGGAAATTCTAGATTTTCCATACTTGTTATGGTTTTTCCTGTATTATAGTCCTTGATTTTGATGTCTACAGTTTTCCATCGAAACAAGTCATATACGGTTTTAGATGAGTTTTCTAATTCTTTTGTGTAATAGCGAAAAAGTAAATTACTAAGATTCATTATTATTTCCCCCATAATTTGGATAAGATGTACTATATATTGTATCACTAATTTTAAAATATTCAATATGTAGTTTGATTTTCTTTAAATAGATATAATTTTCATTTTATTCGGTTTACCAATAGATTCATATATAGACAGAAATTCAAGTCAGATTTTGACGAAAAATATACATAACTAAAGTCAATAATACGAAAACTAGTATTATCGAATTTTGACAAAAAAGGAGCTTTTATATGGTGAAGGTAGGCATACTTGGAAACCATGGAAAAACGGCTGCAGTTAATTTCTTAGCTCAGTTATGTAAAAGTTCGGGAAGAAAAGTCAGTGTACTTAAGGATATTGATTTAAGTATCTGTTTGCATACTAAAGAGTTTTCTTTTCAGGATTATATTCACGCATTAAGTAAGAGCGATATAGAAATGTTTATTGTTAAGATATCAGAAGAAGGTCTTATCAATAACTGGTTTTCTGGTATTGACTTTGATGTTTTGATCTACACCATAGGAAGAAGCGAAGAGGATTATAAATGTAAAGATTTATATTTTGGTGAACGAAGATTGTTTTTTACACTGGCCAGAGATGCTGTAAGCATTGTCAATGCAGATGATCGAAGCATTTTTAAATTACTTAAGGGAAATAAAACCCACTTAATCACATACGGCTTTAATTCAAAAGCAAGCATAACGGCTTCCAGCATACAGGAGGAAGAGTTTAATAAGCGTGTTCAATGCTGTGTACAAAGGACCTTAACCACCTTTAGCGGTAAGGAATTAGAGCCCCAGGAGTTTTCAATTACGCTGCCTCTCAAGAATGATCAGGAACTATATAGTGCCTTGGCTGCTATTACTGCTGCAATGATTAATGATGTTGTTATTCCAAATAAAATACTTACAAAAAAATACTTCTAAAAAAAGAAAACCGGGAATAAAGATGATAGTGAGAGAAAAAGTAATCAAAGAACATAAGGATAATAAGGGAGAGGTGAGAGTAGTGACTGAACATGTTGTACAAAACAACCAGGTAACGATTGTAGGGAAAGTGGTTGAAGATATCAAATTTAGTCATCGAGTTTATGGAGAGGGATTTTATACCTTTATGGTAGAGGTACCTCGTTTAAGTGAGATTTCAGATACACTTCCTGTAACGATTTCAGAACGTCTCTTAGCGGATAAAAAAGAGTTATTAAATGAGATTGTGGAAATCCAGGGACAGTTCCGTTCGTACAATCAATACGATCAAGGCAGAAATCGATTGGTACTTACGATTTTTTCCCTTGATATAAAAGTAATAGAAGACCAGGAAGACATAAAATATATCAACCAAATATTCCTGGACGGTTTCATATGCAAAGAACCCATTTACAGAACAACTCCTTTTGGAAGAGAAATAACGGATATGCTGCTTGCCGTTAATCGCTCCTATCACAAGTCCGATTATATTCCATGTATTGCATGGGGAAGGAATGCAAAGTATGCACAGCATTTGAACGTGGGAGATCATTTAAAGATATGGGGAAGAATTCAGAGTCGCAATTATCAGAAAAAGATGGATAACGGCGAAGTGATTTCTAAGGTTGCTTATGAAGTTTCAATTTCTAAGATGGAAATAGACGAGGATAACAATAAGCAGGATGAAACAGACAATGATCTAAGCAATTCATAATCATAAAAGCATGAAAGACATCTTTTTATAATGATATGTAAAAAGATGTTTTTCTTATGGATAAATACAAGAAATAATAATTGAAATCATAGGAATATGGTACTATAATGGGAATAGTGAGGTGAAAACGATGAATTTAGGATTGGTTCAAGTTTATTGCGGTGAAGGAAAAGGCAAGACAACAGCTGCTATTGGACAAGGAATACGAGCAATTGGACAAGGCTTAAAGGTAATTATGATACAGTTTTTAAAATCATCTTCTACAGGAGAAATTGAGACCTTAAAAAAGCTGGAGCCGGATTTTAAAGTATTTCGCTTTGAGAAGCCTCGAGATTTTTTCTGGAATTTGAATGAAGAAGAAAAAAAAGAATTAAGAACTGAAATCATAAATGGAATTAACTTCGCTAAAAAAGTTCTGGATACTAGAGAATGTGACATATTAATATTAGATGAGATATTAGCAGCCATAGAAAATAATATTATCAGCGAAAAGGAAGTATTGGAGTTATTAGACCGCAAACCGCAAGAAATGGAAGTCGTCTTAACGGGAAGAAAACTTCCGGAAGGGATTAAAGAAAAGGCAGATTACATATCGGATGTAAGAGCAGAAAAACATCCTTTTAATCAAGGCATTGAAGCAAGAAAAGGGATAGAATATTAAAGGAACGCCAGCAGGCGTTCCTTTATTCGTTAATAAGATTATCCATATTATATAATCCGGGTGCTTTGCCAGCCAGGAATTTTGCCGCTTTTAGGGCACCTACCGCAAACACTTCTTTTGACATTGCCGTATGATTTAATTCAATGATTTCATCCTTACCGGCAAAAATGACGGAATGTTCGCCTACGATCGTACCGCCTCTTATGGCATGGATACCGATTTCTTTCTTTTCTCGTTTTTTGCGCTCGCTGTGTCTATCATATTTATAAGTGTATTGATTGTCTAATGCCTCGTTGATGGCATCTGCTAAAGCTAGAGCTGTTCCACTGGGAGCATCAATTTTTTGATTGTGGTGTTTTTCAATAATTTCAATATCGAAATTCGCATCGGACAGTATCTCGGATGCACGTTTTACAAGGCTTATTAATAAATTAATTCCGAGGGACATATTTGCAGAAAAGAATATAGGTATTTTTGTGGATGATTTTTTTATAAAGTCTATGATATCTTCTGACAATCCTGTAGTACATACAACCACTGGGAGTTGTCTTTCAAGGGCATAGTCCAACAGAGGTTTGACTGCCGTTGCAGTTGAAAAATCAATGATGACATCCGCATCAATATCACAATCATTTATTTTGCTAAAAACAGGATAAGGATTAGATTTGTTTACATTTGGATCAATTCCAGCTGCTATCATACTGTCTTCATTGTCTTCCACCAATGAAGAAATTACTTGACCCATTTTTCCGTTACAGCCGTGCATAATTATTTTTATCATATTTAATCTCCTTTCGAAAAAAGTGCAGGGGAAATACCTCTGCACTTTTTAGTCTACCCAAGTAATCCTACGTTTCTCATTTCTTTTTTCAGTAGTTCCAAATTAGCATCTTCTATAGAAGTAAGAGGCATTCTGCAGGTACCAACAGGATATCCCATAAGTTCTAAAGCTGCCTTAACAGGAATAGGATTGACTTCGCAAAATAGAGCTTTTATTAAAGGAATCATTTGAATTTGAATCTTTCTGCTTTCTTCAATATTACCATCTAAATAGTATTGAACCATATCATGGGTTTGTTTTGGTGCTATGTTTGCAAGAACGGATATAACACCTTTTCCTCCAAGGGAAAGAATAGGAACGATTTGATCGTCGTTTCCAGAGTATACATCCAGATTGTCTCCGCATAAATTAATTATTTCTGCAACCTGAGATATATTGCCGCTGGCTTCTTTAATCGCAACAATCGTATCTATTTTGGATAATTCAAAGGCGGTTTTTGGAGCTATATTCAAACCGGTTCTTGAAGGAACATTATATAATACAAGAGGTATATCTACTTTTTTAGCAATGTAAGTATAATGCTCGATTAATCCTTTTTGAGTGGTTTTATTATAATACGGAGTCACTAAAAGGCATGCATCCGCACCGAATTCTTTCGCTTTTTTGGTTAAAAATACACCGTGTTCAGTATCATTACTGCCTGTTCCGGCTATAACGGGAACCCGTTTGTTAACCTTATCCACAGCATATCTAATACATTCTAAATGATCATGGTCATTTAAAGTAGAAGATTCTCCTGTGGTACCACAAATAATGATACTATCTGTTTGATTTTGAATTTGAAATTCTATAAGGTCTCCGAGAAGTTCAAAATTAATATCGCCGTTTTCTTTGAAAGGGGTAACGATTGCAACGCCAGAACCTCTGAAAATCTCCATATGAACCATCCTTTCTTATTGCATATCCTTAATTAACAGTTCAGCAATCTGAACAGCATTAGCTGCAGCACCTTTTCTGATGTTATCAGCAACAACCCAAAGGTTTACTCCGCTTTCAACACTTTCATCCCTACGAATTCTTCCAACAAACACTTCATCTCTTCCAGTAGCATTGGCAGCCAATGGATATACATTATTTGCAGGATCATCCTGTACTACTACTCCAGGCGCTTTTTTCAAGATATCTACTAATTCATTAAGTTCAAAAGGCTTTTCAAATTCAACATTAATGGATTCGCTGTGGCTGTTAAACACAGGAACACGAACGGTTGTTGCAGTAATCTTTAGATTGCTGTCATGAAGAATTTTTCTTGTTTCTTGAATCATTTTAATTTCTTCTTTTGTATAACCGTTTTCTGTAAATACATCTATATGTGGAAGACAGTTATTTGCTATCGGATGAGGGAATTTCTTTGGGGGATTTCCTTTTAAGCCTTCTTCAAGATCTGTCCAGCCGCCCATTCCTGCACCAGAAACTGCTTGATAAGTTGAATACACAATGCGTTTAATAGTATAATATTCATGTAAAGGTTTTAATGCTACAACCGCCTGAATTGTAGAACAGTTTGGATTAGCAATGATTCCTTTATTGAGCTTAATATCTTCAGGATTAACTTCAGGTACAACAAGAGGTACTTCAGGGTCCATTCTCCAAGCAGAACTATTGTCCACTACAACGCAGCCTTTGCTTGCAGCAATTGGCGCATATTTTAAACTGGTACCACCTCCTGCAGAAAATAAAGCGATATCGATTCCTCGATCGAAAGAGTTTTCTGTCAGTTCTTCAACAGTGTATTCTTTTCCTTTAAAAGTCATTTTACTGCCAGCGGAACGAGCCGAAGCAAAAAGATAGAAATTTTCAATTGGTAAATCTCTTTCTTCAAGTACTTTTAGAAAAGTTCTTCCAACCATTCCAGTAGCACCTACAACAGCTAAATTAATTTTTTTCATTAATAATCCTCCTTAAATTTATTAGAACATTTATATTTAGTGAAAATAAAAAAGCTGGCATTAGCCAACTGTGAATGCGATTGTATAAATAGCCTCAAATAGCATACTCCAAACAGCATACTATAATACTGCACAATACAAACCATTTAACAGATAGCTCTCCATCAGTATAATTAATGATCATTAATTATACATTATTGATGACAGTCATGCAGTTATTCACTACACAACCAGGACGAAAAACTGCAGGGATTTTTCTCCTTCGGCATTTTCCCCTTTCTATATATTTCACTTGTACCTACATACATCCATATATATACTCTTGAAAAATGCGCCTCTATCTTGGGAAATTTATGAAGTTTCATATATAATATCATTCAATTGTGCGTATGTCAAATATTTTTCGAAAATATTTTCTTATTATTATGTATATTTTGCTGGAGACCTATACATACTTCTTAATGTAAGGAGTGATGAGATGAGTAAGGGTACGAAACAAACGAAGAAAAATAAGCCTATGACTGAAGATGATAAACTTAAATATGAAATTGCATCCGAACTCGGTTTGTTGGACAAGGTTAAAGAAGGTGGATGGAAGTCCTTAACTGCAAAGGAAACAGGTCGCATTGGCGGCTTGATGACTAAAAGAAAAAAAGAAATGAAACAACAGGCTCAGAATTAATTCTGGGCCTGTTGCAATTTTTGACCATTGTTTTATAATAATTGAGTGCAAAAAAGGTGACAAACACCGGATAGGGAAGGTGACATGGTGGAAGCATATCAGAGTTTTGCTCAGGTTTATGATTTATTCATGAGAGAAGTCCAATATGATGAGTGGGTTGAATACATTGAGGAGATTTGGAGAAAATTTGATTGTACGCCCAAACTGATAGCGGAATTAGGCTGTGGAACAGGTAATATAACGACTCTTCTTGCTCAAAAAGGCATTGAGATGATTGGCATTGATGCATCGGAAAATATGCTTTCAATAGCGAGAGAAAAGGCACTTAAGAATAATGTTGATATATTATACCTTCTTCAGGATATGAGAGAATTTGAATTATACGGAACAGTTGATTGCATTATTAGTGTATGTGACAGTTTAAATTATATTACAGACCGAGAAGGACTGCTTCAAACCTTCAAATGGGTAAATAATTATCTCAATCCCAAAGGACTTTTTATCTTTGATCTTAATACGGAGTATAAGTATAAATACATATTAGGCGAAAATACTTTTGCAGAGAATTTAGATGAGGCTTCTTATATATGGGATAATTATTATAGTGAAGAAGACGGGATTAACGAATATCAGCTTACTCTTTTCGTTAAACAGCCAGGTACAGAATATTATTCAAAGTTTGAAGAAATTCATTATGAAAAAATGTATTCTATAGAAGAAATAATGCTTTTGATCAAAGAGGCAGGAATGGAGTTTTTAGCTGTATATGATGCATATACCTTTGAAGCTCCAAAAGAAAATTGCGAGAGGCTTTACTTTGTTGCAAGAGAAAAAGGGAAGTAATTAACAGGAGGTTAAATAATGGAAGATTATATTATTCGCGCAACCGATGCCAAGAAACAAATTCGTGCTTTTGGGGCAGTAACGACACATCTTGTTGACGAAGCAAGCAAGATTCATGGGACAAGTCCTGTTGTATCGGCTGCTCTAGGCAGGCTTTTAACTGCAGCAGCTATGATGGGACAAATGTTAAAAGGAGAGAAGGATATCATTACTCTTCAAATAAAGGGGAATGGTCCGCTGCAGGGAATTGTTGTGACTGCTGATATGCAGGGAAATGTTAAGGGTTATCCCTATAATTCCATCGTAGATCTTCCTTTGAATTCTATTGGAAAATTAGATGTAAGCAGAGCTGTAGGGGAAGGTACTCTTACGGTAATTAAGGATTTAGGTTTAAAAGAACCTTACGTGGGCCAGATTAATTTGGTTTCGGGAGAAATTGCAGAAGATCTGACTTATTATTTTGCAAACTCTGAACAGACTCCATCAGCCGTTGCTCTTGGTGTATTGGTTGACAGGGATTATTCAATTAAACAGGCAGGAGGCTTTATTGTTCAGCTTCTGCCTGAAGCGGAAGACGATACCATTCAAAACTTGGAAAACAGATTAAAAAGTATTGCATCCGTTACTCAGCTTTTAGAAGAAGGAAAACAACCGGAAGACATACTTAAGCTCTTATTGGGAGATATTATAGTAATGGATAAGATTCCTGTAAGATTTCATTGTAATTGTTCCAGAGAAAGAGTGGAAAAGGCACTTATTAGTATTGGGCTAAAGGATCTGAAGGAGATATTGGAGCAAGATCATAAAGCAGAATTAAAGTGTCATTTTTGTAATAAAAGTTATATTTTTGAGGATACTGATTTACAAAAGATTATTGATGAATTAACTCGATAATTGTTCTTATTTATCATATGTGGTAAAATAAACTATGTATAACAAGGAAAGAAGTACAATGGTGACTTTTCCAAATCTATAAGGACAATGTAACCCATGTTTTGTTATTGCATATACTATAAACGATAGAGTACCTCAGTATGAAAGTAACCTTGGCATCTAGGTGGGAGGAATTCTTATGAAAGCGAGTGACCATTTATGATAGTGCTTACCATAGGGGCGTATACACACATAAATAAAATTAAAGAGTATATTACTTTAGAATTTAATAAGATAACACCGAAAGCTTTAATTCCCACCTATACTATTTCAAGAAGAGGGGACATCAATTTTTTATATTTTGAAATTGACGATGATGTTTTAGCAAAAAACTACAACTTTTTTTTCAGTGATGCACTAAAGCTCTATGCAAGCAGTGCTTTGACAAATCTTATATTAGATTGTATTCGCTTTGAGATTGTCAAAGAAATTCTAGAAGTGAAATATCTCAAATATTCATCTCTTGAACGGCTCAAAATACTTGAAATGGTCAGAACGTTTTTTTACGAAAAAGAAAATAATGAAGATGCACGGGCTTTAAACTATTCTTATAGAAAAGAAATTATGGATTGTCTTATGGACTTTTTTGAAGACAGCAATGAATTTTTATTAGAAGGGTTTATACTATTTCGTTTAAAAGAGTATAGAGAAAGATTAGAAATGGTTGTTAGCCATATAGTCAGCGAATATGAAACACAAAAAGAATACAAAGAGTTCTTAAGATTATTAAAGTATTTTGTAGATGTACAAGAAATGAAAGAGGAAATTATCCACATTGTAGGCATTAAAGAAGGTCGCTTTAAAATTTATGACAAAGATAAAAACGACATCACAGAACGATGCAAAGAGGAATTCAAACAAGATTTTAGCGATAAAGAAATTAACTATGATGATTTACTTGTCAGTGCACTTATTACTATTGCACCGAGACAAATAATCATTCATCATTATGAAGCGATACAAAACAAACCCCTTATTGAAACCATAAGCAGCATTTTTCAAGGCAAAGTAACCCTTTGTCCTAAATGTGAATTTTGTTTAAACTCCAATGAAATTAATTAAGTAATTGTGTATAAAAATTTGACTTCTTGACAAAATATGTGAAGATGTTATAATTGTAAAAACTAATATAATGTGAACTCGATGAAGAGAAGAGTAGTCAAAGGGAAGTTTACAGAGAGAAGATACAGTAGCTGAGAGTATCTTTAAATGGAATTTGATGAAGACCACCTCTAAGAGACCTTAATCCGGTTCGGTGATGCCGTTATAATCGTTATTTAAAGTGGTTTCCAATGAAACAATAAGGGTGGAACCGCGGGAGAAGTAATACTCTCGTCCCTTTTCGCAATGAAGAGGACGGGAGTTTTTTGTATTGTTTACTTATATTTAATTTAATTATACGAAAGGAGAATGGAAATTGGTTAAAATCAGATTAAAAGACGGAACTGTAAAAGAATATTCATCAGGTATAACTGTTCTTGAAGTTGCACAGGATTTAAGTGAAGGTTTAGCAAGGGTTGCCTGTGCAGGACTTATTAATAATGAGAGGGTAGATCTTCGAACACCCATTACAGAGGATTGCGAATTAAGCATTCTAACCTTTAATGACGAAGAAGGAAAAGGTGCTTTTCATCATACAACATCCCATATCTTAGCTCAGGCTGTAAAAAGATTGTTTCCCAATGTAAAATTAGCCATTGGTCCTTCTATTCAAGATGGATTTTACTATGATTTCGATACGGAACAAGCATTTAGCCCTGAAGATTTGGAGAAAATCGAAAAAGAAATGAAGAATATTGTAAAAGAAAATTTACAAATTGAAAGATTTGAACTGCCAAGGGATGAAGCAATTAAATTAATGGAGGAAAAAGGAGAAGACTATAAAGTTGAATTAATCAACGATCTTCCGGAAGACTCTGTTATCTCCTTTTATAAGCAAGGAGAATTTGTGGATTTATGTGCTGGACCGCACCTTATGTCTACAAAACCGGTAAAAGCTTTTAAACTTTTATCAGTGGCAGGAGCTTACTGGAGAGGTAATGAAAACAATAAAATGCTTTCAAGAATCTATGGAACTTCTTTCCCTAAGAAAGCTGATCTAGATGAGTACCTCAATAAATTAGAAGAAGCTAAGAAAAGAGATCATAGAAAACTTGGAAAAGAATTAGAGCTCTTTGCATTAATGGAAGAAGGCCCAGGATTCCCATTCTTCCTTCCAAAGGGAATGGAACTTAGAAATACATTAATAGATTATTGGAGAGAAAAACATAAAGCAGCAGGGTATAAAGAAATTAATACGCCTATCATTTTAAATCAAGAATTATGGCATCGTTCAGGACACTGGGATCACTACAAAGACAATATGTATGTAACTAAAATTGATGATTTGGATTATGCCGTAAAGCCAATGAACTGTCCTGGCGGTATGCTTGTTTATAAAACAAAGATGCATTCCTATAGAGATTTGCCTGTTAGACTGGCAGAGCTCGGATTGGTTCATCGTCATGAATTATCCGGAGCGCTTCATGGTCTTATGAGAGTACGCAATTTTACACAGGATGATGCCCATATCTTTATGCTGCCAGAGCAGATTAAAGAAGAAATTAAGAATGTAATTAATCTTATAGATGACTTCTATAATGTTTTTGGATTTAAGTATCATGTTGAACTTTCCACCAGACCTGAAGACAGTATGGGAAGCGATGAAGATTGGGAAAGAGCAACTACTGCATTAAGAGAAGTTTTAGAAGAAAAAGGATATAACTATATCGTTAACGAAGGCGATGGCGCATTCTATGGTCCTAAGATCGACTTCCATTTAGAGGACTGTCTCGGAAGAACATGGCAGTGCGGAACCATCCAATTAGATTTCCAAATGCCTGAACGCTTTGACTTAGTGTATGTTGGACAAGATGGAGAAAAACATCGTCCTGTTATGATTCATAGAGTAGTATTCGGAAGTATAGAAAGATTTATTGGAATCTTAATCGAACATTTTGCAGGAGCTTTCCCAACATGGCTTGCTCCAGTGCAGGTTAAGGTTCTGCCTATTTCTGAAAAATATCATGACTACGCTGAAAGTGTAGTAGAACAACTGGAGCAAAATGGCATAAAAGTTGAAGCAGACTATAGAGCTGAAAAAATCGGTTATAAGATTAGAGAAGCAAGACTTCAAAGAGTACCATACATGCTTATTGTCGGCCAACAGGAGGAAGAAGAAAATAAAGTTGCAGTCAGAAGCCGTGCAAAAGGTGATGAAGGTCCTCAAGCCTTAGTTGATTTTATCGAAAAAATCAAAGAAGAAATAGCATCTAAAAAAATTGATATACAAGGGCTTGACAACTCAATAGAATAATGATATAGTCATTTACGGTATATTAATTTAAAAAGTAGAAACATCCGTTTCTCACCTTGCGCGAAATGTCGACAGGGTTTATACATGACTAGATGAGAAGTGTGTCATAATGATCTTATGACTTGTGCTTACTCTTTAAAGTGTATTTGAAGCGGATAGATTCTATCCGCTTTTTTAATTATATATAAAGTTTTAAATATTATTAGGAGGTGCTCGGTTATTAGCGAGTTAATGATTAATGAGCAAATTAGGGACAAAGAAATAAGACTCATTGATGTGGACGGAACCCAATTAGGAATTGTTTCTGCTAAAGAAGGGCAATTATTGGCTAATGAAAGAAATCTTGATTTAGTTAAAATTGCGCCTAAAGCGAATCCACCGGTTTGTCGTATTATGGATTACGGCAAATACAAATTCGATTTGGTTAAAAAGGAAAAGGAAGCCCGCAAAAAGCAGAAAGTCATCAGTGTGAAAGAAGTAAGATTATCCCCTAATATTGAGAAGCATGATTTAGAAGTTAAAACAAAAAATGCGATTAAGTTTTTAAAAGATGGAAACAAAGTAAAAGTTTCTGTACGATTTAGAGGAAGAGAAATTGCTCATACTCAAAAAGGAATTGAAATCTTAGAAAGCTTCGCACAAGCGGTTTCAGAATTTGGAGAACTTGAAAAGAAACCTAAAATGGAAGGTAAAAGCATGATAATAATCGTTACACCAAAACAAATGTAACGTATATTATATACAAACAATAAAAGGAGGAACTTAAACGATGCCTAAATTGAAAACACATAGAGGAGCAGCAAAACGCTTTAAAGTTACAGGAACAGGTAGATTGAAAAAATCAAATGCTAATAAAAGCCATATTTTAACTAAGAAAACTACAAAAAGAAAAAGAAATCTTAGACATGCAAGTATGGTTGATGTTACAAACGAAAAGCAAATGAAAAAATTATTACCATATCTATAAGAATATGTATCTATAGAACAGGAGGTCTAAAAAATGGCAAGAATTAAAGGCGGATTAAATGCTAAGAAGAGACATAAGAGAATTTTGAAATTAGCTAAAGGATATAGAGGTGCAAAATCTAAACAATTTAGAACAGCTAAACAAGCGGTTATGAAATCTTTAAGATATGCTTACATTGGAAGAAAGCAAAGAAAAAGAGATTTCCGCAAATTATGGATTACAAGAATTAATGCAGCTGCTAGAATTAACGGCATTTCCTACAGCAAATTTATGAATGGCTTAAAAGTAGCTGGAATTAACATTAATAGAAAAGTTTTAGCTGATATGGCTATTAATGACGCAAAAGGTTTTGCTCAATTAGTAGAAATGGCAAAAGCTAACGTAAAATAACAAATAAACATAAAAAAATAAGCGCAGAATTCTGCGCTTATTTTTTTATGAAAAAAAGGGGTGGTGCCAAAGAGCTAAAAGAATTGATATGATGACAGTGGCTAAGGCATACCATAATAAACTATTGTTTTTAGTAATTAGACTGTAGATCATTAAGCCTACTGTAATTGCCAGGAAGGCAACAGATAAGGTGCCAGCATAAGGAAATAAAATATTAATAAAGATATATAAGAAAAAGCCAATCAAAGACAAAACGATTATTAAATTAATTTGCTGTTTATTGAGTTCCTCGCTTAAAGAAGAAATCTTTTTACCCATGGAATTCACTCCTTACAGAAGCTGATTTGCATCCTACCTAATCTTATGAATCAGTGTTTTGATTTATTCGAAATAAAATTAAAATGACGGTTGACTTTTTTTATTTGATCTTATATAATTACAATTCGTGGCCTTGGAAAATTAAAATTCTAAGTTCATGAATAAGACATTCTTTTTCTGAACAAAATAAAAATGAAAAAGAGTGTTGACAAGGAAATGCAATCTTGTTATAATAACATTTGTCGACACGATTTGACAAGCTCATCCATAAATGCTACAGATTGGATGAGAAATAAAATAAAAAAGTTGTTGACACACAAAGAAAAAAATGATACAATACATTTCGTTGTCGCAAAAGACACGAAGAAATATGTGGAAGAGAGATTCCATTGATCTTTGAAAACTAAACAGCACAAACCAAAAACAACCCAATCAATTCCATTGATTGAAGAATTAAAAGATAGCCAGTAAACTGGCAAGGATTATAACATGAGAGTTTGATCCTGGCTCAGGATGAA
>JAAYPH010000062.1 GCA_012519955.1 Candidatus Epulonipiscium sp.
ATGGATGAAGTACTAAAAATCGTTGTACAGGGCCGTGCATGCAGAAACACTGCCAATATTAAAAACAGACAGCCTTTAGGCAGAATGTATGTAAAGGCAGCAAAAGAGCTTTCCAGCGAGTATAAGGAAATCATTGCTGACGAGTTAAATGTTAAAGAAGTCATCTTTACCGATGATGTTGCGGACTTTACGACCTATTCCTTCAAGCCTCAGTTAAAAACCGTAGGACCAAAATACGGAAAACTCGTAGGAAAGATTCGTGAAGCGCTTGCTGCAATCGATGGCAATAAAGCAATGAATGAGCTAAAAAGCGGCAAACCTTTAACCTTTGATTTTGACGGAGAAAAAGTAGAGCTTCTGGAAGAAGATCTTTTAATTGCTACAGAGCATAAAGAAGGTTTTGTGGCAGAAAGTGAAAGAGATGTTACCGTAGTATTAGATACTAACCTTTCAGAAGAACTGATTGAAGAAGGATTTGTCAGAGAAATTATCAGCAAAATCCAAACCATGAGAAAAGAAGCGGATTTTGAAGTACAGGATTATATTCATGTAACTTATCATGGAAATGAAAAATTGGCTAAGATTATAGAAAGAAATAAAGAAGAAATAGCTGGAGAAGTCTTAGCAGAAAAAATATCAGAAGGAACGATGGATGGTTATTCTAAGGACTGGAATATCAATGGAGAAGCAGTTCAATTAACCGTACAAAAAGCTTAAGATGAACAGGCTGTTCAGTAAATATTTACTGAACAGCCTGCTTTTATTTTTTAAAAGCTAATTTATAGAAGAATAAAATATATTTTTCCATATTAACACAGAAAAATCGTATTTCATGTCAAAAAAATCATGTTTCATGCAGCAGATGGTTTTCGAAGAGTTTTTTATGATACCCTCAACGAAAGAAATATAAAAATTTATTTCAAGAGAGGAAAACAAATAAGCGCATTTTAATTTAAGGAGGGAAAGCAGTGGAAAAACGAATTAAAAGAATGATTTCTTTTATATTGGCATTAGCAGTGGTTTTGGGAAGTCTGCCAGTTTTTTTGAATACAAAAACTGTTTATGCTGAAGAAAGGCTTAAAGATTTTGAAAACATTTTAGTTGAGCTGGGATATTCCGATGCAAAGGTGATACGAGGGATTCCTGGTGCAGAGCCTGTTGTTCCAACACAGGAAGATATTGACTATCTAAGACAAAAGGAAAATAAAAGTTTTTCAATACAAGCAAGCAGACTTCCTGGCTTAAATTCTGCAAAGCAATTCCATGTACAGAATGCAGAAACAGGGAACTACTATACAATTGATACCATATTAAAAAGAATAGGCGCTCATTCGCTGATTTATGTAGAAGATGGAAGAACTTTGGAAGATGCTTTTTTAGATCGCGTGGTTAGAGAGTTCGAAAAGATATATGATAAGAATGTTGAAGTCTTCGGTACACCGCCGGATGTTGATAAAGATCCCCATATCAAAATTGTATTATTGGATATTCAGGACGGATCGACGGGTGGAACTTATGTAGCAGGATTTTTTGATTCGATTAACGAGTTACCAGCACAAAATCACCCTAATAAGTCCAATGAATGTGAAGTGTTTTTTATGGATGTTGTAGAAGGCTTAAGGGGTGAAGATACTGAGTCAGTAACCAATAGTTTCTTCGGTACATTAGCCCATGAATTCCAACATATGATTCAATATGGAGTTTACTTAGACAATATTTCTTCCAACGCCGAGTATGAAAAAGTATGGTTAGATGAAGCGATGGCTGATTTGGCGATATATGTTAACGGTTACGGCCATCCAGAGTCTCATATCATCTATTATTTGGCAAACTCTTTTCCATATGGCAGTGGATTAACTGACTGGTCCTATTCTGATCCTATGGCAAACTATGGGGCATCTTATATGTTTGGGTTCTATATGTATGAAAAATTAGGAACCCAATTCATAAAAGATTTAGTGAGAAATCCAAAAACAGGAACCGACAGTATCAATGACCAATTAGCAAAAGATAAAATCAATACATCTTTCGATGAACTTTTTGAAAAATCTCAGGTTGCTGTTGTAGTAGATGAAGATAATAGCGAGTTTGGATATGATAGTATAGATGTTTCAGATTATAGAAAACTCATTTATTCATTGCTTGGTCCTGAAAAGCAATTTGTAGAATTTAAGGAGTATAATGGGACCTCTAAATCATTTAATACCTATAATGGACGTTATAAATCATTTATGGGACTCTTTACAGGAGAACGTACAGAACCGGCACTAAATCTTAAGTTTGGTAATACCAATGGAGCGTATTATTTTGTAAAAGCAAATATTAATACACCAATAGATACCGCTGCAGGATTTAATTATAATAATTATGTTGAATTTTTGGACGGAGAAAAAGTTGTTGAAAAAATCCAGCCAGATACTGTTAATGGAAATACAGTTATTATTGATGAAGAACAAGTAGGTGCTATGATTTACATAGCTACTGCGATACCTGTAAACAATACACTGGAGATTACCGAAGAATCTGCCCCAAGTTTAGATGATCAACCGACTACTCCAAAAAATCTTATCGCTCAATCAGGATATAATGTGGTTAAACTTTCATGGACTCCATCAAGTTATACAGGAGGAGTAACAGGATACAATATTTATCGGAATGGAAGTAAAATAAATAATGAATTGGTAAAAGTTGCTTTATATACGGATTATTCAGTTGCTCCTGCTACAACCTATACTTATGAAGTCGAAGCTATAGGTGAAGATGCTAAAGCATCTGATAAAGTTGCCAAAACGACAAATACTCTGGCTGAGCCCAGCATAAAAGCTCCTGCAGCGCCAAGCCTTGAATTTGTAGGAACATATGATGATGCAGTAGGTGCTACTATTGAGTTAAAAATTAATGCCACAAATACGGAAAATATATTTCATTTTGAAATCATACTATTAGAAAAAGAAATGCAAAGTTCCTATTTTATGTTAGGGGCAGCTTATACGAATATAACTGTGCCTTATAATGGCTTTAAATCAGGGGAAACATACTTACTCTATGCATTTGCCGTAAATGCTAATGGCTATTCTCCTGCAAGTAATAAAATCAGAGTTAAAGCGGGAAACGGGGGAGGACTTGTTACTATACAACCTCCAACACAACCGACTAACCTTCGTGCAGTCTATATTGGGGAAGATGAAGTAAACCTGGAATGGAATGCAAGTTCATCCTCTTCAGGAATTTTAGAATACAATGTATACAGAGATGGTGTATTTGCTGGTAAGACCACCCAAACTCAGTATTTAGATACTGGATTAACTAAAGGAACTGAATATGCTTATACGGTTGAAGCTATAGATGACAGTTCTGATCAACTTAGTTCCGGGCTTTCTGAACCACTTAAGGTAACGACAATTGAAAGTCAACCTGTACCTGAGCTGACACCAGATACGACTTCCAATACAGTAGATAATTCCTTAGATATTACTTTTACAGATCATGCAGATTGGAGAAGTAATATTGTCGAAATTACAGTTGGTAATACCGCATTAACAGCGTCTCAATACAGTATTGCTCCTGGAAAGATAACCATTAAACAGGGTGTTATTACTAAAGCAGGAGATTATGAAATTACTGTCAGAGCTAATAATTATAATCCTGTAACGGTCACACAATCTGTGAAAGCAGGAAAACTTGCTGCAGAAAAAACAACTGTAGAAGTAAATCCTGCATTCGATTTAGGAACTGAAAGTACCATTACAGTGACTGCCAAAGACCAATATGGCAACCCTGTAAAAGGTGAGCAGTTTCATACCGATGTAACGATTGTCAATAATAACTGGGAAACAGATGAAGAATATACGGTTGCAGGATATGTTTATAAAGAAAGCGTTAAAAATATAGAATTTGTTGGCCCTACAAATAAAGATGGCAAAACAACGATGAAGGTTCGTATTCCTTCATACGTAGATCAAAATGATGGTATATCCATACAGTTTAAAACCGCTGATGGAAACAAAGCAGGCAGTGCAGTCGGATTTATCGCTGGATCAATTTATCCAGCTCAAACCACAATACAAGTTTCTCCAGCTTTAGGATTAGGAAAAACCAGTACCGTTACGATTATTGCAAGAGATGAAAAAGGAAGTGTTCTTAAGAATCATCAATTCTATGCGGACATTACTATTATTAACAACAACAGTACTACTGAAGAAAGCTACACAGTTTCAGGTTATGTATATCGAAAAA
>JAAYPH010000063.1 GCA_012519955.1 Candidatus Epulonipiscium sp.
ATTGTTGTAAAAGAAACAGTTGATGAGGTTATCGACATAGTGATACAATATAAACAAAAAATTTACAGTCGAATAGATCATCTAGCAGAGTGAGGTGGAATTCTTGGACATTTCAACCATAGCAGGGCTTATAAGCGGAATAGTGTTTATTGTAGTATCAATTATGATGAATGGAAGATTAGGTTTATTCTTTGATGCGCCTTCTGTTATGATTACAATTGGAGGTACATTCGCATCCGTTTTAATCTCCTATCCTTTAAATAAATTTTTTAATTCATTAAAATCAGCACGTTTAATTTTTCAAACTAAGGAATTTAATACTGGAAATGTTATTCAAAGAATTATTGATTTAGCAAATATTGCTAGAAAAGAAGGACTGCTCGCGCTTGAAGAGGCAGCTCAGTCCATGGAAGATAAATTTTTGCAAAAAGGAATATTATTAATCGTAGACGGTACTGACCCTGAATTAGTTAGAAATATATTAGAGACAGAATTAGCTTTTATTGAAGGACGACATAAGGAAGTCCAAGGGTTTTGGGAGACTGTTGCGAGTCTAGGTCCTGCATGGGGGATGATAGGAACATTAATTGGTCTTATCAATATGCTAGACCAATTGAACGATCCCTCTGCTATTGGTCCAGCAATGGCAGTTGCATTGGTAACAACTTTTTACGGTTCAATTGTTGCGAACTTCTTTGCTAACCCCGTTGCTAATAAACTAAAAATTAGAAGCAGTGAAGAAGTTTTATTAAAAGAAGTTATGATCGAGGGACTCCTTTCCATTCAGGCTGGGGAAAACCCAAGAATTATCGAAGAGAAATTAAAAGCATTCTTATCACCAACCTTACGTGATACTGTTAAAGAAAATAGTGAAGGTGAAACAAAGGCGGGTGAATAAAATGGCAAGGAGAAAACCAGAAGAAGAAGTAAAACAGGGCGCTCCGGAGTGGATGAATACCTATGGAGACATGGTTACTTTGCTACTTACTTTTTTTATTCTTCTTTTTTCGATGTCAACTGTAGATATTGCGAAGTTTAGAGCTTTTATCAATTCGATGGAAGGTTCTATTGGAATATTGCCGGGAGGTTCGACTATAGGTGACGGCAGTGAAATAGGAAATGGTATCAATCAATTGCCTGACTTAGAAAAACTCCTTTCAGAGACTACTGAAAAAATGAATTTGAAAAGCCTTGAAGAACTGAAAAAGATGCATTCAGATTTAGAAAACTATATTCAAGAAAATAATTTGACGGAAAAGGTAGATGCTAAACTAGGTGACTATTATGTGACATTAACTTTTAAAGATGGTGTCCTTTTTGATACAGGTAAAGCGAATCTAAAACCTGAAGCTATTGAGGTATTAGATAAGTTAGGAATCCAACTCTCAAAATATCCTAACAATAGGATTCGATTTGAAGGCCATACAGATAATGTACCAATTCGCACAGCTCAATTTCCGAGCAATTGGGAATTATCAGCAGCAAGAGCTATTGCAGTTGCAAAATATTATATTGATGAATTATCATTTAATCCTAAACAGTTTTCAACGGAAGGTTTTGGAGAGTATTCCCCTATAGCCGATAATTCTACTGCAGAGGGGAGAGCAAAAAACAGAAGAGTAGAAATAAAGATTTTGAGCGAATATGCTTCATATGCAGTTCTTAACCAGTAATGCTTTAAAGGGGGAAATACAATGGAAAAAAATAAAATATTTATCTTTGCTACTATCGGTGTTTTATTTGCAGCTGTAATTGCTGTTTCTGTTGCGCTTTTTTTTACTCTGAATTCATTAAAATCGATTGCTGATACAAGTCAACAGAGTGCATCGATTGCAGAAGAGAAAAAAGTAAATCCGAAAGATATAACTATTTTTTCTATTAGTGAGCCAATAACTGCTAACTTAATTGATGATAAAGGTAAGGATGAAAAGCATATTCTTCGTTTATCAGTAGGGTTAGCTTTAGATAGTACTAAGAAAGATTATAAAGCCTTAAATGAAGATTTAAGCGGAAAAATGGAGGTTTTAAGACACGTTATCATCAGCGTCATTCGAAATAAAACATATGAAGAGATGCAAGAGCCCAATGTTCAAGAGTTGATGGGCAAAGAAATATTAAATAAGATTAAAACAGAATTTCAAACGGAAACAATAGTAGATATTTATTTTGGTGAGTTTTTTGTTCAATAGCTTTGAAATATTCTAGATCTATTATGGGAGGTGGTTAAATGGGTGAAGTTCTATCACAAAATGAAATAGACGAGCTGTTAAAAGCTTTAAATACAGGAGAGTTAGATGTTACAAATATTCAAACCACTGACCGGGAAAAACATATAAAAAACTATGATTTTGCCAGACCTTCGAAGTTTGCGAAGGAACAATTAAGAACTTTAGAAATTATTTTTGATAATTACTCTCGAATTGTATCAACGTATTTATCCGGTTATTTACGCACTCCAACGCAAATAGATGTTATTAATGCAGAAGCCGTAACTTATTACGAATTTAGTAATTCTTTAGCGAATCCGGTCATTTTGTCCAGTGTAGACTTTTCTCCTTTAAAAGGATCAATTTTGCTGGAACTCTCTCCTAATTTGGGATATTGCATTATAGATAGAATTTTAGGCGGCAAGGGTTCCATGATTGATAAAATAAGGGAATTTACGGAGATAGAAAGAATACTTTTAGAAAGAATGGTATCTCAACTAGTAAATTTGTTACGAGAACCATGGGAAAATGTTGTTGAAATTAATCCTAGGCTGGAGAAAATTGAGACTAACTCTCAATTTGCTCAAATTATATCACCTAATGAAATGATTGCCCTTGTAACTTTGAACATGAAAATTGGTGAAGTTGAAGGGATGATGAATATATGTATACCTCATTTGGTTATTGAACCTATAATGGATAGGCTTAATACCAAGTACTGGTTTACAACCGTGGAACAGGATGAGAATATAACTTATAGAACATATTTAGAAAAGCGATTGGAAATCGCAAAAATTCCTGTTAGAGCGGTTCTAGGTAAAACATATATTACTGTTGGAGAATTTATAAATCTTCAAGTAGGTGATGTAATAAAACTAGATTCATATACAAATTCTGACCTGGATGTTATGGTTGGAAATCTTTTAAAGTTTCGTGCTAAACCGGGACTATTCAAAAATAGAAATTCTATTCAAATTACTTCAATTGTGAGGAAGGAGGATGAGTAATGGGAGATATGCTTTCGCAAGCAGAAATTGATGCATTGTTAGGTGGGACTGATGCAGATTTTAATGATTCTAATGATGCATATGATGTAGTCCAAGATACCCTTACAGAAGATGAAAAAGACGCATTAGGAGAAATAGGCAATATAAGTATGGGTACTTCTGCAACAACATTATTTACAATATTAAATCAAAAAGTAACCATTACAACTCCAAAAGTAAAGGTTATGACTTGGAGTGAGTTATCTAAAGAATATAATGAGTCCTGCGTAGCAATTAATGTTGAATATAAAGAAGGATTAAGGGGAACAAACTTACTCATATTAAAAGAGGACGATGTTAAGATTATTGCCGATCTGATGATGGGTGGAGATGGGACCAATATACAAGGAGAACTTACAGAGCTTCACCTTAGTGCTATAAGTGAAGCTATGAATCAAATGGTTGGTTCTGCATCCACATCGATGTCATCGATGTTTAATAAGAAAATAGACATTAATCCTCCCCATGCATTCGTAGCTCATTTGCAAGAAGGAAATATGATTGATAATTTGGGGTTTGGAGAAGAAGGAATAGTAAGAATAGCTTTCAAAATGGAGATAGGTAATCTAATTGATAGTGAAATTATGCAAATTCTTCCGGTTGATTTTGCAAAGGGGCTTGTAAAAAATCTAATGCATTCTGAGGAAAGTCAGCCTCAGCAGCCTAAAAAAGTAGAACAACCAGCTAAACCAAGTCCAAGCAGTGCACCTATACAGCAGCAGGAAATAAAGGCAAGTAGTCCACAGCCGGATTTATCCTATGCTCAGTATGCCCAACCAAATAATATGAGCTATCAAATGCCTCCTATCCAACAACCGCAAATGATTCCTCAAAATCATTACCAACAAAGTGTTAATGTACACCCAGCCGAGTTTCAGAATTTTGATGTTGGTTCAATTATGAGACAGAAAGAAAACATTGACATTATAATGGATGTTCCTTTAGAAGTTACTGTCGAATTGGGAAGAACTCATAAATTAATTAAAGAAATACTTGAGTTTAGTCCAGGAACTATTATCGAGTTAGATAAATTGGCTGGTGAGCCTATTGATATTTTAGTTAATGGGAAATTTGTTGCAAAAGGTGAAGTTGTCGTGATTGATGAAAATTTTGGAATTAGAATTACTGAAATAATCAATCCCGAAAATAGGATATAATATTGCATCAAAGTAAATTTTATTGCTTTTTGGCATAGAATTTATTAATAAAATATATTATAATACCTATAAAGTGAACAGCTAGATATTCTTCAATAATCATTCAAAGGAGAGGGTATTTAATGGCAAAAAAGATATTAATCGTTGATGACGCAGCTTTTATGAGGATGATGATCAAAGATATTTTAACCAAAAATGGATATGAAATTGCGGCTGAAGCTGAAAATGGTGCGAAAGCAGTAGAAAAATTTAAGGAGTTGGCACCTGATTTAGTGATCATGGATATTACAATGCCTGAGATGGATGGGATTCAAGCTGTTAGAGAAATTAAAAAAATAGATGGTAGTGCAACAATTATCATGTGTTCGGCAATGGGACAACAAGCCATGGTAATCGAATCAATTCAAGCCGGTGCAAAAGACTTTATAGTAAAGCCATTCCAAGCAGATAGAGTGGTTGAAGCTGTAAAGAAGGTTATTGGATAAAATGAACGCTCAATTGGATTCTTCTTTTTCATTTCTATTATTTCCGAATAGTATTGCTTCTAATAGTGGAGGGCAGGCAAATATAAACTGGTTTAATATGTTAGGCCAGTTTTTTTTCCTAATATTCCTATTTGCTTCTATTTTATATGGTGCCTATTATGTTACAAGATGGATTGGAAGATTCCAATACCAAAGATATCAGGGCAGCAATATTAAAGTATTAGAATCTGTAGGAATCGGTTACCAAAAGATGCTTCAGCTCATTCAAGTAGGAGACCGTATTTATTTAATCGGTATATCAAAAGATAATATTGTATATTTAACAGAAGTTGAAAAAGAGGCCATACAAAACTTAAAAGATAATATAAAAGACTCGCCTCATATTAAGTTTGATTCTTATTTAAAGCAGTGGATTAAAAAATTAGACAAAGATTCAAAGAGTACGGACATAAGTTCTGGTGGAGAGAAGCAAGATGAAAATAAGTAAAAATATAAAATTCTTATTATCTGGAATAATAATGATTTTAATTATACAATTACTTTTTGGGTTTGAAGTTTATGCAGAACCTTTAGACAATGCAACATTAACCATACCTCAAATCGGTATTGATTTAGAACCTGCAGAAAGCCCGCAGGAGGTTGTTTCGAGTTTACAAATACTTTTTCTTCTTACAATTATTTCACTGGCGCCATCCATATTAATTATGATGACGTCATTTACAAGAATTATTATAGCATTGCATTTTTTACGTTCTGCATTAGGTACTCAGCAAACTCCGCCCAATCAAGTTCTTATAGGGCTCGCTTTGTTTTTAACATTATTTATTATGGGACCTACTTTTTCAGTAATTAATGAACAGGCTCTAAAGCCATATACTGCAGGACAAATATCTCAGGAGGAAGCTCTCAACAAGGCTATGAATCCCATAAGAGATTTTATGTTCCGACAAGTAAGGAATAGTGACCTTAATTTATTTATGGGAATTGCACAAATGGATCCTATTGAGAATACTGAAGATGTTAATATAACAGAGCAAATACCTTCAAGAGTATTAATACCTGCATTTATCATAAGTGAATTAAAGACAGGATTTATGATAGGTTTCTTGCTATATATTCCTTTTATTGTTATTGATATGGTTGTTGCCTCTACATTAATGTCAATGGGAATGATGATGCTTCCTCCTGTTATGATTTCGCTTCCGTTTAAAATCTTATTATTTGTTATGGTAGATGGATGGAATCTTGTTATAGGACAGCTTGTTCAAACTTTTAGGTAGAATAAGAGGTGGAAAACCTTATGGAGCAGATGGTTATCGATTTGGCACAGGACGCCTTATTAACTGTTATAAAAGTTTCAGCACCCATGCTTTTAATGGGGTTAACTGTGGGGTTAATTGTAAGTATATTTCAAACGGTTACTTCTATTCAGGAATCTACACTGGCTTTTATTCCAAAAATCCTTGCAGTTTTTGTGTCTATTTTAATATTTGGTCCTTGGATGCTTACCACTCTGATGGAGTATATAAATAATTTGTATACAAATATGAATATGTATATTCGCTAAAGGAAAATTGATCATGGATTTCTTGATGAGTAATGTATTTTTAAGGATAGATATTGTATTATTAGTTTTTATTAGATTTTTAGGTTTTTTTGTTACTTCTCCTATTTTCGGAGGGAGCAATGCTCCTGTTTATTCAAAAATAGGTTTTTCTTTTATTGTAAGTACTATTTTAGTTTCTACGATGCCCACAATGACAGTAACCTATGACGATCATATATTAGGCTACACAATTCTTATACTAAAAGAATTTACGATAGGAGCAATATTTGGATTTTTAGTATATTTTATTTTAAGTATTTTTTATTTAGCAGGACAATTAATAGATTATCAAATAGGGTTTTCAATGATCAGCGTCTTAGATCCACTGAGCAACATACAAGTACCTATTACTGGTAATCTTTATTATTTTATGATTTTAACAATTCTTTTAATAACCAATGGTCATCATAAAATCATTCAGGCATTGTTTTATAGCTATCAAGTACTGCCTATCGGTCAAGCAGTTTTTAGTACTGATCTTTTAGGAAATTATATTGTTATTTTAACGGATATTTTTATTATTGCAATTAAAGTTGCCTCTCCAATTATTGGAGCTATTTTAATTCTTGATTTTGCATTAGGCATATTAGCTAGAACAGCTCCTCAGATGAATATGTTTGTTATTGGATTGCCTCTTAAGTTAATCTTAGGATTGGCATGCTTAATCGTTGTAATGCCGTTATTTACAATGATCTATAATTATGTTGCTAAAGAACTGTTTGAAAAGCTATTTCTCATCATTAAGGGAATGATTCCATGACAGAAAAGATTAATATTACCGAAGAATCTGAACTATTAATATGTGATTTGCAGTTTTTTGCAGATAAAGATGGAAAAACAGAAAAGCCTACTGCAAGAAAACGCACTAAGGCAAGAGAAGAAGGTCAAGTAGTTAAAAGCATGGAAATTAATACGGCTTTCCTGCTTATACTTATGTTTTCATCTCTTGAAATATTCGGACCATTTATTTATGGCAGAATTACTTCTATTTTTGAAGACACTTATATTTTACTTCCACAATTAGACAATATTTTTACTAACACTTATATGTTAGATTTTGGTCCCCATATATTTTCGCAAATTATGATCATAGCATCTCCATTATTTGCTGTTGCGTTGGCTGTAGGGATTACCATTAGTTATGTTCAAGTGGGATGGCATCCGACATTCAAGCCATTGCGCCCTAAATTTAGCAGGATGAATCCAATTTCGGGCTTTGGTAGATTATTTTCAAAACACTCTTTGGTAGAATTAATAAAATCAATCATTAAAGTTGCAATTATCAGTGCTGTGATCTACAGTTCTGTTATTGATGAGGCAGATAATGTTGTACTTCTATTGGATATGGAGTTATTGCAGATGGTTCAATATATTGGTAAAGTCATCGTCGACATGGGCATCAAAGTAGGAATGTATTTTATATTTATTGCTGCAGCTGATTATGCATTTCAAAGATATGAACATGAACAAAACTTAAAAATGACAAAGGAAGAAGTCAAAGACGAATATAAAATGACTGAAGGAAATCCTGAAATTAAAAGTAAAGTAAGACAAAAAATGCGAGAAATCTCTTTGAGGAGAATGATGCAAGAAATTCCAAAAGCTGATGTCGTTATTACAAATCCAACTCATTATGCGGTAGCTATACAATATGATTCTAACATTGCTTCTGCACCGATTGTAATAGCAAAAGGTGTAGATTATCTGGCTTTAAGAATCAAAAGTATAGCAGGAGAAAATAATATTGAGATTGTAGAAAATAAACCGCTTGCAAGAGCGCTGTATCAGACAGTAGATATTGGAAAAGAGATTCCGCCTGAATTGTATCAGGCTGTTGCAGAAGTATTGGCATTTGTGTATAGTTTGAAAAAAAATATGTAGTTATGTAGAATCCTTAGTTTTGTACTTGCAATTTTGATGGTCTTTTGAGGGAGGCTTTTGTGTGAAATCTGGAAATATGTTTCTTGGAGCATTTGTAATTTCAATTATAATGATGATTATTATACCACTTCCACAGTGGATTTTAGATATATTTTTTACTTTAAATATTGCAGTATCACTAATTATTCTTCTTAATACGTTATTTTCTAAAGAAGCTACTGACATGTCAATGTTTCCATCCATTCTGTTGATTACAACATTATTTAGACTAGCTCTTAATATATCTTCTACCAGGTCTATTTTAGGAGAAGGATATGCCGGTGAAGTTGTTAATGCTTTCGGGAGTTTTGTTGCGGGAGGAAATATTGTCCTAGGTGTTGTTGTATTTATCATTATTGTTATTATACAATTTTTGGTTATTACCAAGGGTGCAGAACGTGTAGCAGAAGTATCTGCCAGATTTACATTAGACGCTATGCCGGGAAAACAGATGGCAATTGATGCGGATTTAAATACCGGATTAATTGATGAAGCTGAAGCAAAAGAGAGAAGAAAAAAAATTCAGGAAGAAGCTCAGTTTTATGGAGCTATGGACGGAGCCAGTAAGTTTGTAAAGAATGATGCTGTTGCTGGAATAATTATTACTTTTATTAATATTATCGGAGGACTTATTTTAGGAACTACCGGAATCACAACAGGAAAACCAATTCCTCTTACGGAAGCTCTTGAAGTATATACTATTTTAACGATTGGTGATGGACTTGTAAGCCAAATACCATCACTACTTATATCAACAGCGACAGGGATACTTGTAACGAAAACAGCCACTGAAGCTGACATGAGTAGTGATTTATTTAAACAACTTGCAAGTACTCCGCTGATCTTTCAAATTTCAGGGGCTACTCTAATCGTTTTAGGAATAACCACTCCATTGCCTTGGTATATTATGGTTCCAATAGGGATATTGCTGATGGTCGGAGCCAGTTCTATTGATAAAAGGCTTAAACTCCAAACAATTAATGAAGAAGTTTCAACTGAGGATATTGAAGCAGAAGAAGTTAGAAAGCCTGAAAATGTGGTGTCTCTGCTTCAAGTTGATCCTATAGAATTAGAGTTTGGATATGGAATCATTCCTCTTGCAGATGTGAATCAAGGGGGAGATTTACTTGATAGAGTTGTAATGATCAGAAGACAGATTGCATTAGAATTAGGAGCTATCGTTCCTATCATTAGATTAAGGGATAATATTCAATTAAGTCCTAATCAATATATTATTAAAATCAAAGGTGTTGAAATTGCTAAAGGTGAAATTCTTTTTGACCACTATATGGCTATGAATCCAGGATACGTAGAAGAAGAAATTGATGGAATTGAAACGGTTGAGCCTGCATTTGGATTGCCTGCTTTGTGGATATCAGAAAGTCAAAGGGAAAAAGCTGAGATGATGGGATACACAGTTGTTGATCCGCCATCAATCATCGCTACTCATTTAACTGAAGTCATTAAACGACACTTACACGAATTACTCAGTCGTCAAGATGTTCAAACCCTTATTAATAATGTTAAAGAAAATCATCCTGCTCTTATTGATGAGCTGGTTCCAAAAATATTGGGCATAGGGGATATTCAAAAAGTATTGGCAAATTTACTCAAGGAATCAGTATCTATAAGAGATTTAGTTACAATATTTGAAACTTTAGCTGATTATGGAGCAGTAACTAGAGACACTGATTTACTAACTGAATATGTTCGCCAAAGTCTTGGAAGGGCAATCTCTAAAAAGTTTTTAAATCAGAGATCAAACAATATTATTACTTTAGATCCAGTATTGGAGCAAACAATTATGGATGCTGTACAGCAATCAGAGCAAGGTTCTTATCTCGCTTTAGATCCACAAACAACGCAACAAATTTTTGAAAAATTAAGTCGTGAAATTGCTCGCTTTAATTCTATAGGACAGCAGCCAATTTTACTAACATCACCTATTGTAAGGATTTATTTCAAGAAATTAACTGAGCAGATTGCACCAGATCTTGTGGTACTATCATACAATGAAGTTGATTCCAGCATTGAAATGCAATCTATTGGGATGGTGAGCTTGACATGAAAATTAGAAAATATGAAGCTAGAACGGAATATGAAGCAATTGAAAAAGTAAAAAATGACTTAGGTAAGGATGCATTGGTTCTAAATATAAAAAAAATCAGCCCCAAAGGGATATTTAAATTATTTAGACGTCCTTCAGTAGAGGTAATGGCTGCTTTAGATGAACAATTCTCTAAAACAAATCTTCAAAATGAAAAAAGGTTACCTGAATATAAAAATTCAGATCCCAGTAAAACAAGCGATACGTTTAACTTAAATTTAAATGCATCAAAACATGTGATTGACGAGCAAAAGAAAACCATAAAAAGTTTAGAGAATAAATTAGACAATCTCGAGGGACTTCTCACAAAAGTCATGGAAAAGGTAAGTACAGAAAGTCAGATTCAAATTATTGATAACAGCAATCAAACCAGACAATATAATAGTACCATTTTACAGCTCTTTTATGATAGTTTAATTAAAAATGAGGTACTTCCTGAGATTGCAGAAATTATATTAAGTGATTTAGATCAGACAGAAGAGGTGCAATCTAATAATATTAATGATTTAGTTGGAATTGTATATAATCGCATTATGCAAATACTGGGTAAGCCAAGTCCAATAGAACTTACAAATAATAAGCCAAAAATTGTTTTTTTTATTGGACCCACTGGAGTAGGAAAAACGACGACCATTGCCAAGATCACAGCACACTTTGCCCTCAATTTGCAAAAGAAAGTAGGTTTAATTACTGCAGATACCTATCGTATTGCTGCTGTTGAACAGCTTAAAACGTATGCTGAAATATTAAATGTTCCGGTGGAGGTTATTTATGCTCCAGAGGAATTAACAGAGACATTAGAAAAAATGAAAAGTCGAGATATTATATTTATTGATACTGCAGGAAGATCTCATAAAAACCTTCAGCAGTTCCAGGAATTGAATCATCTCATATCAACGATAGAAGAAAAAGAAGTATTTTTAGTGTTGAGTGCAACAACCAAGTATAAGGATATGGTTCACATAATTAATAAATATTCCCCAATTTCCAACTACCGTATTATTTTCACGAAGATTGACGAGACTACCGCCCTTGGAACAATTTTAAATATACGTTATCTTACACAAAAGCCTTTATCATATATTACCTTCGGCCAAAATGTTCCGGATGACATTGAATTGATGAGTCCGGAAAAAATGACCAAAGCCTTATTAGGGAGTATGGAAGAATGATTGATCAAGCAGAGAATCTAAGAAAAATTATAAATAATAATAATCAGTTAACACAGGAGGCTTCAAAGATACGTTCTGCAAGGGTAATAACAATTACCAGTGGAAAAGGGGGAGTTGGCAAGAGCAATGTTGCAGTCAATTTAGCTGTGCAATTGCGAAAGATTGGAAAAAGAGTTGTTATCATCGATGCCGACTTTGGGTTAGCAAACATTGAAGTCATTCTTGGCATTGTTCCCAAATATACCTTTAGCGATGTTATGAATGGGGAAAAAATTATTACGGACATTATGACAGAAGGCCCAATGGACATAAAATTTATTTCCGGCGGGTCTGGAGTACAGGATTTGATTCGCTTGAATGAGAGTCAATTATCTTATTTTATAAAAAACTTATACCTTCTCGATAAAATGGCGGATATTATATTAATAGACACAGGAGCTGGTTTAACAGATGCTGTATTATGCTTTTCGAGAGCTGCGGATGAAATTATTTTAGTAACGACACCGGAACCAACTTCTATTACAGATGCTTATGCACTTGTAAAAACATTATCTGCACAAAATAAAGAATCTATTCCAAATATTAAGCTCATAGTTAATAGAGTAGATGATGAAGAAGAAGGAAAAGAAATATATTTTAAATTAAAACAAGTATCCAAGCGCTTCTTAGATGTAGATATTGAAGAATTAGGATATATCCCATACGACAGAGCATTAGTTAAATCTGTAAAATTACAAGAGCCAGTCTCTCTAAGTTTCCCGAAAAGTGAAGTAAGCAGAGCTTTCGAAAGTATTTCGAATAAAATAGCAAATATTGATAATGCCAATAAAGAAGGACTAGGTTTTACATCCTTTGTTAAACGATTAATGAACTTCTTTAATTCTTAATTACTTCAGTAAAGGAGGACAGCGATGAAAGAACCTCTAGTACCAGGTCTGAAAGTTGAGATCAAGCGGCTTAGTTTTTTAAATAATAATAAATCTCAAGGCTTTATAAGTCAGATTGAAGAATGTGTCAATGATAAGATTTTGATCATTGGAGCACCTATATCTGGTGGGAAAATTGTACCCCTTAAAATGAATACTGAATACATGCTGATAATTTATGGGGCTACTGGAATGTATAGATGCAATGTTATCATTAAGAAATCGTTTAAAAAAGATTCAATTGAAATGTTAGAGGTTGAAAGAGTAACATCTTTAGAAAAAATTCAGAGGAGAGAGTTTTTTCGATTAGAATGTGTTATTCCTTTTCAATTTAAGACAGGAGATACTTGGGAAAAAGGAATCATAAAAGATATCAGCGGTGGAGGTATACGATTTATTACAAATTCACAATTAAAAACACAAGAAGAGATCACATTAAGGATTCCTTTGGATGAAGAAGTAATCACTTTATCAGGTAAATTGTTAATAAAAGAAGCTTCTAACACAGAACTTTATAGATATCAGTATAGAGTGTCATTTGAAGATATTAAAAAGAGTGACCAGGATACCATAATTCAGTATATTTTCTTGCAACAAAGAAAACAAGTTAGACAATATAAAGGATTGTGATTGTAATGATGGAGAAGAAAAAAGTATTGGTTATTGATGATTCTGCTTTTATGAGAAGAGTAATTTCTGATATAATTAATAATGACCATAGATTTATTGTTGTGGGAACTGCAAATAATGGCGAAGAAGGTCTTAAAAAGATTCAAGAGTTGAATCCAGATGTAATTACACTTGATGTAGAAATGCCTTCTATGAATGGGCTAGAGATGTTAAATGTTTTAATGAAAACAAATCCCAAACCAGTTATTGTAATCAGTGCTTTAACAAAAGAGGGTGCAGATACAACTATTCAAGCCTTAGGGCTAGGAGCAGTTGATTTTATTACTAAGCCAAAGAATATTTTTAAAATGAATGAAGAGGAAATAAAAACACATATATTAGAAAAAATTTCTATTGCTTCTAAGATACACAATTTTCCGTCAAGAAGTGAAAAGAAGATAGAAAAGTATGTTGCAAAAAATAGAGTAGTATCATCTCCTAGTTCAAAGTTAAAGAAAATAGTTGCTATAGGCACTTCTACTGGAGGTCCTAGAGCTTTACAAGAAGTATTGCCTTATATTCCCAAAGAATTACCGGCAAGTTATGTAATCGTTCAGCATATGCCTCCCGGTTTCACTAAATCTTTAGCAAAACGATTAAATTCTCTAAGTGATATTACAGTGAAAGAGGCAGAAGATAAGGATATTTTATATCCAGGAGTTGCCTATATAGCCCCAGGCGATTATCATATTTTAATCGAAAAAGCGAATTATTCATCAGATTATTGGATTAGATTATCAAGTAGTCCTTCTGTAGGGGGTCACCGACCATCGGTTAATGTTATGTTAAATTCTCTATCAGAGACTAATTTGGATAATATTGTTGGTGTAATTATGACTGGAATGGGTTCAGACGGATGTGAAGGTATGAAAAATCTTAAAACAAAAAATAATGCTTATATTATTGCTCAGGACGAAAAAACCTGCGTTGTTTATGGAATGCCTAAAGCTGTTGTTGAATCAGGAATTGCTAATGTAGTTGTACCTATACAACAAATTGCAAAAGAAATAGTAAAAGCGGTGGAGGTGCTTTAGTATGGACATGAGCCAATATTTAGAAATATTTATCGAGGAATCAAAGGAACATCTTCAAGGGTTAAATGAAAATTTGCTCCAACTTGAAAATGAGCCTGAAAATATGGCCATCTTAAATGAAATATTCCGTGTAGCGCATACTTTAAAAGGTATGTCGGGAACCATGGGATTTACAAGGATGCAAAAACTAACGCATAATATGGAAAATGTGCTTTCAGAAATTCGCAATGGACATATTAAAGCAAATTCAAATTTGCTTGATACTCTTTTCAAATGTTTAGATGCATTAGAAAACTATGTGAATGAAATCACAAATACTGGAAGCGAAGGACAAGAAGACTATAATAATATCCTTAAAGAATTAGGTGAAATACTATCGGGAAAGTCAGAAAACACAGAAGATAGCAGTGAAAAGAAAGAAAATACTGCTGGCTCTAACACAATTCCAGATGCTAATATTGCTAATTCAGATGTTTCAAATATTGTACTGAATGAATATGAAAATAATGCTGTAAATAGTGCAGTAGCAAGAAATTATAATGTATATGAAATAACTGTTCAATTAAATAAAAGCTGTGTACTCAAATCAGCCCGTGCGTTTATTGTATTTAGAACATTAGAAAACTATGGAGAAATCATTAAAGCGATTCCTAAAGTTGAAGATATTGAAGATGAAAAATTTGAATTTGACTTTACAGTAGTAGTGATTTCAAAAGAGTCAAAAGATGTTTTAAAGAAAGGTTTGCTAAGCATTGCTGAAGTAGAAGAAATCATTATAAAAGACATTGTTGTGTCACAAAGCAGCCCTTCTAGTTCAACTGAATCTTCAAGCAATGGAATGCAATTAAGTTCTTCAGCAGAAGATACGATACAAGATGCTACATATGAAGAAAACAGTGATGTTTCAAAAGATTCTGGATCAAAGTCAAAACCTAAAGCAGGAAAAACTGTTCGCGTAGATATAGATCGATTAGATACTTTAATGAATCTTGTTAGTGAGCTTATCATTGTAAAAACAAGACTTGAAGGCATTGAAGGAGAAAACAATAGCCAAAATTACAATGAAGCAGTTGAGTATTTAGAAAGAATTACAACCAATATTCATGATGCTGTTATGAAAGTAAGGATGGTTCCTGTTGAAAGAGTATTTAATCGTTTCCCAAGAATGATAAGAGATATCTCTAGAAAGCTCAATAAAGATATTGAACTTACCATGTCTGGAGAAGAAACCGAGTTAGATAGAACCGTTATTGATGAAATAGGAGATCCTTTAATTCATTTACTAAGAAATGCAGCAGATCATGGATTGGAAACAACTGAGGAACGCATTCGTAAAGGGAAAGAAAAAACAGGTCATATTTATTTACGAGCTTATCAAGACGGAAATAACGTTGTCATTGAAGTAGAAGACGATGGTAATGGTATAGATACTAAAAAGGTTAGGGACAAAGCAATTGAGAAAGGTGCTATTTCTCCAGAATTAGCTGCTAATTTATCCGAGCAAGAAATTATTGAATTATTATTTAAACCAAGCTTTAGTACTTCAGAAAACATTTCTGATATTTCAGGAAGAGGCGTAGGTTTAGATGTAGTTAAAACTAAGATTGAGGCATTGGGTGGAGATATTGAAGTTAAAACAACTTTAGGAAAAGGAAGTAAGTTTATTGTTTGCCTCCCTCTTACTTTGGCAATTATTCAAGCACTTATGGTTAAAGTAGGGGAAGAAAAATATGCTATTCCTCTTAATACGATACAAAATATTGAAGATGTAAAAGTATCCGATATACAATACGTACAAAAACAAGAAGTTATTGTTTTAAGAAATCAAGTAATTCCAATTGTTCGATTGGATAAAGTTTTAGATGTACAAAAACGCAATCAAACAGATGTAATCACCGTTGTTATTGTTAAAAAAGGTGAGAAGCAAGCAGGTTTTGTAGTTGATGGCTTAATTGGACAACAGGAAATTGTAATCAAATCCTTAGGAAAATATTTAAGTGGTATTCGTATGATTGCCGGTGCAACTATTTTAGGGGATGGAGAAGTAGCTCTTATTTTAGATATTAATACATTAGTATAGACGGGGGCGATAATATGGAGAATATTTCTAATGCGGAATCCAAGCAATATGTAGTATTTAAATTGGGTAATGAAGAATATGGTATAGACATACAAAAAGTTCAGATTATTGAGAGAATACAAAACATCACAAGAGTTCCTAAGTCCCCTTATTTTATTAAAGGAGTAATTAATCTTCGAGGAGAAATTATTCCAGTAATGAGTCTAAGAAGTAAATTTGATTTAGAAGAAGACGAATATAATGACGAAACGAGAATTATTATTGTTGAAATAGAGGATAGCAAGATTGGAATGATTGTTGATCAAGTAAAAGAAGTACTTCAAATTTCAACAGAAGCTATAGAAAACGTTCAAGGATTTACATCAGATATTAATTTTAATTTTATTCAGGGCGTAGGAAAGGTAAACGACCATATTGTTACTTTATTGAATTTAAAAAGTATTATTGATTCTACAATGTAATTTGTATTTATATTTCATTGAATAGATTTCCAATAAGAGTATATTTATATACTCTTATTGGAAATCTATCATTATTTGAAGGAGTGAAATAATGCCAGGTATCGATATAGATAAGTTAAATACGTTGCATCTGGATGTTTTGAGAGAGATTGGCAATATTGGAGCAGGAAATGCCACCACTGCGTTGGCAAAAATGTTAAATAAAAAAGTAGATATGGGAGTTCCTAAAGTTAATATTTTAGAGCTTAAAAATGTCGCTGATATCTTAGGCGGTCCTGAAAACCTTGTCGTTGGTATTTTACTTGATGTATCAGGAGAAATTAATGGTATGATGATGTTTGTTCTTGAACAGCAATCTGCCCATGTATTAGTTAATATACTAATGGAACGAGAAATTCATGACATTTCCGAGTTTACAGAATTAGATATTTCGGCACTTCAGGAAATTGGCAATATTTTAACTGGGTCTTATTTATCTTCTTTAGCGGCATTAACCAAATTGACGATTATTCCGTCCATTCCTCAGATGGCCTTTGATATGGCAGGTGCTATATTGAGTGTTCCTGCAATTGAATTTGGAAAAGTAGGAGACAGAGTTCTATTTATAGAGACTGAATTTGCAGAAGGAATTGACCACGTTACAGGGTATTTTATTCTGATACCTGATATTGGCTCTTTTGAAAAAATATTGACGTCATTAGGGGTTAGTTTATGATGGATTCTAATTCAATTATTAAAGTTAGAATGGCGGATCTAAACGTAACAAAATACCCTGGTATTCTAACTACATTAGGGCTCGGCTCTTGTGTTGGAATAGCATTATATGATCCTGTATCAAGGGTGGGAGGTTTGGCTCATATAATGCTTCCAGACAGTACACAAATAAAAAATAATTCAAATATTGCAAAGTTCGCTGATACAGCAACTGTTAAGCTGATTGAAGATATGATTAATATAGGTGCTAAAAAAGATAGAATAGTTGCTAAACTTGCTGGAGGAGCTCAAATGTTTTCATTTAGTCAATCTAGTGACTTAATGAGAGTTGGTGCAAGAAATGTATCTGCTGCTCAGGCTATTTTGGCGAAGCTTGGAATTCCTATTATAGCTTCTGACACTGGTGAAAATTATGGAAGAACCATAGAATTGTATACAGAGGATGGAAGACTTGTCATTAAGACAATTGGTCATGGAATAAAACAAATATGAGGGATCAAATATGGTTAAAAAGTTGGATATTATTCTTCCTTTATTTGCGGGTATAATTATAGGAGGGATAAGTTACTTTCAAAAAGACTCGCTTAATACTATGGTTTTAAAGCTTATTGTAATTATTTTTTTATTTTATCTAATTGGATTTATTATTCGGTTGATGATTGAAAAAATTTATTCAAGTCCTAAGAATAATGATCATACAAAAGAAATTTTAGACAAGGATCTAACAAAAAAATAATTTTTATTAGAATAGTTCCTGTGATAAAATGCCGGCTGAAGATAAATTCGTTTCAGGAGGAATTATATGACTGAAAAAAATCTCCAAGAGCTATGGGAACAATATGAGAAGACAAATCAGCCTTCTATAAAAGAAAAGCTTATTATTGAATATGCGCCTCTGGTTAAATATGTTGCCGGGAGATTAAATATTTATTTAGGTCAAAATGTTGAGTATGAAGATCTCATTAGTTATGGTATTTTTGGATTAATTGATGCAATTGATAAATTCGATCTTTCTAAAGGAGTAAAATTCGAAACATATGCTTCCCTTAGAATTAGAGGAGCTATATTAGACAGCATACGAAAACTAGATTGGGTTCCAAGATCTTTAAGACAAAAGTATAAACAAGTTGAAAAAGTCTGCATGGAATTGGAAACAGAGCTAGGCAGAAGTGCTACAGATGAGGAACTTGCAGAAAAAATTGGAGTGTCAGTAGAAGAAGTACAAGAGACATTTAAAAAGATTAATCTCCTATCTCTTATTTCTTTAGAGGAATATGTTGAACAAAATAATGAGCCTAGAACTGATACGAATTTTCATAGGAATACTGAACAACCTGAAGCATATCTAGAAAAACAAGAGTTAAAAAGAATTCTAAAAGAGGCGATCGAAAAACTGCCGGAAAGAGAGCAGAAAATTTTATTTTTTTATTACTTTGAAGAATTAACTCTAAAAGAGATCAGTGCGATTATGGGCGTTTCGGAATCTAGGATATCTCAGCTTCATACTAAAGCCATTACACGTTTAAAAGGAAAATTAGGAAGACATAAGTCAATCCTGTTTGAGTTATTTTAGTAAAGAGGGGGGAATAATATGCAAAACTTTGAAGGTTTATCACCAAACCTCCAGGAGAATTATGATGGCTTTTTTGATTTTGAAATGAAAGAAGATGGCTTTTATCTTATTGTTTTTGCACCCCGGGGAAAGGGAAAGTTTGTAACTGTTGAAGAAGTGGTAAAGCGTCTCAATCAAAAAAATTATAAGAAATACAATTTAGAATCTATTAAGCAAGCAGTTGACGCTGTAAGATCTCAAGAAAAAATTGAGGTATTGCTTTCTTCTCATATGGAAGCAGAGCCTGTTAATGAACAAGTTCTTGTAGAAATTTCGAAGGATAAAATGTTTGCAGTAATAACTTTTATTCCTCCTGTAAATAATGGTGCCCTTCTTTCATATGAAGATGTTCTTAAACAAATTGAAGCTAAAGGTGTAGTTTTTGGAATAGAAAAAGAAGAGCTAAAAAAGGCATTAGATGAAAGAAAACCAAATTACAAATATATCATTGCACAAGGTATTAAACCTATTAATGGCGAAAATGCTAAATTAGAATTTCATTTCAGGGAGCATAAACAAATTAAACCTAAAATTTTAGAAGATGGAAGTGTAGATTTCTTTAACTTGGATTTAATTGAGAATGTTTCAAAAGGACAGACGCTTATTACCCTGATTCCTCCAACAGAGGGAACTCCAGGAAAGAATGTATTTGGAGCAGAAATACCACCAATAAAAGGGAAGAATATCAAACTTCCAAAAGGAAAGAATACTGAAATTTCAGCGGACGGTACTCAATTATTAGCATCTATTGATGGTCAAGTTGTATATAGCAATAACGTAGTAAATGTTTATGAAACTTACGAGGTTCCTAATAATGTAGATAACGCAGTAGGAAATATTGATTTTGTAGGGAATGTCATCGTTAAAGGTAATGTTGTGACTGGCTTTTCTATAGTAGCTGGGGGCAATGTTGAAGTATACGGTGTAGTTGAAGGTGCTCGAATAGAAGCTCAAGGAGATATCATACTCCATAGGGGTATTCAAGGAATGAGCAAAGGCTATCTAAGTTCAATGGGCAATATAGTTGCTAAATATATTGAAAATAGCACTGTAGAGGCAGCAGGAGATATTAGCAGTGAAGCAATTATGCACAGCCAAATTAAATCCGGTGGCACAGTTAAAGTTGAAGGGAAAAAGGGTTTAATAGTTGGGGGAGTTGTTCGTGCGAGAAAACAAGTAGATGCTAAAGTTATAGGTTCCCATATGGCTACTGTGACAGAAATTGAAGTGGGAATAGATCCTGCTTTGATAGAAAGATATCGTTATTTAAAAGATGAATTGGGAAAAACAAAAAAAGAGATCGTTAAGACAGATCAAGTTATAGAATTATTAAATAAGATGAAAGAAGCAAATAAACTCACTGACGCAAAAAGAGAGATGCTTCAGAAATCTACTCGAACAAAAGTATTTTTAAACAGTCGGTTAAACAGTATTAAAGGAGAAATTTCAGAAATAGAGCCTCAATTAGAAGAAAAAGAAGACGGAAAGGTTCGAGCATATGGTATTATACATCCTGGAGTTAAAATTACAATTGGTACGGCTTGCATGTATGTCAGAGAGGAATTAAAATATTGTACC
>JAAYPH010000064.1 GCA_012519955.1 Candidatus Epulonipiscium sp.
ATGGACAACCTAAGGCTATGCCTGATTACACCGGGCAAAAAGCAGCTTATGATATGAAAAATACACTTCAGGAATACAGGCGAAAAGGTATTCAATTTCTTGCCGCAGCTATTGGGCAGGATAAAGAAGCTATCCGTGAGCTTTACGGAGCTGAAAATACATTGGATATAAGCGATTTAAAAGAGCTTCCAGCAAGATTGGTACAAATCATCGCAAGATTTTTATAAAAAATCCCCTCTATGACATGAAGTATCTGCCATAGGGGGGATTTGCTATTGAAGGTTACTAGTTACCAATAAATATTTGGGGTTGCATCGTATCTTATTTATGTCTTATATGCTTAGCTCTAAGGTTGGAAGGTGTGCATCCGTATGCTTCTTTAAACATATGATTAAATAATTTATAGTTGGTGAAACCATGTCGTTCTTGAATGATTGTAATACTATCATCTGTTTGAAGTATGTCGTTATGAATTCGGGCAAGTCTTACCAAGTTAAGATATTTTATAAAAGTAAGTCCCATATGTTTTTTAAAAAAACGGCAGAAATATTCCGGATTCAAAGCAACCAAAGAGGCTACTTGTTCCAGGGGGATGGGTTCTTGATAATGTTGTTCTACATAATCGATAATTTTTTTTAACCGCCCCAAATGCTTCGTGGATTTGTTATCTTTTGCAGGATCTTTCAAGATGGAATAATTGCCATAGAGTATGTGCAGAAACAGATATAGTTCACTGATAAATAAGAATTGATATCCTTCTTCTGCCTGAACATAAAGATTTGCTAGATTAAGAAGATGAGAGATCATCTTTTGATATATGGGATTTTCTTTTAGTTTTTTATAAGGATAATATTGTCTGAATTGTATCCTATCGAAATGCTCCACACACTGTTCAAGGAGTTCATAGGGGATTTGAAGCAACAGAACCTTAGAGGCACCCAGACTTCTTGTAAAATGAATATCCCCGGAATTTACAACAAATAAATCATTCTGATGGAGGATGTATTTTTCCTCATTTAAAACAATATGATTTGTCCCCTCAAAAATGTACAGGATTTCTACATGATTATGCCAATGGTTAGGGATAATCTGATTATAAGTGTGGTAGATATCAAAATAAACAGGTAGTTGTGGTTTAGGAGTAATTATTTCATGGATGGACATTAGTTGATTCATCCCTTCATATAAAGTATTTTTGGAAAATGTGTAGCTACGACGAAGGTATCATAGGACTATAAAAAAGTCAATATTGACCGAATAAAAAGTCAGAAATCAACTTGTTTGAGAATTTTTATGAAGTATAAAATATAAGAGAATTCAAGTGATATCTTTAAGTCGCAGATTTATTACAGATTAGGGGGAATTCATATGATTAAATGGCAAAGGCCAAGGTTTCAGCCCAATTTGCCTTTGGGGGAAAACAATCAAAAGGTGACAGCATCAAAAGAGCATCGAGAACTATCAAAGAATGCTGCAAAAGAAGGTATGGTTCTTTTAAAAAATATGAACCATGTCCTTCCATTGCCCAAAGGGTCAAAAGTTGCATTGTTTGGAAAAGGTACATTTGACTATGTTAAAGGCGGCGGTGGCAGTGGTGATGTGACGGTTGAATATGTTACCAATCTATATAACGGCATGAAGGCATTAAAGGAAAGAGTTACTGTGTTCGAAGAACTGGCAGCTTTTTATCGAAAAAATGTTATGGAGCAGTATGAAAAGGGGGCAGTACCGGGCCTGACAGTAGAACCGGACGTTCCCCGTGAGCTTTTAGCAAAGGCTAGAGCATTTACAGATACCGCAATTATTTCTATTAGTCGTTTTTCAGGAGAAGGATGGGATCGAAAAAGCACTTTTGACAAAAACAGCAACAATCTCATAGGACCTGAAGCACTTTTTGCAAAGAAAGCGGATGGAATCTTTGAAAACGGTGATTTTTATCTGACCAAAAAAGAAATTGAAATGGTAAATGTTGTGAAAGAGGCATTTAACAAAGTTATTGTTGTTTTGAATGTAGGAGGTATTGTGGATACGGAATGGTTTGTAAATGACGATGCCATTCAATCGGTTTTAATGGCATGGCAAGGGGGCATGGAAGGAGGAAGTGCCGCTGCGGAACTTCTTTGTGGAATAGGTAATCCTTCAGGCAAATTATCAGATACCTTTGCAAAAAGATTAGAAGATTATCCTTCTACATATAATTTCCACGAATCTGAAGACTACGTTGACTACACCGAAGATATTTATGTAGGGTATCGTTATTTCGAGACGATTCCCGGTGCTGCAGATAAGGTCAATTATCCTTTTGGATATGGATTATCCTATACATCTTTTGATTATTCCGTTGCTTCAATAAGACAGGAAAAAGATTTTATTAAGGTTTTGGTTAATGTAACCAATACAGGTTCTATGGAAGGAAAAGAAGTCATCCAGCTTTATTTTGGAGCCCCTCAGGGACTTCTTGGGAAGCCTGCTAAAAGTTTAATTGCTTTTCAAAAGACTCGTTTAGTGAAGCCTGGAGAGACTCAGCTTGTAAAACTTGAATTTTCGGTGGATGACATGGCTTCTTATGATGATTTGGGTAAGGTTCAGAAGTCTGCCTATGTTCTTGAGGCAGGGGAGTATGTATTTTTTGTAGGAACTTCTGTAAGGGATGTAAAAAGAATTGATTTTGTTTATACTGCACCTCAAAACAGAGTTGTAAAGCAGCTTGCTGAAAAATTAGCCCCCACTTCATTAAAGGAAAGAATGCGGGCGGATGGAAGTTTTGAGAAACTTCCTCTAAAAGAACCTAATGATCCTGATGCATGCGGTATTGAAAAAATGCCCATAGAAATGACTCAAGGGTATACACCGGAAGTTCGTGCAAGAGGCCGTTATCAATTATGGAAAGAGCCACATGAAAACGGCATACATACTCTTTATGAGGTGGCTGACGGCAAGATTTCCATAGATGAATTCCTGGCACAGATGACAGATGAAGAAGTAGCCCATTTATTAGGGGGGCAGCCTAATACAGGGGTTGCCAATACTTTTGGATATGGAAATATGCCAGAATACGGTATCCCTAATGTAATGACTGCTGATGGACCAGCTGGATTACGAATTGCCCCGGAATGTGGGGTTAATACGACTGCCTGGCCTTGTTCAACGCTCTTGGCTTGTACTTGGGATGCAGATATTGTATATGCAGTAGGGGAAGCAGGTGCCAAAGAAGTAAAGGAAAATAATATTTCAGTATGGCTGACTCCGGCAGTGAATATACACAGAAGTCCCTTGTGTGGCCGTAACTTTGAATATTATTCCGAAGATCCGTTTTTAACTGGCAAACTGGCTGCAGCCATGGTAAAAGGGATTCAATCTCAGCATATTGGAGCAACTGTCAAACATTTTGCTCTAAACAACAAGGAGACCAACAGAAAGAACAGCGATTCCAGAGTGTCTGAACGAGCAGCCAGGGAAATTTATTTAAAACCCTTTGAAATCATTGTTAAAGAAGCAAAACCATGGAGCATTATGTCCTCTTATAATATCATTAATGGACATCGGGCATCTGAAAATAGAGAGCTGCTGGAAGATATCCTGAGAGGCGAATGGGGATGGGAAGGCATGGTCACTACGGATTGGTGGACCTATGGAGAACATTATAAAGAAGTGAAAGCAGGAAATGATGTCAAAATGGGTTGCGGTTACCCGGAACGTCTTATGGAAGCCAAAGCATTAGGTTTAATTTTTCGGCAAGAAATGGAAATTTGTGCAAAGAGGGTTCTTGAGTTAATTTTGAAATTGGATTAAGTAGTGGTGCCTGTTGTTCCCATTTCCGCATTTTAAATATTTAATCAATTCCTTAATCAGAAGGAGTTGTTGTACTAAATGTTTAGTCAACAGCTCCTTTATTATGAGTTGTGACCTTGTTGAGTACGCAAAGGGTTCAAAAGAATTTGACGGATAATCTTGATTTAGACTTTGATACAGATGTCGTCGTAAGATTTCTATAAATATGTTATACTAACAGAGATGGAGGTGAGGGCATGGACTGTGTGAAAATAGGACAGTTGATTGCCAAGCTTAGAAAAGAAAAAAAGCTTACTCAAAAAAATATTGCAGATGCACTGGGGATTCAAAGTAAAACGGTTTCAAAATGGGAATGTGGTTTAGGATGCCCGGATCTGTCTCTATGGCCAGAGTTATCTACCATTTTGGGTGTGGATATGAAACAGATGATGGAAGGCGAAATTACATCAAACAAGCCGGACAGCGGAAACATTGACAAAGTACGTTTTTATGTTTGTCCTACTTGCGGCAATATTCTGGTCAGCACAGGAAGTGCCTCTATTTTCTGCTGTGGGAGAAAACTGGAACGTCTACTGCCTAAAGATGTATCGGATGCAATTAAAATTACAGTTGAGGAAATTGATATGGACTATTTTATAACCTTTGACCATCCGATGACCAAAGAACATTATATTTCTTTTGTAGCTTATGTAAAGACCGATAGAGTATTTCTGAACCGTTTGTATCCGGAACAAAGCCCCACTTGCAGGATTCCTATGAATAAGGGCGGCAAATTCTATGTGTATTGTAATCAGCATGGATTAGTAGTATATTCTGATCAGGCTCTGAATCAAGCGGTGAAAAGATAAGGAGTGTTATAACTAATGAAGAATTTTACAATTAAAGAGAGCATATTGTTTCAGCTTGATATGTGCTGGCAGCTTTATCTTTATTATACAAACAATTTGGATGAGGAAGAAGCCTATTGGGGCTTTGTACCAACAAGTCTTCTCCCTTCACGATCAGTGGGTGGAAAAATTAAATGCCTTGTCAGATGAAGATTTTCAATCCAACCATCACTCCAAATGGCCGTTGGAAAATAGAAATTTTGCTGATACTGCACTTTGGTTAAATGGAGAGTTGATGAAAAATGTTTCAGAGATAGGCTATGGACGCTTCTTATATGCGAGTTGTAAAAAATAGAAGTACACATTCATTGAAATATTATAAGGCTTATGATGCCAAAAACTTAACAATGATTGAATGGTAACAGAACTGGGTATATAATTATATTTAACCGTAGAGATTTAGACCTATTTAGAGTTTTAGGCTAAAAAACGGAATAACTTAAAGACTTGTGCTAAAAATAATGATTTATAAACTTTAAATATGGAAAGGAAAGTTGATTATGAACCCAGGACAAGAAATGTTTTATAATTTTTTTATGGAACGGGCAAAAGATGATAAAAAGGAAGAAGCAAAAGCATTACTGGAAGAAGGTTTTGCTCGTCAGGACGCTGGAACATTTGATAAAGCCTATTTTGAAGAAACCCTGCCTAAATATTTTGAGCTCATAAAACCTGAAGCAATTGAGGAAGTAAAAGAAGCGATGAATCATTTTGCATCAAGATTATAAATATAAGTATTATAAGGAAAGGACAAGGTAGCTATTACCTTGTCTTATGTATTACCCAGGAATTTTTAATTCTTTTATAAAATTTATTATAAAGGATGATTACATGGGAGCAAATAAAATATCTGAAAATATCTTGATTGTTTATTATTCACTTTTCAAATCCACAGCGAATTTAGCATTGGAAATAGCAGTTCAAAAAAGAACTATTTAATGAATAAAATATGGACTTTTTCATAAGATAAAAGACAGAGTAAAAATAATAAGGAGCGATTAGAATGGATAAGCCTGTAATTGCCGGGAAATCACCTATTCAAGTGGAACTTAAAAAGGGTGAAACTTATTATTGGTGTTCATGTGGAAGAAGTTCCAATCAGCCATTTTGTAATGGTGCACATAAAGGCACTTCATTTTCACCTATGGAATTTACTGCTGAAAAAGATGAAACAGCATATTTGTGTGCCTGCAAGCAAACCAAAAATCCTCCATATTGTGATGGAACACATAAAAGTCTATAGTTTTATTGTAACTACCTAAATATCAAGCTAAAAACCATATAACGAAAGAAATATAAAAATTGTACTCCCAATTTAAGGGCGTACAATTTTTTGTTATTTATATAATATTTAAACGGAATGTACTTAAAACTGATTTTCCTGTTGTGCAGATATCCATTAATTTTGCTTGGTGATGGAAAAACAATTTGACGTTGGAAGAACTATAAGGGATAGTTTCAAGTGTAGAACGAAAAAAGGGGAGTTTTGAGAAGCTTTATAATGAAGTGAAGCAGATAGTATCCCGATGAACAACTATAATCTAACAGGCATTTAACCAACAAAGGAGTGAGATAGGATGCCATCGGAAAGAAACGATACATCTATAAGCGATAAAGAACTTCAGAAGATTACAGTAGGAGACCTGAAACCACATAATGCACAAATCACTATTGTGGAATATGATCCGGACTGGCCCCAAATTTTCGAACGGGAAGCAAACCGAATTCGTTCGGTACTCGGTAAAAAAGCTTTGAAAATTGAACATGTTGGTTCTACTTCTGTTCCGGGACTTTGTGCCAAGCCGATCATTGATATAGTGCTGGTTGTGGAGAATTCTGCAGATGAGCCATCCTATGTTCCGGCATTGGAAGCTGCCGGCTATAGCCTGCGCATTCGAGAACCTGAATGGTTCGAACATCGTTTGTTCAAAGGACCTGATACGGATATTAACCTACATGTGTTCAGTAAGGGAACATCTGAAATAGCAGAGTATCAGCCAATATTGCCCAAAAGAATTGTGATAAAGTCTGCCCTTTTTAATGGGTAGACTTTTTGTATAAGTAAAATTTGAGTGACCAGTAAAACAGTAGTAAGGTAGATAAGTAAGAGCTGGTAATTTTGTTTGAACAGTTTTATAATGAAAAGAAATAGCAATTTTGAATTATGCAAAAATATTGTTGGGAGGGCTAAATCATATGAATATCTTAATTGCAGACGACGAGGAGGATATTCGAAATTTAATAAAAATCAGTCTTGAAGAAAACGGATATACCGTCTTGACAGCACAAAACGGCAAGGAGGCATGGGATATCCTTACGGCACAGAAGGTTGATCTTGCCATCCTTGATGTGATGATGCCAATGATGGACGGATTTAATCTTCTTCGCAAAATACGGGAATACAGCACCATCCCTGTTATTTTTCTAACTGCGAGAACGGATGACATGTACAAGGTACTGGGACTCGGACTGGGGGCGGACGACTATCTTTCCAAGCCTTTTTCCATTGCAGAGTTAGTGGCTCGTGTAGGGGCACAACTAAGACGAAATCATGAGTATCTCTCACCCAGGGAAAGACCATCTTCACGGATTACTTATGGGAACTTGTCTATAGACAAAGAAAAATGCTGTGCTTTTAAGGACGGAGAACCGATTGAACTTGGCGCGAAGGAATATAAGATGCTTCTACATTTTATGGAACATCCGGAAAGGGTTTTCACAAAACGACAGCTTTATCAAGCGGTATGGGATGAGGAATACTATTTTGACGACAATACCGTGATGGTACATATCAGCCGAATCAGAAATAGGATTGAAGATGACCCACAAAAACCAAAATATTTAAAAACCATTCGGGGTATAGGGTACAAACTCCATTATACCGGTGAGACATCATGAAAAGAAAGCTGTCTAATCAATTCTTAAGAAATTTTTGGGTGATCTTTATACTGACGATACTGGATACAGTACTCGCATTTGTACTGCTGTCCTTTGCAAGCAGATGGATTGCAGGTTCCCTGGCAAAAAATCAGTATCCGGCAAAGGCAATTGTTAAAGAAGATTATAGACAGATCGATGCATCTCCTGTCGTGCAAAACGGCGGAGGCGTACAGGTGGTGAATAAGGAATACCGAGTCGTCTATTCAAAAGGGCTTGATACCATCGGAAAAAATCAACTGACTGCCGAGGAATTTACAAGATTTTTAACCGAGAGCCAAAGCAAACCCTACCATTACGATATTCTCTATCAACCAGAAGGCGAGTTTTGGCTGATTGTAACATTCCCTACCTCTATTCGGATAGATTTCTCTTTGATATATAATACAGAAGCCACCGCCGGTGATTTCAAGCGAGCCAGTTGGGCGATTGGTATTGTGGTATTGACATATCTTTTGATTCTTGCACTTTTCGCCTTTATTTATTCCAGGATTACTGCGGCGAGCATAACCGTACCTTTACGAAAGCTCTGTGACGGCACAAGACTTTTACGGGAAGGAGATTATTCTGTACGGGTAGATTTGCGTCTGAAAAATGAGTTCGCCGAACTTCAGAATACCTTTAACGATATGGCTGCCAGGATTGAGCATGAAATATCTCTGCGTAAAAAATCGGAGGAAGACAGGCGGCGGTTGATTCTTGATATCTCCCATGATCTAAAAAATCCCATGTCCAGCATACAAGGCTATGGGGAATTACTTATTAAGAAAAAAGGATTGACCGAGCAGGAAAGGGATGAATATCTTAAAGTCATTCTTAACAACAGCAAAAAAGCCAATCGACTGCTTACGGAGTTGTTTGAGCTTTCTCAAATGGATAGTCCGAAATTTTCATTAAAGCCCGTAAAGACAGATATATGCGAATACATTCGGCAAATATGCGGCGAGCTGGTGCCGCAGTTAGAGCGTGAAGGATTCAGATATGAATTTGATATTTTAGAAGAAAGCGTTTTTGTACTTTTAGATACCGACCGATTTAGCCGAATCTTACAAAATCTTGCTAATAATGCGATGCGATATAATCCGCCAGGAACACAGATTTCTGTAAGTCTGACGGTAGAAAATAATCAGGTGGTGATTGATTTTAGCGATGATGGAATTGGAATTCCAGATCATCTTGTGGACAACATATTTAAGCCTTTTGTGAGGGTGGACGATTCTCGCAATTCCAAAACCGGTGGCAGTGGATTAGGACTTTCCATAGCGAAGAAGATTGCTGAAGCACACGGAGGAGATTTGACATTATGTCTTAACGAGCAAAAGGGCAGTACCTTCCGAATTACTATTCCCTCGATTTAAGGTAAATTTAAGATTCTTGTCAGCTGTATGACAGGTTCGATTGTTATGATAATGATGAGCCTAAAATACAGCTGATTTTTTTGTGAGGTGATAAGTAATGAAGATTGAACCGAATCGATTAGAAATATTTTTGACTAAGATTGCATTTTCCCTTTGCGGAAAGTCTGTTTATCAAGGATTTGCGGATCGTTTGCCTCTTAACGGAAACGAAAGGGTCCTTGATTTCGGATGCGGTATGGGAACAGTTGCATATTATGCTGCAAAAAGACTTCCCAACGGTCATTTGACCTGTTTGGATATTTCAGAACGATGGATGAATATTTGCCGAAAAACTCTGCGCAGCTTTGGGAATATCATTTTTATGCAATGTGAATCCCCGGTGTTTATGAAAGGAAGCTTTGATGTTGTTTATTGCCACTTTGTACTGCACGATCTCTCGGAAAATGAATTGGAAAGAGTGATCCCTGAGATAGCTAAATCCCTTAGATCCGGTGGGGTATTCGTTTTTCGTGAACCACTGAATGAGCTGGGGAAATTAAATATCGTTAAACGCCTTGTAGAGCAAAACAGACTATTCCCTAAGAATAGTCGGATTACCGATATTCCGGTAATGGGTAATGCGGTAGAAAGCGTATATGTTAAACAGGCTCTGTAAACTAAACATGAAAAAATAGCACAATGTTTTATAGAATTGCTTTAAATTACTTTCAATTTCGCCTTGACAATTATAAAAGTCCGCCTTGAGATTGTCAAGGGTAAAATGAACGCGC
>JAAYPH010000065.1 GCA_012519955.1 Candidatus Epulonipiscium sp.
ATACCCCCTTTAGATTCAACACCTAAAAGGGTATTATTTTTTAGGGGTGCTCGCAATGGAGTTTTTCCATTTTATGCAGGGTTTTTTAAGTTCCGGAATGCTTGGTTTTCATTGTACCAAAAACAGTAAATTCTAATACTGAGGTAGAATGTATTGTATCTTCATACTTAACTATTATATCTTTATACTCAACCATTTTGTCTTCCAAATTAGATATTTGGTAATCCTTGTCACTTAATGATACTAACAGGACACCAACCCATATGAATAATATTATATTTAAAAACACCGAAATTCTTGGTGTATTTTTCTTTGCTTTATTTGCACTTCTTTTCTCATTTTCACTTTTAAATGATGCAAACATATTGTCCTCTTCATTGTATACTTCTTGAGCTTCTTCCTTGTGTACTTCCCTAGTAGTATGTCCTGAGTTAAGGTAATCATTGGCTTTTTTAAGTATATATAAGAGTAAAGATATTTATAAATGTAAATGATGATGCTACTCCAATTATAATTGAGTGTTCTTTCTTGTGGGTTACTAGATACAATGTTTTCCATGATAGGTATCCGATGGCAAGTTGAATAGCAATTAGTATAATTGCAAAATCACTAGAACTATCTAACCCATAAAATGAAGCAATAATTGCATATATCAAACAAATACATATCCAATTTCTCATATCTTTTATTTTTCCAGCATTATCCATATTACCCTCCTTAAATTTCCTTGACTGTGGTAGAAATTAATCTAAGACCAATCAAGTATTTTTCAATACCACTATTAAATTGCTTAAAAACTATTATTTGTTTCTAAATCCAGAACTATAACTTAATCACAATATCAAGGCTTATTAATATTCATATAACAAATATTCCTCTGAGATTTCTGGAACAATGATATTAGAGGACCTATAGTTCTCAGCATAATAATTAATAAGACTATCCTTATCAAAATCATTAAGGTGAAGAATCATAATTTGCTCTGGTAAAAGGTCTCCAAATACATCAAATATTTGCCTTACATTTGCATGACCACTAAAAGCTGATGAAGCAAATATCTTGGCTTTCGCTTCTAATTCAATATCATCAATTTTTATAAGCTCAACTCCATTAAAAACTTTACCCCCAATTTCATCTGGATCCTGATAACTTACTGAAATGAAGTTTGTTCTAGCATCTCCAATATATTGTTTAAGAATTTCTTTTGAGAATCCTGTTGATATCATCCCGGATGTCATAACTGCAATTTCACCATATGATACATCAAGATTATATGCATTACTGTCAGCCATAGTAGGATTAATCTCAAGATTATTAATATCAAAAATATCTGTAAACATATTGTCACTAAAATAGCTCCTATAAGTGTCTTTGTTCTCTGAATATTTTATATATAAATTTGTAATTTCTTCTATAGTCGGACTAAATACCTTAACACGTGTATTTTCTGGAATGCTGCCTTCATTAATACCGTTTCTTATTTCATATAAAACTTGCTGAGATCTATCGACAGCAAATGCTGGAATAATCACGCGTTCATTGTTTCTAATAGCATTCCCGATGTATTCTCTGAGTTTCTGTCTTTCTTCCTTCGTATCATAATCTTTTACTTTTGTTCCATACGTACCTTCTACAAAAAGATAATCTATTGGTTTTTCAAATTTTTTATTCACTGCTAAAAAGGGGTTGTTATTGCTTCCTATATCACCTGAAAAGAGAATATTCTTGCCCCCTGCAGTGAAATATATCATAGAACTACCTGGTAAATGCGAAGTATAAAAAAATTCAGCTGTAACACCATCACTTAGCTCAATGACCTCTTCGTAGTTTACAGGAATTATTTGATTTTCTAATCTACTAAGCATTTCCATTTCAAGACTATCAATAGTTGTATTATGGAGATAAAATCCCTTTTGATTCAGTTCACCCCTCTTTGATTCTATGTATACTCTATTTTGGGGTTTTACCTCATATTTTCCATAGTTAAATCTATCTAAATAAACTGGTTTGGAATCTTTATTATTATTTCTTGAATAATAAAATTTCTCTGTACCTAAATCAGTATATTTAAGGTTTGATAATGTACTTACTACAGTAATATCTCTAGTAACAGTCGTCATATATATCGGTCCATCATAGCCCTTCTCAAGTAGCAAAGGAAGTCGCCCTATATGATCAGCATGTGCATGGGTTATAAATATTCCATCAATATTCTTTACATCTAAGCTAGATGGTAGCGGGTAATTACTCCCTTCTTCACCGTAAAACGAACCTACATCTATAATATAATTATTTGGTCCAATACTAATTCTATGTAATGAGCCCCCTACCGTTTCTACAGCACCGTATCCTATATATGAAACAGTTGTGACATCATTGCTTGTTTCAATTTCATTATTAACTGTACAACTTGTCACCAGTAAAAAAATAAGCGTTATAAGAAATAAATGAAATATTCTTCTCTTCCTGAACATATATTTCCTCCATAGAATGTTATTTTTAATTATGCTTAGAGTAAATCTAATAAAGGTTTACTACAAGCTTGTAGCACATAATTGTTCCGATTCCTTATCTTTTGATTTTTCTATCATCTGTTGGACTTCTTTGATAGAAAATATGCCATCCTGCTTAGAATGTAATACCATATGACAATTAGGACAAACAGGAACAAGATCGTGCTCAGGATTAACTTCATAAGTCTCATCAATTAGGTGAAGTGGTTTTATGTGATGAACATGTATTTTCCCTTCAAAGTCTGCTCCATAAAAAGTTCCAAAGTCAAATCCACATATCACACACTTACTTCCATGTATCTCAATACATTTCTTCCGTGCTATAGGATTACGTTCATAGGCATTTATAATGATTTGCTTTTTTGCACCTTCGATAAATCTTTCTGCTTGAGTAGGAATTAGTTCTTCAGGTAGTAAAGTTTGTATCAACTCCTGCTTAAATACTGATTCAATATAATTTCTAAGTTGATCTGAAATCTTTAATGGTCCTTGAGGTGCAGCTTTTAGACCATTTTCTAACAAGTGTTTTAACGAAAGCCTATCGCTATCAACAGCCTGTAACAATTTCAAACGAGCATAAGTACGGTTTTTTGCTAAATCTTTTTCCTTATCATTTGTCCAAAATTCCTTATCATCGATTGTCTCATTAAAAGGTATATTGGCTTTAATTACTTCAACGTAAGCGTCAAACAGCCGGCACCTTGTCTTAACTTAAGATACCGGCTGACAATCAGTAAAAGCAAATAAGTGATTTACAACAAGTCGGATTTGGGTGTACCGAGTAAATCACAGAGAGCGTTATTCA
>JAAYPH010000066.1 GCA_012519955.1 Candidatus Epulonipiscium sp.
ATGTAATAAAAAGCCTTTAGGGCAGAATACACACTCGCGCGTATGGTATTTTGTCGGCTTTTCCGACCGCGCTTGGCGCAAGAGTTTCGTAATCGAAACTCTTTTTTGATTCATAAAAATGAAGAATAGTGAACAGAATAAATTAAAGGAAATAAATTAAAGGGAATGAATAAAAAGAAAGAAGGGCATAAATGAATTCTAAAGTATTTATCGGTCTTCCTGCATATAATGAAGAAAGAGCACTGCCGGCAGTTCTAGATAAAATTCAATATGTAAAAGAATCCATTGAGAATCCCTTAGAAGTGATTGTGATCAATGATGGAAGTACAGATGGAACAAGGAAGGTTTTAGATGAATACAGTGAAAAATACCATTATATACATTCTATTAATCATGTGACTAATCAAGGCTTGGGGGCTGCAATTAATACCTTGTTTCAGACTGTTATAAAGTATGCCAAAGATGAAGACCTTCTGGTTACAATGGATGCAGACAATACCCATAATCCATCGCATATTATAAATATGATTAAAATAATGAACGAAGAAAAATTAGATCTTTTAATTGCTTCCCGTTTTACAGAAGGGGGACAGGAGATAGGAGTACCCATTATAAGAAAATTGTATAGCAGAGGAGCAAAATATTTTTTTAAGCTCTTTTTTAACATTAAAAATATTAATGATTATTCTTCGGGTTTTAGAGTGTACCGAATAGGTTATTTGCGTCAATCAATGGCTATTTATCAAAATAAATTAATTACGACTAATGGGTTTGACTGTATGGCAGAAATCTTGGCACGTTTTAGCAAAATTGGTATAAAAGCAGCTGAATATCCCCTTATGCTTGAATATCATTTGAAAGACAGCCAAAGTAAAATGAAAGTTGCACAAACCATTAAAGGATATTTTGACTTACTGCGCAGAGTACGGAAGCCAAGTTTAAGAAAAGCAGGACAAAGATAAGAATGAAGATATACATTTAGGAGGGCAATATGAAAAATATATCCATTGCATTATTATCGGTTTTTTTGGGGGCGATTGGTCAGGTCATATTAAAAGTAGGGGCGAATAAATTAGGAGAACTATCGCTGTCTTTAAATACATTATATAAAGATATGATCAATATTATAAAAGTACCTCAGATTATATTGGGAATAATACTTTTTACAATGAGTTTTCTATTGTGGATCAAGGTGCTTACAAAAAATGAATTAAGCAATAGTTATCCTTTGGTTAGTTTAAGTTATATATTGATTATGATTATGTCTGTTTTCTTATTTAAAGAAGAAATTACATTACGTAAAATTCTTGGTACTGGTTTAATCGTCTTGGGGGTTTGGGTGATTTATGTCTAAGATCAGGGAAAATTTAATTACACTTCTGATATTTGTTGTTATTCTATGCTTAAGAATTCCGTACATTAATCAATCGCCCTATGAACAAGGAGAACGGTGGAGACAGTCAGATACGGAATCCATCGCCCGCAATTTTTTAGAACATAGGTTTAATATATTTTATCCTCAGTTCAATTACGATGGACCGATGCCGAATTATGTACAATTAGAATTTCAAATTACAACATATCTTATTGCAATTTTGTATAAATTTTTTGGTTATAAATATGTTTTGGCCAGAACCGTTCCAATTTCTTTTTTTATGGGATCAAGCGTTTTCTTATACTTAATTGCCAGAAGGTACTATCCTATAGAACAATCTAGAATTGCTCTTCTGCTTTACGGAATATTTCCTATTAACATCTATTTTTCCCGTGCTATTATGCCTGAGTCTTCGGCATTATTTTTTTATTTAGGGGCTTTTTATTTCTTTATTAAATGGATTGACAAAGCAGAGGTCAAATATATTTTGTTGGCTTCTATATTTACAGCTTTGGCAATTTCTCAAAAGATACCTACGATTTTTATTGGAATTCCTATGTTGGCAATGTCTCTTCAAAAGTATAAAATCAAGATTTTTAATGTTTGGGAATTATACTGCTTCGGAATCATTTCCCTTGGTGCCCCTTTTTTGTATTTTAGATGGATCAAAAGTGTGGCAGAGTTTAAATTTGTTAATGATATTGCTCAAAAGCATATCTTTACAAAGCTTTTTCAGGCCTTTTTTACCAGAGAAGCCATTGAGTTTTTTCAAGGTAAGCTGCCTCAAGGATATACCTTGCAAATATTATGCTTATCTCTAATAGGATTGCTTTTTATCAATTGGAAAAAAGAATGGCCAATTGGAATCTGGGTGGGAGCTATGGTTCTGGAATTGATTTTAATTGTTGCAGTGATTCGCTTATATTATTATCTAATTTTTATTGGTCCATTGATTGCACTGATGGCATCTAAACCTTTAAATAGTATTTGGAAACATAAATATGGAGGAGTATGGCTTACTTTAATCATGCTATGGATAGGCTACTCAACATATATAAGTTTAGTACCCTATTATGTTGAAAAGACGGAGTTAATCAAGCAAGCGAATATGGTTAAAAGATATACAAAAAAAGAAGATTTGATCGTTGTAGGAACACCCGATCCTGCTCTCCTGAATGCTTGCGAAAGGAAAGGTTGGCGAGCAAATATTAAGTACTACGATTATATCCCTAAAGATCCAGTACAAGAGATAGAGTATTTTATTAAGCACGGAGCTAAATATTTTGTTCCTATGAAAGGCTGGATAGCCAATGATACCGGAGAATATAAGGAATACCTTAATAAAAATTTTAAGAAAATCGTAGATGAAGAAGGTTATTATATCTACCAATTGCAATAGAATACTTTTAATATAATTATTTTTCATATACAATATAACTGATTCTTATGAAGATATTTTTATTGATTATTTGAAAATCAAAAATGATATTTACAAATCTTTAATCATATTAATAGTAAAGATTATTTTAAGAAGGTGAAACGGTAGTGGACATAAATAAATTGGAACAATTACTGAGCCAGCCGGAGGGTTTTAAACTGGATTTTAAAGAGAAGCTTCAACTCAATACAGAATCGGAAAAAAAGGAATTTATAAAGGATGTTTGTGCCATTGCCAACACCAATGGAGGAAGGGGGTATATTGTTTTTGGAGTAAAGGACAAATCAAAGGAAATTGTTGGTGTTGATTTAGAGCCTTTTAACGAAGAAAGAATACAGCAAATTATATGTAATCGCTGTGATCCCCCGGTTCCCATAAGAGTAGATGTTATTAATTATAAACAAAAGAATGTTGCGGTGATTACAATTTTTAAGAGCGACCAGCGCCCTCATCAGGTAAGACAAACAGGAACTTTTTATATTCGCAGAGGTTCCACTACGGATATAGCCAGAAGACATGAGATCGCCAATATGCTTCAGGAAAATGGATTAGCAAGTTCAGAGCAGATTATTTGTAGAAAAGTTCCACTCAGAGAGCTTGATGACAGCCTTTTAAAGAAGCATATTTTAGGAAATGGAGCGATTCCTGAAGAGAATCAACTCATTCTGTTAGAAGGGTTAGGTATCATAGGAAGAGAATCTGAAAGGTCTACATACCATCCCACTATGGGTGGACTTCTTTTATTCGGAAAATGTCCTCAAGATTATCTTCCACATACGGGCATAAAAATAGAATATAACGGACAAGGTTATGCAATTACTGGAAACATACTGGAAATGTTGGATAGATCGGAAGAATTAATTGCATCTTTTTTTAAGGATTCTTCTTACCCGGTTCAATCCATTTATGATGCAATATGTAATGCAGTGGTTCACAGAGATTATTGGGATATGACACGGGAAATCGTAGTGACCATTGACAGTCATAAAATAGAAATATCCAACCCGGGATCTATTTGGATCGGTGGAAGCATTAAAAAGTTAATGCAGGACCAGAATCCGCCCAGAAGAAATCCCTGGCTTTATCAAAGATTGCTTCTCATCGATCAAAAAGAACGTTTTCTGAAATATGGTTTAGGAATGAAAAGAATTAAAAAGCCTTTTATCAATGTGGGGAGGGTCAAAATTTTTAATTTTCCTAACAAGAATTTATTCAAAATAGTTCTTCCTGGAGAAAGTTACTTTTCAACTCCACAAAAATGATTTCATCTGTTATAATAGTATTTAAAGTAAAAAAATTTTAAATTTAAGTTTTCATTTGCAAATGGAGGAAAGTGTATGAAATTGAAGGAAGTAAAAGAGATTCTCAATGCAGAAGTATTAGTAGGTGAAAATCGTTTAGACAGAGAAGTTTTTTTAGCTTGCGGTTCTGACTTGATGAGTGATGTTCTTGCCTTTGTAAAAGAAAAAGTAGTGCTTTTAACAGGACTTGTAAATCCTCAGGTTATTCGAACAGCAGAAATGATGGACATTAAAGCCATTGTATTCGTAAGAGGGAAAAAGGTTAGTCAGGATGTTCTTGATTTGGCAGAATCAAAAAACATGGTAATTTTAGCAACACAATATCCATTATATATTTCATGTGGTTTATTATATAGCAATGGATTGACAGGAAAAGAAGCAAAAGTGGAGGGTAGCTATGAAGCTTAGTTTCAAAGTAGATGGAGATGAATTTACTTTAGCAGGGGAGTCTTCCAGTCAAGTTAAAAAAGTACTGAAGCAATTGGGGGTTTCTCCTGAAGTTATTCGAAAAATTGCAATAGCAATGTATGAAGCTGAAATAAACATGGTTATTCATGCCAATGGGGGTACTATAGACGTAGACATAACCCCTGAAAAAGTATACGTAGTTTTAAAAGATACTGGTCCGGGAATTCCTGATATTGATTTGGCGATGCAGGAAGGCTATTCCACTGCTTCCGAAAAGGTTCGAGAATTAGGCTTTGGTGCAGGAATGGGACTTCCGAATATGAAAAAATATAGTGATGGTTTAAAAGTAACATCAGAAGTCGGCAAGGGGACAACGGTAGAAATTACAGTATACATTTAACAGAGAAAGTCGGAGAAGGTGATTAAATGTGCGAATATTTACATTCCGTGACTCTTCAGGAGGAGAAGTGCAGGGGATGTACGGATTGCATCAAGCGATGTCCAACGGAAGCCATAAGAGTAAGGAATGGAAAGGCAAAGATTATTAATGAAAGATGTATTGACTGTGGTTTGTGCATAAGGGTATGTAGAAATCATGCCAAAAAAGCTGTAACCGATACCTTGGACAGCCTGTCGGAATTTAAATATAGGGTTGCGATACCTGCACCAACTTTATATTCGCAGTTTAAGGAGATATTAGATGTCAATCTTATTTTAACAGGGCTTAAAAAGCTTGGATTCGATGAAATTTATGAAGTTGCAAGGGGAGCAGAAATTGTAACAGCAGCTTCCAGAAAGATGTTAGAAAATACAGCGCTTCCTAAACCCATCATATCATCTGCTTGTCCTGTAATTATACGTTTTATTCAAATAAGATTTCCTGAATTAATCAATCATATACTTCCAATTATTTCTCCCATGGAGGTAGCAGCCAGAGAGGTTAAGGCCAATTTGGTTAAAAAGGGAATTAATGAAAAGGACATAGGAGTATTTTTTATCAGTCCGTGTGCAGCGAAAGTTACCAATGTAAGAAATCCCATAGGTTTTGATAAATCTTCTGTAGATAAAGTTCTTTCTATCAAAGAAGTATATATGAAACTGGTTCCAATTTTAAGAACCATCGATCAAGCTGAAATCCTCAGGCACAGTACCAGCAATGGAATTGGATGGGCTATATCTGGCGGAGAAGGGGAAATTCTAGGTATTGATAATTATATAGCTGTTGATGGAATAGAGAATGTTAATAAGATATTTGAAAAAGTAGAAAACGGAAAGCTTAAAGATGTTGATTATATTGAAGCATTAGCTTGTCATGGAGGATGTCTGGGAGGACCTTTAACTGTAGAAAACAGTTTTGTTGCCAAGAATCATCTTAAAAAGATCTTACGCTCTTCAACGAAAGTCAAAGAACAAGATTGTAAAGAGCAATTAAGCAGCGATTTGAATCTAGCTTGGAGCAATCCGATTATTTCTAAACCAGTTTTAACCTTGGATGAAGATATGGGCAAGGCAATCAAAAAGCTGGAAGAATTAGAAAGAATCTATGACAGTCTTCCTCAAATTGACTGCGGTTCCTGTGGTGCGCCTAATTGCAGAGCTTTGGCTGAAGATATTGTAAGGAACAATGCTAACATAGAAGACTGTATTTTTATGTTGAGACAAAAAGTTAGGGAAATGGCAGAAGACATGGTGAATCTTTCACAAAAGCTGCCTCCGGCTTTTAGAAAAAATGATGATTAGGAAGTGATAAAATGATTGTTAAAGAGTTAATGGAAGCCCTTGGACTAACTATAGTTGCAGGGGAAAATGGAGTTGACAAAGAAATTACAACCGGTTATGTAGGAGATTTATTAAGCTGTGTGATGGCAGGTGCCAAACCAGGAGCTGTTTGGGTTACGATTCAAAGTCATGTCAATATTGTAGCAGTTGCTTCATTATTAAATTTATCTTGTATCATTGTAGCAGAGGGAGCTTATGTAGAAAAGGATACGATCGAAAAGGCTAATGATGAAGATATTGCTGTATTTTCTTCAGATTTGACTGCGTTTGAACTTGTCAAAAAACTTACAGAAATAGGGATTTCTTAAAAAATGAAATACGCTTACGATTTCCATATTCATACTGCCCTTTCTCCTTGTGGTGATAACGATATGACTCCCAATAACATAGTGAACATGGCATTATTAAAGGAGTTGGATATCATTGCTATAACAGATCATAATTCCTGTGAAAATGCTGCGGCAGTCATGAAAGTAGCGGAGGGGACCGATCTTATTGTTATCCCGGGGATGGAGGTTGAAACATCTGAAGAAATACATATGGTTTGCCTATTTCCGGATATTGTTTCGGCAAATCATATGCAAGAAGTAGTATATAATCATTTACCGCCCCTAGAAAATCGAGTGAGTATTTTTGGAGAACAATTAATACTTAATGAGGAAGATGATATTGTAGGTGAAAATAAAAGATTACTTTTAACTGCAACTTCATTAAGTATTTATGATGTAGTAAAGTATTCAAAACAATTTAATGGTGTCGCTTTCCCTGCTCATATTGATCGTTCATCATACAGTGTTTTGTCAAATTTAGGATGGATTCCAGAAGATTTAGATGTACATACACTGGAGGTTTCTAAAAATGCAGATTTGGAAAAGTCCAAATTAAATTACAGCAAGTACAATGTAATAAGATCATCAGATGCTCATTATTTGCCAGACATTTTTGAAAGGGAGCAATTTTTAGATTTAGAATTTAAGTCTATCAGTCAAGTTATTAAATTATTATCTTGAAGGGTTTGTACATTTATAAAGATTTATGTTATAATATTGACAATGAAGTTGAAAATATGCTAACTTCTTATTATGTGCTAATACTATGTTTTTTTATGTAAATCAATTCGACTTCTATTTAGAATTCGAAATTTGATTAATCTATATTTAATTTTATATACTTGAAGGGGGAAGAAAAATGGCTAATTGTGCAAATTGTACAAATGAATTGTCTGAACGCGGTTTCCGTGAACTAGAACAATTTATTAACGAATTAAGCGAAAAAAATGGAGCTTTGATATCTGTATTACATAAGGCTCAAGAAATTTTTGGTTATCTTCCAAAGGAAGTGCAGCAGTTTGTTGCGAAGAAGTTGAATATACCTGTATCTAAAGTATATGGCGTTGTTAGCTTCTATTCATTTTTTACCATGATTCCTAAAGGAAAAAACCCTATTTCTGTTTGTATGGGAACAGCATGTTACGTTAGAGGTGCTGAAAAAGTTTTAGATGAATTTAAAAGAGCATTAAATATTGAAGTTGGAGAAACAACATCCGATGGAAATTTCTCTCTTGATGCACTGCGTTGTGTAGGAGCATGTGGATTGGCACCTGTAGTTTTAGTTGGTGAAAAAGTATATGGTCGGGTTACTCCTGATCAAGTAAAATCCATTCTAAAAGAATATGAATAGATAATTGGGGAGGGACTGTCATGGCTAAAATAAAATCCTTAGATGAATTAAAAAAGCTAAGAGAACAAGTTAAAGCAAAGGTTGATTTAAGAGAAAAAGGCGACAACATGGAAAAATTGGTTCAGATCCGTGTGGCAATGGCGACCTGTGGAATAGCGTCAGGAGCTAGAGAAGTTATGAATGCATTAGTTGATATCGTTACTAATGAAAAATTAGATAACGTAGTGATTTCTCAAACTGGCTGCATGGGATATTGTTATGCAGAGCCTACTATTGAAGTTACTATTCCAGGGGAAGAACCTGTGGTATTCGGAGAAGTAACTGTAGAAAGAGCTAAGGAAATAGTAGAAAAATACGTGAAAAACGGCGAATTATTAGATGGAATCATACCTGTCACTCATAAAACAGTGGATGAGTAATTGTAAAAGGAGGCTTTCATAATGTCCAAATATAAGATGCATGTATTGGTTTGCGGTGGAACAGGATGTATTTCTTCTAATTCCACACAGATCGTAGATAATTTTAATACTTTATTAAAAGAAAATGGAATGGAAAATGATGTACAAGTTTTAAAAACAGGATGCTTTGGTTTTTGCGAAAAAGGACCTATCGTAAAAATTCTTCCTGACAACACTTTCTATGTACAAGTAAAACCAGAAGATGCTGAAATTATTGTTAAAGAACATTTAATCAAAGGAAGAAAAGTAGAACAGTTATTATATAAAGAACCAGCTACAGATCAATCTATCGAAGATTCTAAGCACATGGATTTCTACAAAAAGCAAATGAGAATTGCCCTTAGAAACTGCGGATTTATTGATCCAGACAATATTGATGAATATATCGCAAGAGAAGGGTATCAAGCTTTAGGAAAAGCATTAACAGAAATGACACCTGAGTCTGTTATTGAAGAAATGAAGAAATCCGGATTAAGAGGAAGAGGCGGCGGCGGATTCCCAACAGGACTTAAATGGGAATTTGCAAATAAAAATAAAGCCGATCAAAAATATGTTGTTTGTAATGCCGATGAAGGGGATCCAGGCGCATTCATGGATCGTTCCATATTAGAAGGTGACCCTCATTCAGTAGTAGAAGCTATGGCAATCTGCGGTTATGCCATAGGTGCATCAAAAGGATTAGTATATATCCGTGCTGAATATCCATTAGCTGTAAAACGTCTTAAGAAAGCTATTGAAGATGCAAGAGCATATGGACTGCTTGGAAACGATATTTTAGGTTCAGGTTTTGATTTTGATATTGAAATTAAATATGGTGCAGGTGCTTTTGTGTGCGGTGAAGAAACTGCTCTTATCCACTCCATGGAAGGAGAAAGAGGAGAACCAACAACGAAGCCTCCTTTCCCAGCAGAATCTGGTTATTGGGGCAAACCAACCAACGTTAATAACGTAGAAACCTTTGCTAATGTTCCTGTTATTCTTTTAAAAGGCGCTGATTGGTTTAGTTCAATTGGTACTGAGAAATCAAAAGGAACAAAGGTATTTGCTTTGGCAGGTAAAGTTAATAATGTTGGATTAATCGAAGTTCCTATGGGAACCACACTTAGAGAAGTTATCTTCGATATCGGTGGAGGTATTAAAGGCGGTAAGAAATTTAAAGCTGTTCAAACCGGTGGACCATCCGGCGGATGCTTAACTGAAAAAGACTTGGATACACCAATTGACTTTGATAACTTACTTGCAAAAGGTTCCATGATGGGATCCGGTGGTATGATCGTTATGGACGAAGACAACTGTATGCCAAGCGTAGCAAAATTCTATCTGGAATTTACTGAAGATGAATCCTGTGGTAAATGTACTCCTTGTAGAGTAGGAACAAAACGTTTATCTGAATTATTAAGTAAGATCACTGAAGGTAAAGGAACTATGGAAGACCTTGAAACATTAAAGACATTAAGTCAGGTTATCAAGGATACGGCATTATGTGGATTGGGACAAACAGCTCCTAACCCAGTATTATCTACTATTGATACCTTCTGGGATGAATACGTTGCCCATGTAAAAGATCACAGCTGTCCAGCTGGAGAATGTAGTGCACTTCTTAGATATATCATTCTTGAAGATAAATGTATTGGATGTACAGCTTGCTCAAGAGTATGTCCTGTAGGTGCAATTTCCGGCAAAGTTAAATCAGCCCATGTGATTGATCAAGACAAATGTATCAAATGTGGAGCTTGCTTTGACAAATGTAAATTTAGCGCAATTATTAAGAAATAGAGAAAAGGAGTGTAAAACCAATGTCAGATGTTAAAGTTACGATAGATGGTAAACAGGTGGAAATTCCGAAAGGAAGTACGGTTTTACAAGCAGCGCAGAAGGCAGGAGTTCATATTCCTACATTATGCCACCTTGATTTACATGATATAAAAATGGTAAATAAAGCAGCTTCTTGTAGAATCTGCGTTGTTGAAGTAGAAGGAAGAAGAAATTTGGCACCTGCTTGTGCGACACCAGTGGCTGATGGAATGGTTGTAAAAACCAATACCATCCGTGTGTTGAATGCAAGAAAGGTTGTATTAGAATTACTTTTATCCGACCATCCAAAAGATTGTTTGATTTGTCCAAAATCTGGACAATGTGAACTTCAAAATTTAGCAGAAACCTTTGGATTAAGAGAAGTTCGCTTTAAAGATGTTGCACAATCCACTTATAGAAAAGATTCCTCCAAATCCATTATTCGTGATATGGATAAATGTATCATGTGCAGACGTTGTGAAACCATGTGTAATGAAGTACAAACAGTAGGAGCATTGTCTGGAGTAAACAGAGGATTTAACGCGGTAGTAGCTCCTGCCTTTGAAGTAAATCTTGAAGATTCTGTATGTACTCATTGCGGACAATGTGTTGCTGTATGCCCAGTAGGAGCACTTACTGAACAGGATAACACATGGAAAGTAGTAGAAGCTTTAGCAAATCCGGACAAAGTAGTAATCGTTCAGACAGCTCCTGCAGTTAGAGCGGCACTGGGAGAAGAATTCGGTCTTGAACCAGGTACGTTGGTTACTGGAAAGATGGTAGCTGCTCTTAGAAGATTAGGCTTTGACTATGTTTTTGATACAGATTTTGCGGCAGATTTAACGATTATGGAAGAAGGAACTGAGTTATTAGGCAGAATCAAAAAATTCTTAGATGGAGACAAAGATGTAAAGCTTCCAATTCTTACATCATGTTGTCCAGGATGGGTTAACTTCATTGAAAGTCAGTTCCAGGATTTATTGGATGTACCTTCCACTGCTAAATCACCTCAACAAATGTTTGGGGCGATTGCAAAATCATATTATGCTGAAAAATTAGGAATTCCTAGAGATAAAATGGTAGTTGTTTCTATTATGCCTTGCTTGGCAAAGAAATATGAAGCTACCAGAGAAGAATTCTCAGTAGATGGAAATCCTGATGTAGATATTTCTATCTCTACAAGAGAATTGGCACACTTAATCAAACGTACAAATATTGAATTTAATGATCTTGAAGATGAAGATTTTGATCAACCATTAGGAGAATCTACCGGTGCGGCTGTAATCTTTGGAGCAACTGGTGGAGTTATTGAAGCTGCAACAAGAACAGCATATGAATTGTTCACAGGAGAACAGCTGGATAAAGTTGAATTTGAACAATTAAGAGGATTGGATGGCGTTCGTGTTGCAACAGTAAAAATGGGCGACTTAGAACTTAATATTGGTATTGCCCATGGCTTAGGAAATGCAAGAAAACTTCTTCAAGAAGTAAAAGCAGGAAATGCAAGAAAACTTCATGCAATTGAAATTATGGCTTGCCCTGGAGGATGTATCGGTGGAGGCGGACAGCCATACCATCATGGAAACATTGAAATCCTTAAAAAACGTGCTGAAGCAATTTATCGTGAAGATGCAGGCAAACCAATTAGAAAATCTCATGAAAATCCTGCTATTAAGGAATTATATGAAAAATATTTAGGTCACCCAATGAGTGAAAAAGCACATCATCTTCTACACACAAAATATACTCCAAAAGATAGGGTATAATTTAGCCAAACACAAAAACTTCCGTCAAATGGCGGAAGTTTTTGGTTTATTATTAACATAACCATCCTATTTTCTACATTTCAGCCTATGTGCTTTTAAGAAGTGCGAGATCAGGAGGCAAATAAAATGAATAAAAAAGTTTTATTGCTAGTGATTATAACGATGATTTTATCTTCTAAAGTTTTTGCCAATACTTTAAATACAATCATTATAAAAGATGATGCTCAAATATTATTTAATGAAAACGAACAACCTGTTTTAAAAAGAAATACCCTTTTAGTTCCGGCAAAAAAATTACTTGAAGAATTTGGCTTTGAATACGTAGAAAATAATCAATCAATCATAGGTATAAAAGATGATAAGATATTAACTTTCCCTGTGAACCAAAGGCTTATTAAAGTGAATAATGATTTTTTCATGACGCCTGAGGAAAATCAATTCATTAACGATCAATTATATGTTCCCCTAGGAACATTTGTTGAGTTAAATGGACATGTTTTGAAACGAGATACGGAGGGACAATCTTTAACAATAGATACAATCAGCGAAAATAATAATGAGATAGAACAAAGTAGGTATGTAATACCAAAACATTTTGTAGAATTGGATGGAACGAAATATACACTAGAAAAAATAGAAGATGATCTTTATCAGATCACAAATCACTACAAAGGCATTACTTCATTAGAGATTATTGGAGAGTCGTACGAGGGAAGACCTTTATATGTGATTAAGCTGGGCGTTCCAAGCGAAAAAAAGAAACCTTCCATACTTATCATTTCAAACATCCATGGGAGAGAAGATTTTTCAAGCATGTTAAATATGAAAATGATGGACTATATGTTATATAGCTTTTATGATACAGGAAAATGGGGCGAGTATAATATAAAAGATATTTTAACAAAATTAGATATATATCTGCTTCCTGTAGCCAATCCAGATGGTTTGAATATTGCTCATAATGGCATAAAGGCTTCAAGAAATTATGATTTTTTAAAAACTATAACAAATGTTGCTGGAAATGATGCATGGTGGAAAGCAAATGGTCGAGGGGTTGACCTTAATAGAAATTTTGACGATGGTAATTGGAAAATTAAAAATGCTGGTACTGATACAAAATGGTATTCCTCAGAAGGATTTAAAGGTGAATCTCCAAATTCAGAACCTGAAACAAAAGCAATTCAAAAATTTTGCGAATCTGTAAAACCTTTAATGGCTGTTTCTTTACATACATCTGGAAACCTTTTTTATTGGGCTGATACAGATACTCATTCAAAATTTGACGGAATCGATACGGAAATAATGGATAGAATGCATAATTTGACTGGATATAGAAATATGCCTATATCAACAAACCCGAAAGAATTTGGTAGCGGTTTCGAAAATTGGTTCAAAGTAAGATTTTATAGATTTGCCTTTGTAGCAGAATTGTCTCCTATGACAAGTCAAAGATTTATTCAACATCCTGATTCTAAGTTTGAAGCTTTAGTTTGGAATAAGGCAAAGTTTATAGCACCTCAACTTGCATTAGAGGCTTTAAGGTATAAAGACCGTTTTTATGATGTTTATCAAGGGGATAGATTATTAAAAACATTTTATTCAAAAGAGAAAGCCATAGAATGTGCAAAGAAATGGAAGAATTCAACAATAATCAAAAATGACGAAATAATTTGGAATTTTAATTCAGACAATGAAGCTGGAGAAACTAATACGTTATAATTAATTTGCATAATAGCCACTTTCTAAAGTGGTTTTTTCATTATAGCTCCAAATTTTTTTAATAATTGAAACTTTAGTACACTTATTGTAAAATGACTTATATTAAACACAATATATGATTTAAGGGGGAACATTATGGCTGTTTTAAAACCGTTTAAAGCAATCCGACCGAGAAAAGATTTGGTACATAAAGTAGCAGCTCTTCCATATGACGTTATGAGTAGCCAGGAAGCCAGAGAAATGGTAAAAGATAATCCTTATTCTTTTTTACATGTGGATAAGGCTGAGATCGATTTAGACACTTCAATTGATTTGTATGATCAAAGAGTATACCAAAAAGCCAGAGAAAATTTAGATAGAATGATCAATGAGGGGATATTTATAAAGGACAAGAGTCCTTATTTCTATATATACAAATTAGTGATGGATGGAAGAGAACAAACAGGAATTGTAGGGTGCACTTCCATAGATGAATATCAAGATAATATTATTAAGAAGCACGAGTTAACCAGAGAAGACAAAGAAGTGGACAGAATCAATCATGTAGATTATTGCAATGCACATACAGGACCTATATTTTTAACCTATCGTTCTCAAAAAGAAATAAGTGAAATCATTGAGTCTTGGATGAAACATAATGATGCCATTTATGATTTTACAGCGGAAGATAATATTCGTCATATTGTTTGGATAGTTGATAACAGTTCCGTGATAGAACAAATACATGAAGCCTTTAAAGGAATAGATTATCTATATATTGCAGATGGTCATCACAGAGCAGCTTCTGCTGTAAAAGTGGGACTAAAACGAAGACAAGAAGGTAATTACACTGGTAACGAAGAATTTAATTTCTTCTTGTCTGTTCTGTTCCCGGATGATCAACTTCATATTATGGACTATAATCGTGTAGTAAAAGATTTAAATGGATTATCTGAGGAGGAGTTTTTAGAAGCTTTAAAAGACAAATTTATTGTTGAAAAATTAGAAGAATCTTGTCCATACAAACCTGTAAAAAAACATGAATTTGGAATGTATATAGGCAACACTTGGTATAAACTAACAGCTAAAGAAGGAAGTTTTAATGCCGAAGATCCTGTAGAAAGATTGGATGTATCTATTTTGCAAAACAATCTGCTTCATCCTATTCTGGGCATTGCAGATCCAAGAACGGATAAAAATATTGACTTTATTGGCGGAATAAGAGGTTTAAAGGAATTGGAAGCAAGAGTTCAAAATGGCATGAAAGCAGCTTTTTCTATGTATCCAACGACCATAGAAGATTTAATGGATATTGCTGATGCCAATAAAATCATGCCTCCAAAATCTACTTGGTTTGAGCCGAAATTAAGAAGTGGGATTTTTATTCATTCCCTCGAAGAATGAATATTTTATATCGTATCATAGCAAACTAAATACGCGAGATTCTACAATTATCTCCATAAAAAACTAATTATATTTCGAAAGGAGATTGCTATGATGCTTAATAAGTTTACAGCTGGTATGGTTCTTGGCGGTGTTGCAGGTGTTATGGGATTTAAAATGATGACAACCAATAAAAGAGGCAGACGTAAAATGATGAAAAATGGCAGAAGAATGCTGGAAAAAGCAGGAGATCTGTTAGAGGAATTAAGATAAAGGGTGTGCATTGCACACTCTTTTTTTACATAAATTTGAGTTGTAGGTTTGTCAAACATATGTTACACCATACTTAACAAAATCATATAAGACAGTCTGAGGAGATTTCCATCCCAGAGGTCTCATTGGAAAGCGGTTATAGTCTCTTTTGTTATATGTAGTTAACTG
>JAAYPH010000004.1 GCA_012519955.1 Candidatus Epulonipiscium sp.
AGGAAAAAGCGTGCAAATTGATATGCACGCTTTTTCCTGTTTTCTATGATCTCCAAATATGCCAGAGATGATTGTTTCGTCCCCTTGCAAATACATCCAGTCTAGTACCGCCCCAAGACACTGCTGCAGGCTCTGAAGTAATATCTCCCCCAAGGGAACGCCATCCACTCCAACTCGATCCGTTCCAGGTTCTAAATAACAGGTGATTGTTTGATCCACGGGCAAAAACTTCTAATCGGTTTGGAGCTGTGGATGCAGCTGCAGGTCCTGAGGTAATCGCACCTCCACCCAGATCTTCCCATTCACTCCATCGGAATCCGTCCCACCATTTATGCCATAGACTATTATTTTGCCCGCGGCCAAATACATCAATTCGATTAGGACCCCAGGACACTGCTGCTGGATCGGAGGTCAATACACCACCTAAATCTTCCCATTCACTCCACCTGGAGCCATCCCACCATTTATGCCATAATGCATTGTTTTGGCCTCGTGCAAATACATCTAATCGATTGGACGCCCAGGATGCTACAGCTGGGGCTGAGGTCAATACACCGCCTAAGTCTTCCCAATTGCTCCACCTGGAGCCGTCCCACCATTTATGCCATAATGCATTGTTTTGGCCTCGACCGAACACATCTATTCGATTTCGACCCCATGATACCGCTCCAGGAGCGGAGGTCAATACACCGCCCAAGTCTTCCCACTCACTCCATCTGGAACCGTCCCACCATTTATGCCATAATGCATTATTTTGACCTCGGCCAAACACATCTAGCCGATTGGGCTGCCAGGATGCTACAGCTGGAGCTGAAGTCAATACCCCACCTAAATCTTCCCACTCACTCCAGCCCGTAGAAGGCTGTTCTCCTATATTTTCCAATACAAAGCGTATAATCGTTCTGATGATTTGATTGATACGATTATTGGGTACCCCATATCCCCGTAAAATGATAGGAACAAAGACGTTGTCTCTTACATAAGCATTAAATAGGGCATTGGTCCTTTGTTGAAGATTTCCAGTGAATCTATTTTCATTGTCCAGCACATAGGCCACAATACTTCTAAAAATATTAGTGGTTACAATTCTCGGAACCCCATAACTCTGAAGTTCTGCATATAAGTTAGCGAATTGTTGATCGATCAGTGCCATGATTCTATTGATCTCCTGTGGTCTTTGACGCATCAAGTCATCTTCTAAACCGTCACTATGTTGTTTGTATAAGTTGTCAAAATGACCGGTTGGCATATAATTATAAAACGGATAGGGACTTGGTACCCTATAGTTTGGTATTTGCAAATGCGACCAGTTCCAATTATATGAATTCATTATTCAACACTCCTTAAATTAACGCTACTACATCATATGAAATTAATGTAATAGTTGTTAATATAATGAATTCAATTTGTTGAACTAGTTTCATGAAGTTGAATCTTATCAGCAGATATCTGAGCGGGGTAGGATTCCATAATTTCTCCATTATAAGTAATTTCCACTATATGACCTATTGGAATATCTTCTATTTGAATTTCCTGGTTATTAGCATCCATAATGGATGCATTATTTGTATGAACTACAATTTTATCTGATGCCTTAGCTTCATTACTGCTTGTATCTGGAACAACTATAAGGTTTTCTCCATTCTCAATCACCACTGCCTCAAAACTCACTTTTAATGAAGAAGAATTGTCTTTTGACATTGCTCCACAGCCAGCCAATCCTATACTCATTAAAAGAAAAGCAATGAAATAAAACACTTTATTAGTAATAACCCTCATTCCCTTCTTTATAATCATTTATACAATACAATTAGACGAAACATCTATACCGCTTGTTGCTTCTTTCAACAAAACTTTAAAAATTACTGGGCAATGAGATATGTTAGGTTCTAAAAAACTCTTAGGAAATTTTCCTAAGAGTTTTCAATATAGAGTATTGATTTAATTGTATGAATCCCCATTTAATCATAAATACTAAATTAATGCAGGTTCTACTATATCTATCTTGTCAATAATTTTATCGATCTTATCTTTGGCTTTTTCGATGGCAACTCTTCTCTCTTCTTCAGTATTACCTGTTTCATCCACCAATAGTTTTTCGAATTTTTCTATACCCATTAAATTCATTATGGTTTCAACATAATCCACACCTTTATTAAACATCGTCCCCATAATCCACGGAATATTTCCACCGGAGGATTGGATATAGACTACAGCCCTTGGCCTGTCATTTAAAAGTCCTTCGGGCTTTTCGCCTTTCTTTGGAAAGGAAATTGTTTTGCCAGTTTGTACTATACAGTCTATATATTCTTTTAATGGAGCAGGAAAGGATAAACTCCACATTGGGGATGCAATGACATAAACATCTGCTTCGATGAATTGATTGCATAACTCCCTGATTCTTTGAACTTCTTTTTGTTCCTTAACCGATAATTTTTTTGCAGCTTCTTCATTTATAATACAATTTCTGCTTTCAAAATACTGATATTCTAATCTAGGAATATGCTCTTTATATAGGTCCAGTTCTTCAATCGTAAATTCCGGATATCTTTCAACAAATTTATTAACAAAAGCTCTTCCAACCGTTCTGCTGGTGGATAAGTTTTCTGGCTTTGAATTCACCGTAATATATAATAATTTTTTCAAAACATCAGCCCCTTTAAAAATTGTATTCAACATTAGTATGCTGATGTTTTTAAAATTTATAAATTCCAAATCCTATATTTTGAATTCTATTGGAACATTTTATATACCTCTTCAACATGAACCACTTGGCTTCTTCCGAAACTTAGCATTTCTAAGCCCATTTTCTTTCTTTCAGCGTTAAAAGATGCCGTGGTTTCAATCGGTACAATACAGTTATAATTTAAAGAAAAGGCATAGCTGCAAGTCTCTAAAACACAAACATCCGTAGCTGCACCAACAATTACTAAATTTTTTATATTTCTTTCTTTTAATAGTTCATCTAATTTCGTATTGAAAAATGCGTTCCATCGATTTTTGATAATTAATTCCTCTCCTTCTCGAGGTGCTAGAGGTGGAATAATTTCTGCATCTGGAGAGCCTTTTATAAAATGACCGTATTTTTTAACTTCAAATCTTTTGCTCAGCATTTCCCAATCACTAAAGTCTTCTTCATATTCGGTTTTTACGTTAACCACTAACATATTATTTTCGTTAAAGAAATCCTTTAATTTTATGATTGGCGTTACTATATCTTCCTGCTTTGTTACATCTACATTTAACATCTTTACCAGGGATCCATCTGGTGCTCCTCCGCCATATTGCATATCAACAACTAATAATGCTGTTTCTTCTTTTTTCAACATATACGTCGCTCCTTTAATTATTTGAATTCTAGACTATTATGACATATAAAAATTTTTTATGTCAAACGTAATTTTTATTATTTTCTCTAAATAAAAACACTTCCTATCAGCCATTATTGCAGCTAGGAAGTGCTATGATTAAAAATCGCAAAATACTATGTTCATTGAACCAAATGATCTAATGAATCAAATGTATAGCCCATCTCTTTCCACTTAGTAATGAGTTCATCCAGAACTTCAGCATTGGTCTTAGACGTACTGTGAAGAAGAACAACTGCACCGGGGTGAATTCTTCCCAATAATTTTTTAAACGCCTCATCCTTTGTAGGTTGTTTATCTGTATACCAAT
>JAAYPH010000067.1 GCA_012519955.1 Candidatus Epulonipiscium sp.
ACACTGGCTTTTATGCTGGTGTTTTTTGTTTTTTAAATTGTTTTTTAAAAGCTAATTTAGACCCAAAAATCTAATACATTCTTGTATATTTTTAGAATTATGATATAATAGTAAAAATTTAAAGAAGATTGAGGAGGGGAAAAATGAAATTATCTCAAATATACTCATCTGATACTAGACGGATCTCTTTTGAAGTTTTTCCGCCTAAGCCTGATATTCCTATAGATACAGTTTTTGATACTATTTCGGGACTCAAAAAATTGAATCCTTCTTATATTAGCGTTACATACGGAGCTGGGGGCTCCAGCAGGGGAAGAACAGTCGAAATTGCATCAAAAATAAAAAACGAATACGGTCTGGAAGCTATGGCTCATTTGACCTGCGCAGGACACACAAAGGCGGATATAGATTATATTTTAGAAGATTTAAAACAAAAAGGGATTGAAAATATACTAGCCCTTAGAGGAGATCCACCGATCAATCAGCCGGATTTTGATTATAATAAAAATGATTTTCGCTATGCGGTAGAGTTAATCGAGTACATAAAAAGCAAAGGTGACTTCTCTATAGCAGCTGCAGCATATCCTGAAGGACATAAAGACAGTAAAAGTATTACCAAAGATTGGTGTTATTTAAAAGAGAAAGTCGATGCAGGGGTTGATGTCTTAATCACCCAATTATTCTTTGACAATCGAATTTTCTATCACTTTATGGAAGATATTACTAAGCTGGGCATTCATTGTCCGGTAATCCCCGGCATCATGCCAATTTTTAACAGCAAACAAATTAAGAGAATTATATCCTTATGCGGTTCTTCTATGCCGGGAGAGTTGTTAATAATGCTGGATAAATATGGAGATTCTCAAGAGGATTTAAGAAAAGCAGGCATAGACTATGCAATCCGTCAGATTCAAGATCTTTTAGATCATGGTGTTTTGGGGATTCATTTAGAACCTATGAATCGTCCAGCCTTGGCAGAAGAAATTATTAAGGGATTGAATTACAAATTTAATTAAGCGAATAGATTATTTTCTGTAGTATATACTAAAGATGAAATTAATTTAAAGGAGTGTATACTATGGAATTACAACAATTCGAACAATTAAAAAAGCGCTTTCAAATGGGAAATGTAGATGAAAAGATAGATATTTACGTTACCACTGAAGGATTAACTCAAGAACAGTATAAACAACTTTTAAGACTATTTCCTTTAGAACATCTCTCTAAACTGGAAAGTGCTCTGCAATAAGTCACGGTTATATCGTGACTTTGTTTTTTATCTTTGTTATAATATATTAAGAATTAGTCAAAAATTAATAATTGAGGATTTATTATGTGAAAGAGGAGTACTTATGATTTTCTCAAAAAACTATTATGTGGGCGAGACAGTAAGGAATAAAAGACGAGTTATTAGAAGACTTAGTCGCAACCGCCCATACAAAAATATTTATTGTATTTGTCTTGGAAATTCACCGAAACATTTAATGTATATCATGGAAAGCAGAGAAATGTTTAAACCCATTTATTCTCATAATGAATATAAAGTGATTGGTATTGCAAACGGAAAGTACGAAGCTTATGAAGTAACTCGGCTTATCATTGAATCCGTTTATAAAGAATATGGGGATCCTGTTAAAATAAAAGAATTTTTTGCGTTGGAGTAGGAGCATTTAATGATGTCTATACTGTCGGTTTTGTTGTTAATTTTAAAATATACCGGAATAATCCTGGGGATTATACTATTGCTAGTGCTTAGTATTCTGGCTATTATTATATTTGTACCTGTGAGATATTCCTTTTACTTGTCAGGCAATAAGGATATAGACATGGATCTTAAAGTATCGTGGTTTAGAAAGCTTCTTTTTTATCACTATGTAGTTCAAAACTCTAAGAAAACCACTAAAGGTCTTTATTTCTTCGGAAAAAGTTTATTAAAGGAAGAAAAAGTAGAAGAGGAAGAACCACAAAGTAATACGGCTCAAGAGGTATTGACAGATATAGAGGAGAAAATAGAAGAAGATCCATTTCCTGAAGTCAAAGAAAAGGAAAGTACATACATAAAACATTCAGACCAAGATGCATCCCATAACATAGAGCATAAATCAAAGAAGATCATTGAACACCATAAAAAAGAAGCTCCGGCGATTAAAAGCATAAAAAGAAAAGCTAAGGATTTGGGTGAAGAACTGGAGGAACAGGTAGAAGAGAAGGACAGTTTTGGTATAAAGGATTTGCTTAAGTATCCTAATAAAGCAGAGATTTTATCCTATACATATGAATTTTTAAAAAAACTGATTCTTCATATTAAGCCTAGAAAATTTTATTGTGAAGTGGAGTTTGGTCTGGAGGACCCTTCCCATACTGGATATGTTTTAGCTGGAATAGGAATAATGCAGCCTTATTTCGGAAATAGTGTAACTATCAAAGCAAATTTTGATAAAAAGCTTTTTTTGGGAGAAATCAGCGGCAGAGGCAGATTCTCTATAGGCATAATTATTAAATACATTATTGAATACCTGTTGAAAAAACCCATAAAGCAAATAGTAAGGCTTTATTTTAAAAAACGAAAGGAAGATAAAAATGGAATCGAATTTGAAGAATAGTTTTGAATCCTTATTTGGTCAATTGGAAAACTTTATATCTACTAAAACCGTTGTAGGGGAACCTATTCATATTGAAGATGCTATCCTTCTTCCATTGGTAGATGTGACTTTTGGAGTTGGAGCAGGAGCGTCCGGAGGTAAAAATGAAAAAGGAGAGGATAAAGATTCGGGAGTAGGGGGATTAGGCGCCAGAATTACTCCCAGTGCCATGCTGCTTATTAAAGACGGAACAGCTCAGCTTATTAATGTTAAAAATCAAGACAGTATTAATAAACTCATTGATATGATTCCCGGACTTTTATCAAAGTTTAATTTTGGAAGTAAAAAAGACAAAGAAAAAGATCGATCAGAAGAGAGTTCATCAGACTATGAAATATAAAAACGGATTGCACAGGGCAATCCGTTTTTATATGGATTATACATTAAAGCGGAATAAAATAATATCTCCGTCTTGAACCACGTATTCTTTACCTTCTAATCTTACTAACCCTTTTTCTTTTGCAGCAGTATAAGAACCGCATTCCATCAAATCATTGTAAGAAACAACTTCAGCTCGAATAAATCCTCTTTCAAAGTCGCTATGGATTTTTCCTGCTGCCTGAGGGGCTTTTGTGCCTTTAACAATGGTCCAGGCACGAACTTCTTTAGGCCCTGCGGTTAAATAACTGATAAGACCAAGCAATTTATAGCTCGCCGCAATGAGTTTTTCCAATCCGGTATCATGGATTCCCAGGTCTTCCAGGAACATTTTCTTTTCATCTTCGTCCAATTCTGCAATTTCCTCTTCGATTTTTGCACAGATTACAAAGACTTCAGAACCCTCATTCTTTGCATACTCCATAACTGTTTTTACATATTCATTATTTTCGCCGTTGGTAACTAAATCATCTTCAGTAACATTCGCTGCATATAAAACAGGCTTGTAGGTTAAAAGATTTAATGAAGCTACAAACTCTTTTTCTTCCTCAGATGTAAATTCAATGCTTCTTGCACATTTTCCGTCTTCCAATTCTTTTTTTAATTTTTCCAGGATTTGCAATTCGTTTTGAAGAGCCTTATCAGCTTTAGCTGCTTTTTGAGTTTTTTGTATTCTTCTATCTAATATTTCAAGATCTGAAAATACAAGCTCAAGATTAATTGTTTCAATATCACGAATAGGGTTTACAGATCCTTCTACATGAACAATATTTGTATCTTCAAAGCATCTTACCACATGGACAATTGCGTCTACTTCACGAATATGGGACAAGAACTTATTGCCTAGACCTTCTCCCTGGCTAGCTCCTTTAACAAGACCTGCAATATCCACGAACTCAATAACAGCAGGGGTTACTTTTTCTGCGTGATACATTTCATCCAAACGGGTTAACCTTTCATCGGGAACAGGTACAATACCTACATTAGGATCGATTGTGCAGAAAGGATAGTTGGCTGATTCTGCTCCTCCCTTTGTAAGAGAATTAAAAAGTGTGCTCTTTCCTACATTTGGAAGGCCAACGATACCAAGTTTCATACAATATTTCTTCCTCTCTTTTTCTATTCAAAACATCTTTCACAGTAATTACAAGTCTATATTATAACGAATCCTCTGAATTTAATCAATCCTATAAAGAAAATGCACAATGAAATCATTGTGCACCTAATCTCTTGATACGAAATATCCTAAAATGAATCCTTGAATGAAAGTAAAAAGGAATATACCTATTGCAAATAAAATATAGGTTTGTTTTTTGTCATTTGCAATGAAAACCCCTTTACTTGGAGCTTGTTCAATTTCTTTTTGTGCAACACGATAATGACGTTTTCTAGATTCAGAGCGCATGGCAATTCCTCCTATCAATATTAATAATTTTTAGATACTTGTGATTATTTTACCATAGCTTTTCCATTAATAAAAGAAATTAATCTTATTATTTTATTAAAAAAAGTTTTTATTCGTATGCT
>JAAYPH010000005.1 GCA_012519955.1 Candidatus Epulonipiscium sp.
CATATTTTTTATAGAGCAGATCTTAGTTCTGAAAAAGATATTATTTTTACAAAAGAACAGTCCAAAAAGGCGGCGGATGCGTTTTTGGAAAAGCTGGGATATACATTATCGAAGCTGCAGTGGCATTTTAAAGAAGAAAACGGCAGTTACAAATTCACTTATTATGAAACCTATAATGGAGAACTTGTGTATAACAGCTATGTAGATTTTCTCATTACCTCCAAAGGAATTGAAAAAGTAGATATTTACAAAATGAAGCCTGTTAAGTACACAGAACTTTCGAGAAGCATATACGCTCCTGACGAAATCCTTTTTGGTTTTATGAACCAGATGAAAAAGAGCCAAGGGTTTAAAGAAATTTTGGTGATTCAAAACATTGATCTCGGATACTTCATTGAATCAGAGTATCCCTGGCGTAAAGAAGGAGAGGGTATCCCCTATTATCGCATTACCTTGGCTGATGGGAGAAATTTCTATATCAATGCATATACCAACCAAATGCGATAAAATAGCCTTTTAGCGATACAATAAATAATAAATTCTTAAAAAAGAGACTGCCCTATAGATTATTTTTACAAAGGGACTTTCTTCCGGCAAATTTTAGTGATATAATTGTCTGAGGTGTTTATACCATTTTACATAATTTGATAAATCCGGTTTAAGAGGTGTTGGGATTGGAACAGTTAATTATACGGGGCAGAAAAAGATTGCAGGGAGAAGTTACTGTAAACGGAGCTAAAAATGCTGCTGTTGCTGTCATTCCTGCGGCAATCTTATGCGATGATATTTGTACGATAGAAAATTTACCTTATATTGACGATGTGATTAGCTTAGCAGATACTCTAAATGATATGGGCGTCAAATGTGAATTTCTTGACCCTCATACCTTAAAGATTGACAGTAGAAATATCAATAATTTTTGTGCGACTTATGAATCGGTTAAAAAAATCCGGGCATCCTATTATCTCCTTGGAGCTCTTCTTGGGCGCTATAAAAAAGCTGAGGTAGCCTTTCCGGGAGGGTGTAATTTTGGAACACGGCCTATTGACCAGCATATAAAGGGCTTCACTGCTTTAGGTGCTGAAGTTGTCGTAGAGCATGGAATGATAAAGGCGTCCGCTGAAAAATTAGTTGGAGCTCAGATTTATTTAGATGTTATAAGTGTTGGAGCAACGATTAACATTATGTTGGCAGCAGTCCTGGCAGAAGGGACTACGATTATAGAAAATGCTGCTAAAGAGCCTCATGTAGTGGATACAGCCAACTTTTTAAACAGTATGGGGGCCAATGTAAAAGGTGCCGGAACCGATGTTATTCGAATTATTGGCGTTGAAAAATTATCAGGTACGAATTATATGATTATACCCGATCAGATTGAAGCTGGTACATATATGATGGCAGGAGCGATTACGGGGGGAGATGTCACTGTAAAAAACCTCATCCCGAAGCATATGGAATCCCTGTCTGCAAAGCTTCTGGAAATGGGCGTAAACATAGAAGAAGGAGACGATTGTATTCGCGTCAGTGTTACCAATCCTCTAAAGGCTGTCAACGTAAAGACATTGCCCTATCCCGGATTTCCTACAGACTTGCAGCCACAGATGTCTGCCCTGCTTAGCGTTGTGAAAGGTACCAGTATTATTACAGAAAGTGTCTGGGATAATCGCTTTCAGTACATAGATGAATTAAAACGTTTAGGAGCAGATATTAATGTAGAAGGAAGAGTAGCCGTAATAAAAGGCATTAAAAAGCTTTCTGGAGCTCAAGTTTGTGCAACGGACTTAAGAGCTGGGGCAGGATTAGTATTGGCAGCTCTGGCAGCAGAAGGGGAAACGACTATTTCGAATCTTCAATATATTGACAGAGGCTATGAAGCCATTGAAAAGAAATTAAGCGATTTAGGTGCAGATATTAAAAGAGTAAAACGATAAAAATAAAGTAGGGAAGAGTTCCCTACTTTATTTATGTCCGGGAGTGAGAACATGAACATCACCATCATTGCTATAGGAAAAATAAAAGAGGCTTATTTAAAAGACGGTATTGCGGAGTATAAAAAACGTATATCCAAGCATTGCAATATAGAAATCATTGAGTTAGAAGATGAAAAAGCGCCTGAAAATATGAGCTTAGCTCAGGAAGAAGAAGTCAAACAAAAAGAAGGAAATAAAATTTTAAAATACATCAAAAACAGCGATGGATATATTATTTCGCTAGCTATTCAGGGAAAGCAGTATACTTCCGGCGAATTTGCTTCTCATCTAAAAAAATTAGGTCTTAGAGGAAAAGAATCTATCATTTTTATAATAGGAGGCTCTCTTGGCTTATCTGATGAAGTGCTCAAAATTTCAAACGAGCACATCAGTTTTTCAAAAATGACCTTTCCTCATCAGCTGATGCGGCTTATTCTTTTAGAACAAATCTCTAGGCTATTCTAGCTTATCAATTGATTAAATCGTATTATGGCTAAAGGAAGCAATCATATAAACGGGGATGTTTGTAATAGAACCAACGGAATAAATGCCACCGTATCCGCCGCAACTTCCATATCCGCCATAGTTTTCATATCCTCCGCAGCTGTTTCCGAGAGAACAAGCGGGTGCAGGTCCTTGACCTGTTACCAAAGTAACAAA
>JAAYPH010000068.1 GCA_012519955.1 Candidatus Epulonipiscium sp.
ATTAATTATGTTAACTTTGACAAAAAAATGTCGCAATAATACAATGTGATAGTAACAATAATTTTTAATTACAAAGAGGAGGGCGCTATAATGAAAAAAATTATAGCTTTGGCATTGGCATTAGGATTATCCTTTAGTGCATTAACTGGATGCGGTGCTAAGAAAGAAGAAGCTACACCACCTGCTGATACAACACAAACTCAAACAGAACAACCAGCAGAAACAAAAGAAGAAGCTGGCGGAGCAGCATTAGCTGACGGTACTTACAAAGCAGAAGGCGATGCTTTTGATGATCACGGTTGGAAACCAATCATTACTCTTGAAGTAAAAGATGGTAAGATCGTTGCAGTTGATTACGATGAAATCAACGAAGAAGGTACATTAAAAGAAACTAACGAAGATTACAATGCAAGAATGAAAGAAAAAACTAATATAGGACCTGCAGAAGCATTCCCACAATTAGAGCAAGCGCTCATTGAAAAACAAGATGTTGACGCAGTAGACACAGTAACTGGTGCAACTCATGGTTCCGATAGCTTCAAAGAAATGGTTAAGAAAGCTTTAGCAGCAGGACCAGTAGCAGCAGATGCATCAGGTGCATTAAAAGATGGTACTTATACAGCAGAAGGTGACGCTTTTGATGACCACGGCTGGAAACCAATCATTACGATCGAAGTAAAAGATGGTAAAATCGCAGCAGTTGATTACAATGAAATCAACGAAGAAGGTACATTAAAAGAAACTGATGAAGCATACAATAAAAATATGAAAGCTAAAGTTAACATAGGACCTGCAGAAGCATTCCCACAATTAGAACAAGCATTAATTGAAAAACAAGATGTAGATGCAGTGGATGTTGTAACTGGTGCAACTCATGGTTCCGAAAGCTTCAAAGAAATGGCTAAAAAGGCTTTAGAAGCTGCAAAATAATAAATAATTATTATTTTCAATTCCCCGAGAGTTATCTTGGGGAATTGTTTTCATGCCTTCCTTTAAAAATTGTCAATTGATATTTATTAATTATAAGCGATATAATATATAATAAACAAGTTGAGAATAAAATATAAGTTGGTGAATAAATGAAAAAAAATATATTTTTAATGCTCTTAATTACAATCATAGCTATTCTTTCAGGATGTGCAAGCAATAAAGGAAAGAATACAGTAATTAAGGAAGAAATCTATGCTCTTGGTACAGTCATTCAAATACAGATCTATGATGCTGATGAGGAAAAAGCAAAAAAGGCCATAGAAGAGTCAGAAAAGAGAGTCCAGGAAATAGAAAATAAAATGACTGTTAATAAAGAAAAGAGTGAGGTTATTTTAATAAACGAAAATTCCGGTATAAATTCCGTTCAAGTAAGCCCGGATACATTTTATGTTATTCAAAAAGCTAAAAAATATAGTGATTTATCAGGTGGTGCCTTTGATCTTACCGTTGAACCGATCGTAAAACTATGGGGCATCGGAACAGAGAATGCCAGGGTACCCAAGCAGGAAGAGATAGATGCTTTACTTGGTCTGGTGGATTATAATGATGTAGTACTGGATGAAAGTACGAATCAAGTAAAACTAAACAGAGAAGGACAAGCTATTGATTTAGGGGCAATTGCCAAAGGTTATGCGGGGGATGAAGTAAAAAAGATATTAAAGGAGCATGGTATAAAAACTGCTTTTGTTAATTTAGGAGGAAACGTCGTTACCCTGGGCAGCAAGCTGGATGGTTCACCCTGGCGTATAGGGGTTCAAAATCCTTTGGATGAAAGAGGTAAACATATTGCGGTGATAGAAGTTGTGGATGAAACCCTTGTAACTTCAGGAAACTATGAAAGATATTTTATCGAAGACGGGAAAAGATACCATCATATCATTGATCCTAAAACAGGTTATCCGGCAGAAGCCGGAATTATAAGCAGCACAATTGTAACCAATAGTTCCATTGATGCAGATGCCCTCTCCACCAGTGTTTACGTTTTAGGACTGGAAAAAGGGATGGAGCTAATAGAAAGCTTAGAGAATGTGGAAGCAGTTATTGTTACGGAAGATAAAAAAATCTATGTTACATCGGGATTAAAAGAACGATTTAAATTGGAAAATGAAGAGTTCCAACTGGCCAACTAGATCTTTAAAGAGGAGAGTAAAATGAAAAAAGGGGATAAAATCGTTGCAATAGGTGTATTCGCTTTGATTTTGATCAGTTCTTTAACTGTGGGACTATACAGATATTTTAATAAAGGAAAACCGATGAATGCAAAAATCATCCAAAATCAAAAAGTCATAGAAGTGATTGATTTAAATTCAGTAGAAGAACCAAGAGAATGGAAGATAGAAGAAGAAAACGGAGGGTTCAATACCATCCGAGTGGAAAATGGAAGGATTCGCTTTATTGATGCGGATTGTCCCGATTTGGTTTGTGTTCATTCAGGGTGGTTATCAGAACCGGGAGCCATAGCAGTATGCCTACCTCATAAATTATCCATCCATATTGAAGGGATAAACGAAGAAATTGATCAGGTATCCTATTGAGTGTATTTGCGGGGAGCAGTATGAACTTTGAGTATGCCAAAGATAGATAGAATGGTGGTTATCATGGTAAAAACAAAACGATTGGTATTTTTGTCTTTATTGGTTGGAATCGCACTTATTATTTATATTATAGAGGCGCAGATTCCGGTTCTCTTTCCGGGGGTAAAACTGGGACTTGCAAATATCATCTCTTTATTTGCATTATTGCTTTTAGGATGGAAAGAAGCACTCATTATAGTGGTTTTAAGAACAGTGATGGGTTCTATTTTTGGAGGAAGTGTCTCCGCATTCTTCTTTAGTATTGTTGGAGGACTCCTTAGTAATATTGTTATGATTTTACTGTATAAATACTTTAAAGATTTTTTAGGACTGGGCTCCATAAGTATTTGTGGAGCAATTTTTCATAATGCAGGGCAGCTGCTGGTAGCAGCTTTTATTATTCAAGATTTAAGAATATACTTTTACCTCCCGATTCTTCTGATATCCGGGGTAATCACAGGATATTTTGTAGGAATCAGTACAAGTTTTCTGTATCAGCATTTTGAAAAAACAGATTGGGCGAAACAACTTAGAAGGGAAGAAATTTAGATGAGTTTGTGGGAAGCTTATCCTGAAATACATGAGGAATTAATTAAAGTAGAAAATTATATGAAAAAGGCTGTTCCCTCCAGAAAGAAAATTCTAACAGAAATTAGTTTAGAATTAATAGAATCCGGAGGTAAGAGATTAAGACCGGCTTTTGTGATCTTAGGTGCAAAATGCGGCAAATATGATCCCGAAAAGATTATTCCCCTCGGAGCCACAATAGAATTATTGCATACAGCAACCCTTGTCCATGACGATATCATTGACGATTCGCAGCTTAGAAGGGGAAAAACGACGGTTCAAGCAAAATATGGACGGGACATGGCCGTATATACGGGAGATTACCTGTTTACAAAAGCTTTTATGATACTATCAGACAAAACCTCTTTTGAGCATTTAAACAGAATAGCACAAGGAGTTAAGGCAATTTGTGAAGGTGAAATTGATCAATATGAAATCAAATACAATACCAATGTTACCGTAACGGATTACTTAAAAAGAATATATAGAAAAACAGCGGTACTGTTTGTCATGAGTATTTTGGTAGGGGCCTATGAAGGCAAATGTAAGAGAAAGACTTTAAACGCCCTTGGAAAATTTGCAGCTTATTTTGGAATGGCGTTTCAAATCAGAGACGATCTTCTGGATTATACATCTACGGAAAAAATAGAAGGAAAGCCCATAGGCAACGATATCAAACAAGGGATTTATACCCTGCCTCTTTTATTTGCTTTGCAAGACAATAACGTCAATCAGGAAATAAAAGAACTCTTAAGCAAAAAAGAGCATATAGAAAAAGAGGAAATCGATCGAGTGATTGATTTAGTAAAAGAAACCAACGCCTTAAAAGAAACCAAGGCGTTAAAAGATAAATTTATTTGTAAAGCCTATGACGCCCTTGATAACCTTTCTGATGGAACTTATAAAGATATAACAAAAGGCTTGCTCCAATTATTATAAGATTTCAGAATATATAATCCTCCCTCTGAATAAAAATATGAAGAGGGGGGATTTTCTTATGAAAATTTACGTCATTCATATGAAAGGGATTATAAAAATAGTTTGTGCCTTTCTTCTAATAATAATTTCTATGGGATTATCAAAACCCTATGTTACGGAAGTCTTTAATAACGTTTCCAGCAAACAGCAAAGAAAGATTCCCATTTATTGTGTAGAAAGAGGAGACAATAAGATATCCATAAGCTTCGATGCGGCTTGGGGTGCAGACGATACGGATGATATCCTAAAAATTCTCGATAAGCATGGTGTAAAAGCTACATTCTTTTTAGTTGGTGATTGGGTGAGAAAATACCCTGAAGAAGTGAAGAAAATTGCTGCGGCAGGCCATGATATAGGCAATCACTCCAATAAACATCCTCATATGGGGCAATTGTCAAAAGAGGGGAATAAAAAAGAACTCATGGCAGCTCATGAAGCAGTGAAAAAGCTTACAGGGATTGATATGAATTTATTCAGACCGCCCTTTGGAGAATACAATAATACAGTCATAGAAGCAGCAGAAGAGTGTGGTTATTACACAATTCAGTGGGATGTGGATTCACTTGACTGGAAAGAGTTCGGAACGGACCCCTTGATTAAGCAAGTATTAGGTAATAAGCAGCTGGGAAGCGGTTCTATTATCTTGTTCCATAATAATGCAAAGTACACCAAGGATGCATTAGATACGATTATTACGGGATTAAAGCAGCAGGGCTATGAACTTGTCCCTATTTCCCAGCTTATTCTAAAGAAAAATTATTATATAGATCATGAAGGCAGACAAAGACCGATAAAAGACAATAAGCAGGCAAGCTTAAAAGTCAAAATAAAAAAGTAAGCCATTTGACTTACTAAGAATCAGAATTTTTTTTGCCAGGAACAGTTTGCTGTTCAATTACTTTATAAATTAATGCATCTAATTTCCTACTTAATTGTTGCACAAGGGGATCTAATAAATTATAGTTTCGCTGTTCTAATAGAGTATCCAACGCAGTTTTTAGAAGTTCAATTTCTTCTGTCGTATAACTTTTATTTTTACTCATATATACCCCCTCTTTTACAATAATAATAGTTATTCTCAATTATAGAGGATAATTTATATAATTTAGATGTACTGAATAAAATATCTATTAAAGTAATATTATGTAATTACATAATACTATAAAAATACAAGCATAGGAAGCAAAGATGGAATTAAATGTATAGGTATTCCATCCTATAGACATACCTTTGAATGTATAAATCTTTATACTTTAGTGTATGATGAAAAAAAATAGAAGTGAGTTAAAATGTAAATATTATTTAATATAATGAAATATATACTTAAGGCCGCATAAAATGCGGCTTTAAGTCTGCTTTTCATTCATTTGGATTCTTACGTCTCCTCTTCCGGGAGTGGAATGCTTAGAATTTAGTTGAGCTTTTTGAGATTTTGCTTCTCTTCCAGTTGGACGGTCTCCGGATTGAAAATGCATACTAGCTGTGGAAGTTTCGTGTTCGAAATCTACTTTATTATGAAAAATATTAGGATTGTGAAGATCATTAGACATCATTATCAGCTCTCCTTTATTAGAGAATCCGTACATATTTAGGTTGCCCCGATTAAAAAAGATGATTCATATTTTAAAATTTGGAAAAGATATAAAGAAGTCTTATTTTATTTCAAACAAAATAAGATGATTTGCGTATATAATAAAGAATTAAATATTTTGCTAAAAAAAGATGGTATAATATACAATAAAAAAAGGAGGATTATTATGAGCGAAGAAACAAGAATGATATTAAAGATGGTGGATGAAGGCAAACTTACACCGGAGCAAGCTGTAGAGATGTTAAAGGCTGTTGGTGCTGACGACGTACGTAGTGACAAAGATCAAACCGAACATAAAGGCGAGGAATTTGTTCAAGATTTGGATAGATGGGGCAAAGAATTGGCACAAAAAATGGGCAGTGCAGTAAAAGATTTAGAACCTAAATTAAGAAAAATGCTGCAGATCATGGTACAAAACACAATGAAGACCGTTGAAGAAGTGGGAAGAGTATTTAGAGAACAAAAAGAGCAAAATGAACAAAATGAGCAGGAACATCCTGCTGAAGAAAGCGAAACATATGACGAATACGATCAAAATGAATAATACCCCTGCAAATAAAAAGAGGCCTAGAATGAGCCTCTTTTAGTTTTTTAAAATTTGTTCTATTTTATTGAGTTCTTCTTCCGTAAACTCCAGATGATTAAGGGCAGCAACATTATCTTCTATTTGACTTACTTTACTTGCACCGACCAATGCGGAAGTAACGCGGCCCTTTCTAAGCACCCACGCCAGAGCCATTTGAGCTAAACTTTGACCTCTTTCTTTGGCAATTTCATTTAAGCTGTGGATTTTATTTAATTTTTCTGGGGTAATGTCACTTTCATTTAAGAAGATTGAAGTGGATTTAGCAGCCCGGGAATCGGCAGGGATATCTTTTAAATATTTATTGGTTAAAAGCCCTTGAGCCAATGGAGAGTAGACAATCGAGCCAACGCCTTCTTCTTCTAAAAGATCCAGAAGTCCTTCATCTTCTATCGAGCGGTTAAACATAGAATAGGAAGGCTGATGAATCAGGCAAGGAGTACCTAATTCTTTTAAAATTTTGATTGCCTGTTTTGCCTGCTCCGGTTTATACTTGGAAATTCCTACATAAAGTGCTTTTCCTTGTCGTACAGCAGTTGCCAGGGCACCCATCGTTTCTTCAAGAGGTGTTTCGGGATCAGGTCTGTGAGAATAGAAAATGTCCACATAGTCAAGCCCCATTCTCTTTAAGCTTTGGTCCAGACTTGCAAGGATATGTTTTCGAGACCCCCATTCTCCATAAGGACCTTCCCACATATAATGTCCTGCTTTTGTAGAAATGATCATCTCATCCCGATAGGGTTTAAAATCCAGTTTCATCATTTTTCCGAAGTTCTCTTCAGCTGAACCTGGAGGGGGACCATAATTATTGGCAAGGTCAAAATGAGTAATACCAAGATCGAATGCACGGCGAGCAATGGCTCGGCTGTTTTCAAATACGTCTACACCTCCAAAATTATGCCATAAACCAAGGGATATGGCAGGAAGTTTAAGTCCGCTTTTTCCGCAGCGGTTATATTTCATCGATACATATCTGGTACTGCATGCCTGATATTCCATAACATCCATCCTCTCATTTTAGTAATCCATTTTTCAGTAATAGAGTGAACCTATACCTGAAATTTATGTAGCAGATGCATAGTAGAATAAATACTAGACATCTTTTACTAAAAATAATTATAGCATAGGGAAAATTTAGTTAAACCCCGTTTTGTGAATGCTTATAAATTTTTATATACCTATTGCATATACATTTTCAGTGTGATAATATACTCACAGATTATTGATAAGGCAATTTGAGTTATTTTGTCGCAGCATTCTTTGAAATCACAGCGTTCTCAAGATCCATTGAGGACGTTTTTTATATATCAATTTGACGCTTTTAAGTGGATTATAGGAGGAAAAACAGTGAATAAAAAATATCAAGGAAACCCATTAACAGAGAATTTTGGTTCCAATGTATTTAACGATTCCACCATGAGAGAAAGACTGCCAAAAGAAACGTATAAAGCATTAAAGAAAACAATCGATGAAGGGGCAACTTTGGATTTAAAAATTGCTGAAGTCGTTGCCAATGCTATGAAAGACTGGGCAATTGAAAGAGGTGCCACCCACTATACTCACTGGTTCCAGCCCATGACCGGGATGACAGCAGAAAAACACGACTCTTTCATATCTCCCACATCCGATGGCCGTGTGATTATGGAGTTTTCGGGGAAAGAATTAATTAAAGGGGAATCCGATGCTTCATCCTTTCCTTCAGGGGGACTCCGTGCTACCTTTGAGGCCAGAGGATATACAGCATGGGATTGTACCTCTCCTGCATTCTTAAAAGAAGACGCTAATGGGATAACATTATACATTCCAACGGCATTTTGTTCCTATACAGGAGATGCACTGGATAAAAAGACTCCTTTGCTTCGTTCCATGGAAGCCATTTCAAAACAAGCCCTAAGAATATTAAGATTATTTGGCAATACTACAACCAAAAAAGTAATTACCACCGTTGGGGCAGAGCAGGAATACTTTTTAGTAGATAAAAAGTTATATGAGAAAAGAAAGGACTTAATTTTTACCGGAAGAACTTTATTTGGTGCTTTGCCTCCAAAAGGCCAGGAAAAAGAAGACCATTATTACGGCAGCATCAAAGAAAGAGTTGCAGCATTCATGCAGGAGCTGGATATCGAACTTTGGAAGCTGGGGGTACCTGCTAAAACAAAACATAACGAAGTTGCACCGGCTCAATTTGAAATTGCTCCAATTTTTGATACTACCAATGTAGCAGCCGACCATAATCAGCTGATTATGGAGACTCTTAAAAAAGTTGCCGACAGACATGGCTTTGCTTGTCTGCTTCATGAAAAGCCCTTTGCAGGAGTAAACGGCTCAGGAAAACACAATAACTGGTCACTTTCTACAGATGACGGACAAAATCTTTTAAAGCCTGGTCGTACGCCCCATGAAAATATTCAATTTTTATTATTCCTGACTGCGATTATTAAAGCCGTTGACTTGCATGCGGATCTGCTTAGGGTGTCTGCTGCAAATCCGGGTAATGATCATAGATTAGGTGCCAATGAAGCGCCGCCGGCAATTATTTCTATTTTTCTGGGAGACCAGTTAACCGAGATTTTAGAGCAAATAGAGACAGGATGCGATGTATGCTCTAAAGAAAGAGAAATTCTTGAGATCGGTGTATCTACTTTACCTCAGATGCGTAAAGATACCACCGACAGAAACAGAACCTCTCCTTTTGCCTTTACAGGAAATAAATTTGAATTTAGAATGGTTCCTTCTTCTGCATCCATATCCGATCCGAATGTCATTACCAATACGATTGTAGCAGATGTACTCTGTGAAATGGCAGATGAACTGGAACAAGCAGAAGACTTTGATAAAGCAGTGAGAAAACTCTTAAGAAGAACAATTCGTGAACATAAACGAGTAATTTTTAATGGAAATGGATATTCTAATGAATGGATAGAAGAAGCAGCCAGAAGAGGCCTTCCCAATATAGCCTCTACGGTGGAGGCTATTCCTGCCCTCATTACGGAAAAAGCCATTAATTTATTTGAAAGACATAAAGTACTTTCTAAAACCGAACTTTGTTCCAGATTTGAAATTTTACTGGAAGATTACATCAATACCATTACTATTGAAGCAAAGACGATGCTTCTTATGGCAAAGCGTCAGATTTTACCTGTGGGCATAAAGTTCTCTGCACAAGTGGCAGAATCCATCTCAAAGATTAAAAACATTGGCGATTTTGATGTAAGTGCTCAGGTGGAATTACTAGAAGAGGTAACCAAAACTTTGGCTTCCTTTAAACGCAACCTCAATAATTTAGAAGAAGCTGCCCATAAAGCATCCAATATGGAAGCAGACTCTTATAAAAAAGCATGTTACTACCGTGATGTAGTTTGTGCGGAAATGAAAAAATTAAGAGAAGATGCAGACCATCTTGAAACTATAATTGATGAAGAGATTTGGCCTATGCCCACTTACAGTGATTTGCTTTTCCAACTTTAATTATTCTCTAAATTTTTTATAAAGGAGAAATATCTTTGGACGAACAATTATTTGAAAACACAGAACCCATTGAAAAGGTTATTCTTGTGGGAGTAGATACGGAAGAAAATATAGAAGAAAGCATTGACGAACTGGAAGAATTGGCGGATAC
>JAAYPH010000069.1 GCA_012519955.1 Candidatus Epulonipiscium sp.
CTAAACTTAGTACTGAACTTCACGAGATCTTAGCAGAAGATGAGTTAAAACATGTTTTAAAAAAGCAAAAAGAAGAGAAGTCTAATAAAGTTGTATTATACAAATTAAAGCTTGTTGGAAATGTTTTCTTAATTTTTATTGGATGTTTATTTCTTATGGGACAGTATGCTTCTATTACATTTAATCAAAAAGAAATTAAAAATTTGAAATCACAATTGAAAGAAATTCAAAATACCAATGCAACTCTTAAATCAGAGATTGCAGAAAGTATTGATCTTACATTTATAAAGCAAAAGGCGATGGGAAAATTAGGCATGGTTGAACCGGCTCCACACCAAATAGTATATATTGATATACCTAAGGTAAGTTATACGGCATATTATCAGCCTTCTATGAACGAACCAATTCAGCCTGCTGAAGAAGATGTTGTAGCTGCTAGCGTCTTTGATTTTTTTAATTGGAAAGAGTGAAATAATGAATGAATTAGTGGTTCAACAGGTCAAACGAAGATATTTTTTGGTGTTATTATTCTTCACATTTTCAATTCTTTTTTTAATGTATAGAATCGGATATATTAAATATGTGGACGGAGCAGAATATGAAGAAAAAGCCGTACTCCAAAGGCTTAACACGGAGCAGATTATTTATCCCAATAGAGGCTCTATAGTAGATAGAAATTATCATGATTTAGCGTTAAGTACCATAGTATTTAATGTTATATTAGATCCTAATGTTTTACTTGAACAAATTTCAGAAAATGAGAAAAACAGAACGATAGAAACCTTAAGCAAATTCTTGTCTATTTCGGATAAAGATATAAACGATGCAATTTCAAAAAATCCTAATTCTAGATATGAAGTGGTAAAGAAACATATTAAAGCGGATCTGGCACAGAAAATTAAAAATGAAGGATTAAAGGGTGTATGGCTGGAAGAAGATTCTATTAGAAGTTATCTGAAAAATGAATTTGCGGCTCATATTATTGGATTTGTAAATAAGGATAACAAAGCGCAATACGGCATAGAACAGCATTACAATGAGTGGCTTACAGGCGTCCCCGGAAGGGTATTTCCAATGTTAAAAGAAGGAAAATATATTATGGAAGAAAATATTCCTGCAAAGCCTGGAAACACAATTGTGCTGACTATAGATGAGACCATTCAGCATTTTGCAGAATTGGCATTGCAGAATGCCGTAAAGGAACATAATCCCAAAAATGCTTCAGTAATTGCCATGGACCCAAATACTGGTGAAATACTGGCAATGGCTGCGTATCCAACTTTTAATCCTAATCAATACAATGATTTAAGTGAATTTATTGATAAGAATATATGGAATAGTTTATCCAATGAAGAAAAAGTAGAAAAACTGAATTCTGTGTGGAAAAATTACAATGTCAGCAATACATATGAACCTGGTTCTACATTTAAACCGCTTTTAGTAGCGGCAGCTTTAGAGGAAAATGTTATTTCTTTAGAAGATCACTTCTACTGCGGAGGGCATAAAAGTGTCTATGGTCAAGTGATCAAATGTTGGAAAACCAGTGGACATGGGGATCAGACCATAGAAGAGGCCTTGGCTAATTCCTGTAATGTTGCCATGATGGATATTGTAGAAAAAATGGGACCGAAAGCCTTTTATCAATATCAAAAATTATTTGGTTTTGGAGAAGCAACAGGTATAGACCTTCCGGGAGAAGCAGAAGGTATTCTTCACAGATTAGAGAATTTAAATCCGGTGGAATTAGCTACTAGTTCTTTTGGACAATCCTTTAACGTTACACCTCTGCAGATTTTAACAGGATTTGCTTCTGTTATAAATGGTGGAAATTTAATGAAACCTTATATTGTAAAGCAAATCGTTTCTCAAGATGGAAATGAAATCAAAGAGTTTACCCCCATTGTACGAAGAAAAGTGATTTCAAAAGAGAGCTCGCAGATCGTGAGAAACCAGTTGGAGTCTGTTGTAAGAGATGGTACAGGAAAAAAGGCAAGGGTAGAAGGCTATAGAATCGGTGGAAAAACAGGAACAGCTGAAAAGTTACCTAGAGGAGAGGGAAAATATGCTCTTTCTTTTATCGGTTTTGCTCCTGTTGAAAATCCTAAAATTATCGTACTTGTACTTTTAGATGAGACGGAGTACTATTCTGAAGGCAGCGGAGCTGCAGCCCCTGTAGCCAAAGAATTATTTGAAAATATTCTTCCATATATAGGCGTAGAGCCTTCTGATAAGCAAGATGAAAACGAGAATTCGGATGTTGAGTTGCCGGATTACAAAGGCTTACAAC
>JAAYPH010000070.1 GCA_012519955.1 Candidatus Epulonipiscium sp.
ATACGGGCAGAATAAGCTTAAAGGCAAGCCAAAGAAAAGTTTGATTTCACTATTTTTTGCACAGCTAAAGGATATGCTTATCTATGTTCTTTTAAGTGCAGCCGTAATTACCGTTGTAATTGGTGAATACGTAGATGCTATTATCATCCTTTTAGTTGTAATCTTAAATGCAGTTATAGGCGTCGTACAGGAATATAAAGCTGAAAAAGCAATTGAAGCGCTGCAGAAGATGACTACGCCTAAATCCCTTGTTAGAAGAGACGGAGAAATTAAAGAAATCAGTTCCGAGCAAATCGTACCCGGAGATATTGTGATTATTGATACAGGCAGATTTATACCGGCAGATCTCAGATTAATTGAGAGTGCAAATCTTCAAATAGAAGAATCTGCATTAACCGGTGAATCGGTGCCTACTGATAAGGATGCAAATGCGATCTACAGCGATCCTAAAACTCCAGTTGGGGATCAGTCCAATATGGCATTTATGTCCACCCTTGCTACCTACGGCAGAGGGGAAGGTGTCGTGGTTGGAACAGCAATGGACACTGAAATCGGTAAAATAGCAAAAATACTTGATGAAGATACTGAACAAATGACGCCCCTGCAAAAACGATTAGAGGAACTGGGCAAAATCCTTGGGTTTATTGCTATTGGAATATGCGCACTTATCTTTGTTATTGCTCTGTTCCAAAAAAGAGATATGTTTGAAATGTTCCTGACAGCAATCAGTTTAGCAGTTGCAGCGATTCCTGAAGGATTGGCAGCTATCGTAGCTATTGTGCTGGCTCTAGGAGTAACAAGAATGTCTAAAATCAATGCCATAGTCAAAAAACTGCCGGCAGTTGAAACCTTAGGTTCTGTAAATATCATATGTTCCGATAAAACAGGAACGCTCACACAAAACAAAATGACAGTGGTAAAATACTATACATTAAATAATTTAAAAGAAGTATCAGCTACATTAACCAGTGCTGAAGCCACTAAAGATGAGGCAGAACTTATTAAAACCTTAGTGCTATGTTCAGATGCTACCTTTGAAAACGGTGAAGGTACCGGAGATCCAACAGAAATTGCATTAATCGTTTTAGGGAATAAGTACAATCTTACAAAAAGTGAATTAAACTCAAAACATAAGAGAGTCTCTGAAAATCCCTTTGACTCAGACAGAAAACTCATGTCAACTTTAAATGAAGAAGAAAATGGTTACAGGGTTCATACAAAGGGTGCCATAGATAATATATTAAAAATTTCTTCCAGTGCTCTAATTGGTGGCAAAATCGTACCATTAACAGAAGAAATAAAATCGGCCTACTTAAAGGCAGCTGAAGAAATGTCAGATAACGCTTTAAGGGTTCTTGGGGCAGCTTTTAAAGATACGGATGAAATCTTAGCTCCGGAAGAAATGGAAAAAGATTTAACAGTTATCGGTATTGTAGGAATGATAGATCCTCCAAGACTTGAAGTGAAAGATTCTATAAAGGAAGCAAAAAGGGCAGGAATAACACCGGTAATGATTACAGGAGATCACAAAAATACTGCTGTTGCCATTGCCAAAGAACTAGGAATCGCAGATTCTATTGAGCAGAGCTTAACTGGAGCAGAAATAGACGAATTATCAGAAGAGGAATTTGCACAAAATATCAATAATTACAGAGTCTTTGCCAGGGTTTCGCCTGAGCACAAGGTTAAGATTGTCAGAGCCTTTAAAGCCCAAGGGAATATCGTATCGATGACCGGTGACGGCGTTAATGATGCTCCTTCCCTAAAATATGCTGATATAGGTGTTGCAATGGGTATTACCGGGACCGATGTTTCTAAAGGCGCCAGTGATATGATTCTGACCGATGATAACTTTACAACAATCGTTCATGCAATAGAAGAAGGAAGAAATATTTATAACAATATCAAAAAGTCAGTCATATTCCTGTTATCCTGTAATCTGGGAGAAGTTATTACAGTTTTTGCTTCGATACTGTTCTTTTGGCCGGTACCATTATTGCCAACCCAAATATTATGGATCAATCTTATTACCGACTCACTGCCGGCGATAGCCCTTGGAATTGATCCCGGCGATAAGGACGTAATGAAAAAGAAACCGAGAGATCCTAATGAAAGCTTTTTTGCCAGAGGGGCAGGCCTAAGAGCAATTATAGGGGGTACCTTAATAGGTTTACTCACCTTGGCTGCTTTCTATTTTGGCTTAAGTGAACATGGGTATAGTTTAGGTTCCACAAATATACCGGAAAATGTACTCACCTACGCAAGAACTATGTCCTTTGTTGTTCTGGCTGCTTCCCAATTGTTTTATTCATTGTCCATAAGGCACTCTACAAAATCGATTTTCCAAATAGGCCTGTTCTCCAATATGTATCTAATAGGCGCAATCATCGTAGGGTTTATTCTACAGCTTGGAGTGATTTCAATCCCAATTTTGGCAAACGCATTTAATGTTCATAATTTAAGTTTACAAGACTGGGGATTGGTAATGGTATTTGCTTTAATTCCATTAATCGTTAATGAAATCATTAAGGTATTTATGAGATTAAAATAAAAAGAAGAATAACACAAAAAAAT
>JAAYPH010000071.1 GCA_012519955.1 Candidatus Epulonipiscium sp.
TATTTTGGCTTCGAATTTCTTCTATGATTTCTTCTGAATAATACATGGGACTCCCCTATCTTTTTGCACCTATAAAAATACATTATATTTGTTTCGACATATTTTTCGCAAATCCTTTAAGCAAAAAAATATTTGTTTAAAATATATAAAAAATCATCAATGAAGACCTCTTTATTAATCATTTTACCTTTAAGTTTTAAGACTCTTGAATCAGTTTTATTAAATTCCTTTTAAATTTAATATTATCCAGCTCGTTTCTTTTCCGGGGCCCTTTTGTGCGTCCACCAGCTCGTCTTATTTCACTGTTTAAATGTCTGTTATAAAGTAATATATCTATTTTTTCGTTGAGATAAATATTGCCATGAGGAGAAATTGCCCTTCCTCCCTTTGATAAAACAACAGAAGCTAATCCATAGTCTTGTGTAACAATAATGTCGTTTTTTCTTATATAGTTTATGATGGCTAAATCCACTGCCTGAGGAGCTGAATCTACTATAAGATACTCCATATCTAATCTTTCATTAGGCACATGAGAATAACTGCAAAATATAATTGCTTTAATATTATATTCTTTTGAGATTTCTTCGATTATTTTTAATACGGGACAACTATCGCCATCAATAATAATTCTAAAATCCTTCATGATATGCCCTCCTACAATATACTCCACGAGGAGGGAACATATATTTCACAATATTTATTAATGGCATATCGATCTGTCATCCCCGCAATGTAGTCACATACGATTCTTTCTTTCGTTGCATTCCCTGATTTATAATACAAATAAAATTCTTTAGGAATACTCTCAGGATGTTCAATAAAATAGCAGTATAACTGCTTTACAATATATTGTGCTTTTTTCTCCTGGTTCTTTGCCTGTGAGCCTATGTACACATTTTCAAACATAAATGCCCGCAGCTTCTTCATCATTTTCCCAACTTCATCGCTCATTTTGATATCAGGCTGATCGATACTGTTATTAATTACATTTATAATCATAGTATTAATTCTTTCGCCGAAGCTATTCCCTAAAATTTCAACACAGTCTTTCGGAAGATCCTCTTCTCTTATGACTTTTCCTCTTATTGCATCATCAATATCATGATTGATGTATGCTATCTTATCCGAAATTTGAACAACCTTTCCTTCTAAAGTACTAGGATTCCCCTTTGTTTGATGATTAATAATTCCGTCTCTTACTTCCCAAGTAAGATTTAATCCCTGTCCATTTCGTTCAAGAAATTCTACAACTCTAAGGCTCTGCTCGCTATGACTAAATCCCATAGGACACACTTCATTTAATACATGTTCTCCTGAATGTCCAAAAGGAGTATGGCCAAGATCATGCCCTAAAGCAATAGCCTCTGTCAAATCTTCGTTTAAAGATAACGCCCGGGCAATGGTCCTTGCAATCTGTGCAACTTCTAATGTATGAGTAAGTCTTGTACGGTAGTGATCTCCTTCTGGGGATATAAACACCTGAGTTTTGTGTTTTAATCTCCTGAAGGTTTTGCAGTGAAGAATTCTATCACGATCTCTTTGAAAATCTGTTCTAATGTCGCATTTAGGTTCATCGTATTCTCTTCCTTTGCTTTCCTTGCTTTTCACTGCATATGGACTTAGAAAATCGAATTCTCTCTTCTCTTGAATTTCTCTAAGGTGCAATGTTATCACCACCTATTCATACATGTTTATAAA
>JAAYPH010000072.1 GCA_012519955.1 Candidatus Epulonipiscium sp.
AAAAAATAATAAAACCTATATTACTTATAAAGAAAGACATGAAGGAGAAACTGAAGATACAACTACTACCATTAAAATAGACGGACAAAAAGTATCTGTTATGCGCTTTGGAAATATCAATTCCAATATGACCTTTGAACTGAACAAAAAACATACAACCTACTATGATACCAAACAAGGTGCTCTGGTTGTTTCCGTCCTTGCAAAGAAAATCCACATCAATTTGCAGGATGGAGAAGGAGAATTAGAGATTGTTTACGGATTGGAAATGGATCATGTATCCATGGGGATTAATTCATTTCACATTAAAATTCATCCCATAGAACAAGGGGGAGCCAATCTTCCCCTTCAGCATTATAACATGGATGAACACCAGATAAGTCCTCAATAAACTTATAAGATAAATAGAGGCGAAGTATGTTCGCCGAAAAAACAGGAGATGAAATAATGAAAATAAGAAAAGCTATTATTCCAGCAGCAGGTTTAGGAACAAGATTTCTTCCTGCAACAAAGGCACAGCCAAAAGAAATGCTTCCGATAGTGGACAAGCCTACGATTCAATATATCGTAGAAGAAGCCGTTCAATCGGGCATTGAGGATATTATTATTGTAACAGGAAGAAGCAAAAGATCTATAGAAGACCATTTTGATAAATCCATAGAATTAGAACTGGAATTAGAGAAAAAAGGTAAAAGCGACCTTTTAGAGATTGCAAGACAGGCTTCAGATTTGGCAAATATCCATTATATTCGTCAGAAAGAACCTAAGGGTCTGGGCCATGCGATCCTTACTGCAAAGAATTTTATCGGGGACGAGCCTTTCGCAGTTTTACTTGGAGACGATATTATTGTTTCAGAAACACCCTGTCTTAAACAAATGATAGATGTGTTTAACGAGTATAAGACTTCCATCTTAGGGGTACAAAAGGTTCCCTTTGAAGATGTGGATAAATACGGGATTATTAAAGCAAAGCACATTGAAGACAGAGTATATAAGGTTACCGATATGGTAGAGAAGCCCGACAGGGAAAAAGCGCCTTCCAATATTGCTATTCTTGGAAGATACATTATTACTCCAAGAGTTTTTGATTATCTTGAAAATCAGGAAGCAGGGGCAGGAGGAGAAATCCAACTAACCGATGCTTTAAAGAAACTTTCTCAAGAAGAGGCAATGTATGCCTATGATTTTATTGGAAAAAGATACGATGTAGGAAATAAAATTGGCTTTTTACAGGCAACGGTTGAATTTGCCCTTAATCGTGAGGACTTAAAAGAGGAATTTTTAGCCTATTTAAATTCAATATTAAATCAAAACAAGAAATCTTAACCAACCCCTATTTAAGGGGTTTTTTTGCTAAAGATAGTTATATAATTGGACGATAAAAACTATAGAGTATTTATAGCTTAAGGGGGAATATAGTTGAAAAATTTACATAAAAAGAAAATTAAAAAACTGGTATGGGGTCTTATTTTTACTATACTTATTGGCATAGCGCCCCAAGAGACTTTATTTGGTTCAGATACCACTTCAACAGCATCTTCCCAAAGCCAAACCGTGTCAGAGAGTGTATACCGTTTAAAGGATAACGCAGCAAAAGTCACAGATATATATCTAAAGGGAAAACAGGCAGGATGGACTTTTACAATCTATGGCGTTAAGACACAAGAGATCAAAGCCATTCATCTAAAAAGGATCAACAGTGAGGTAGAAAAAACAATTACCATTAGTCCAAGTGATATCAAAGAAATTGTAAAAGATAAAGAACTTCAAGTTACGATAAAAGGAGAAAATGCAGAGAAGTTTTCACAAGAAAGCTTTACTGGAAGCTATGAAATAGAAATAGAATACACGGACGGGAAAAAAATTGCTCTTAAAGAAAGTGAATACAAACCCAGAACGATTACTGTAACAGGACATAATTTTAAAAAAGACATAAAACAAGTCACCCTTAAAAATATTAAAATGGGTCTATGGGAAATTCTTTTACCTAAAGAAAAAGTTCAATACATAAATGGAACGACCTTAAACTTAAATTTAGATGCAGAAGCTGTTGAAAAGCTTTCTGGAGGTATTAACAGTACGGATATCGAAATGACTATAGACTATGAAGCCAACTGTATTTTTAATGAGGATTTAAAATCCTGGACGACGACTCTTTTTGGGAACAATTTCAATCAGGGAGTTGAAAAGGTCATTTTAAGACCGATTGCAGGTCAAGCATTATCTTTGCCTGTTGAAGAACAAGATATTATTATCCCAAAAAAGGATATCTCTATAGAAAATAATACCAGACTTAATGTTACTTTTGGAAAAGATACCTTAACCAAGCTTAAAGAGTTTAATCACTCTGGAGAATATAACATTATGGTTACTTATTCCAGTGGCTCAGGGCTAAAGGATTTCATTGCAGATGTTGATGTTAAAGTTTTATACAATTACGGAGTACAGCTTAAAGAAAGCATAATTATTACGGAAGGTCTTAAGTTTGATAATAAGGATTATATAGAAGATTCCTTAAAGTTTACTTTACTCTCCAAATCTACTCCTAAAGTAATAGATGTATTCCCTAAGTCCGTAGGAAACTATCCGTGGGTCAATGAAAATGACTTATCCCATAATATTTTAAAGGATAGAAATTTTTTAAAAATAACCTTTGAAGACATTGACGGAAAACTTGAATTTAATTCTCCTTTAGGCATTGACTATCTGCTTTCTAGTACCGTACAGGCAGTTGGAAGCAACACGGAGTATTTAGACAGAGAATTTTTAAATATGTGCAGAGAAAATACGGATTATATTAATCAATATTTGTTTAAGAAAGATAGAGCCAACTATAAAGCGTATTTGTTTATCCCTGTAAAGCCTTTAGCACCTCAGGCAAATTATACGGTAAATATTGCAGACAAAGTATTAAGAAACGATGCTTCGGAAGACGGTGTAATAGATGAAGGCAAAAGATACAGCCCGAGCATATCTTGGGAATTTACAACCATGGCAGTTCCTTCGGTAACTGATGAGGGAATAAATATCCAAACAGTGGTAGAAGGCTATGATTCCGATACGATTATAAAAATTTTTGGAGATAATTTTTATGGTTCTTCCATAAGAGTATTCTTTAATGACAGAGAAGCAGATCATGTTGCAGTGAAACAGGATAAGAAAGGCAATACCTACCTGGAAGTTCGTCTTCCCAGAAGCAGAAAACTTAAACCGGGATTATACA
>JAAYPH010000073.1 GCA_012519955.1 Candidatus Epulonipiscium sp.
AAAATCAAAATAAAACTCCCAACCGGCATTGGTTTTACGCTGTCCGGACAGGTACATAGAATTTTCCAGTAAATCGTCTTTAGTTAAGGATGCCTGATGCTTGTCCAAAAATCCCTTGGCGATTTGATAAGCTTCGATAAAACTCATCCTGGTATATTTGATTGTACTGGATTGATCGATGTATTCAATGACCCCGTTAGGGTAATATTTAACCATGATGCTTCCTTCAATATAATAAACCGTTCCGTCCTCCATCTGCTGTTTTCGCTTTAAGGTAGGATTAATTAATAAAGGATTAACGATTTGCTCCAGTTTTGTCTCGTTAATGACACCGTCTTCTATAACTGGGTCCTTCATGGCCATCTTCTGATATACAGGCGGCTCATTAAAGGTAGGAAGGAAAACATTATTGACAAATTGATTCATATTGCTTTGCTTAGTAGAGATATATACAATCTGAGAAGCATCTTCTCTGATCTTATCAATCAAATTGTAAAGAAGCTCCGAATCATGCTTTACAGCTGCTTCATACACTTTATTGTATTCTTCATCGATAAAATAGCAAGTTGTTTTTTGTCCCCCGCTTTTATTGGGAACCAGCAGTACCTGATCAAACTTGGGGATTTTGGATATAATTTTATTCCCGTCCGTTATAAGCCCTTCTGTAGGAATAACACCCGAATATTGGTACAGCATAGACTTTTGAGATAAAATATTCTTCCAGTTCAAGTCTTCTTCTTTAACAAATTCTCCTTTTAAAAAGACAGCTGTTAAAATTTCTGTCATCTCTTCTTTGGCAGTTTTAAATTCTTCTTCTGTATTTTTTAGGATATTATAAGCTCCTCCTTCAACTCCAAAGTTAATGACGATTCGCCTTGGCTGAAGAAGATAAATCGGCTCTCCCGAATAATTAATCGCATCAAAGCTGTTTCTTACCCATAAATTATAAAAAAAGTTACGGCCTGACAAATTGCCAAACCATAACTTTCCTGTCTGAAATATACTTGCAAATATTAAAACTCCTAGGAAAATAGTTTTTAGTTTTCCTTTATCCATTCTTACCACCGCTGTGTGTTATTTTAATAGGGACTTTAATACTGTATCTTTAATAACTGATTGTTCCGAAAAGATGTTATTGATCTTAACCTCTTCTAATTCCTTCTTAATTTCTTCTTTTTTACGACTGATTTCAAAAAGGAATACCTTTTGGTTTTCGTTCTGTTCTACTCTGATTTCTATATAATTCTTTCCTTCTTTTAAATTTATTAATTGGCTAAACAGTCCGGAGGCTCCTACACTTTGCGAATAGGTTTCCTTATCTGTCTGCTCCTTATCCTGGTACACTTTAAAAACCAGCAGGGTACCTTCTTTAGCTTCACCGGAAATATTTCTCACTTTATCAAAAGTTACTTCCTGTTCTTTTGTTAGGCCTGCTGTAATTTTAATAACATCCAAATCTAAAATATCGCTTTGCTCATCCGATGAAGTTTCATATGTCTTTGCTGAAACATTGGAATGAGCTGACAAATCTTTTGCACTTACTTCTTTTATAGGAAATAACATAATCATCGCAAAAACCATCATAAACAAATACTTTCGCACAGTGTTCCCTCCTTCCTCTTATAATCTATTATTTTTTACTATATCACTATATTATTATACAAAAGAAGTATTACAGAATGATTACAAGCCCCTTACTTTTAGATTACATCATTTGCAAAACTCCAGGATAATGGTCGTACCCTTTCCTGGCTCACTTTGTGCCCATATCTTCCCTTTATGATGCTCCATTATTTCCTTGGCAATAGCCAATCCAAGACCGGTTCCTCCCATTTCTCTAGACCTTGCCTTATCCACCCGATAAAACCTTTCGAAAATTCGAGTTAAATCCTTTTGAGGGATACCGATTCCCGTATCTGCTACACTGACTCTAACGCATTCCTCATCTTGAGATATGTTGACATCAATACTTGCTTCCTCAGGACTGTATTTGATGGCATTACTTAATACATTGCTTAGTACCTGATGAATCCTGTTGGGATCTATGGTAACAAAAACCTTTTCGATGTTTGAATGGAAAGTCATTATTTGACGCTTCTTTAAAGCATGAATTTGATGCTGTTCAACACTTTCTGCAACCAATTGAACCAGATTAATAAGCTTCATGTTAAATTTAACCTGCTTATTGTCTAACCTAGACAATTCAAGTAAATCTTGAACAAGAGAAGTCATCCTGTCTGCTTCATGATTAATCACCTGAAGAAAGGAAACAGCCAGCTCCTTTTCCTCCAAAGCCCCGTCTAAAAGGGTTTCCGTATAACTTTTTACGGTTGTAAGAGGGGTTCTAAGTTCATGGGATACATTGGCAACAAATTCTTTTCTCATTTCTTCTAATTCTTTTTGCTCCGTTACGTCTTGAAGCACCAAGATAACCCCTTCTGCCTCCCCTTTTTCTCTTCCATAAACCGCAAAGCATCCGTTAATATATTTGTCCCCTATCATCATTATATGCTGTTTGATAGAGTTTGGCTTCATTTTAAGAAAATCATTAAAACGCATCTCTATACCAACACTTTTAAAAATATCATAAAAGTACTTTTCCTTATCGCTGATCTTTAGCATTTCATACGCAGCAGGATTGGCATGAATCAACATTCCTTTTCTGTCAAAGGCCAAAATTCCGTCTGCCATATGGGTAATAACGGTTTCCAGTTTGTTCTTTTCACTGGACATGGCTAAAATCAGTTGGCTTAATTCTTCTGCCATATGATTAAAGCTTCCTGTCAGTTGACCAATTTCGTCATTGGATTTTACTTCTATCTTGTGGTCTAAATATCCTTCTGCCATTTCTTTTGCTTTTACCGTCAGTATCTTAATAGGTCCTGTTAAAGTCTTTGCAAAATACACACCAAAAAGCATGGTAATGCACAATGCCCAAAGAGAAGCTACCATAATAATATTGGTGATTTTGGCAATATTCTCTGCTATTTCCTGGGCAGATGCTCTTATATAAATAATATATTGCACCTGATTATTCGGTAGTACCAAAGGATACGCATAGTCAATATACTCCCTGGCATATCCCCTCTCCAAAATAAGAGTAGGACTGCCTAAGGAAGGCTGTTTATTGATTCTGGCCTCATAGACCACTCTTTTATTCCACTGCTCCTGCTCCACTTCTTCTATGGCTGGAATAACGATATTCCCTTCAGCATCCAGAATGTATATTTTTTTGTTCCCAAAGCTGCCGTCCCAAAACCAGCTTAAATCCTTCCAGCCAGACTGAATGGAACCGTCTTCCGATATGATGGCATTTTTTATCATGTCTGCCATATCCTTTAGCTCATTATTAATCTTGCTGTATTCATGGTGCTGAATTTGCCATAGAATAAAGGTACCGCTAGAGATCATTACAATTAAAACCAAAGTGAGGTAGATAAAAACCAACCTCCACTGAATACTCTTCATATGTATATCACTCTACCCCTTAAAATAATATCCGATGCCTCGTTTGGTTAATATATACTGGGCACGACTGGGATCGTCTTCTATTTTTTCTCTTAGTCTTCTTACGGTTACATCCACGGTACGAATATCACCGTAATATTCATAGCCCCACACTTTTTCTAACAGGGTTTCTCTCGAAAACACCTGTCCCTTGCTTATAGCTAAGAATTTTAGAAGTTCAAACTCCCTTAAAGTCAGTTCAATCACTTCTCCATTTTTGGTCACTTCGTATTTATCTAAATTAATGGCTAAATTGTCATAGGTTACTATACTTTTACTGTTTTCTTCCTTT
>JAAYPH010000074.1 GCA_012519955.1 Candidatus Epulonipiscium sp.
AAGGACCATTTTGGAATTATGATTATGAAACAGCAGAAGATTTTGTTTTGGGTATTCTAAAAGATCAGGATGTTTTCAAAGTAGAACTTCGTGATGCTTTAAATAATACGGTTGTAGATTATCAGAAGGCAGATATTCCTCCAAAGGATTTAATTATTAGAGAAATCAAGGTCTATAAAAAAGATCAAGTTATAGGATTATGCAGAATCGGCATTGATGGACAATACAGAAAGAATAAAGTCCCCGTCATACTAACCAGGAACATTGTATTAAGTATTGTAGTGATTATTGTTCTTATTTTAATCGTATACTTTCAAAAGAATACGCTCCATGAGTACCTTTTACAACTTGAAGAAAATAATAAACAATTACTGGAATCTGAAAAAATGGCGTCATTAGGAGCCCTGGTGGCAGGTATAGCCCATGAAATCAATACCCCCTTGGGTATAGGCGTGACAGCGGCATCAAGGCTTGAGGCATTAAATAATAAATACATTGCTCTTTTAAAAAGCGGAAAAATGCGAAAAGAAGATTTAGTAGATTACATGAATAAAATCATGGAAACAACGGAAATTCTTCAAATCAATTTAAATAAGGGAGCAGAGCTCATTAGCAGTTTTAAAAAGATTGCTGTGGACAGATCCAATGACTTAATGGATCGAATTGATATTAAAGACTATGTAGACAAAATCATTTTAAGTCTTAGACATGAATATAAAAGAAGTAAGCATACTATTATTAATAATTTACCAAACATTACTATAAATACTTATCCCGGCAGGATATCGCAGATTTTCACCAATCTCCTTATCAATAGTTTTATTCATGGATTTGAAAATATTGAAGAAGGTACAATAGAGATCAATGGTCACGAGGAGGGCAATCAACTGATTATAGAATTTAGCGATAATGGAATTGGAATCCCTAAAGAAAATCTTAATAAGATCTTCAATCCTTTTTTTACAACAAAGAGAGGTTCAGGAGGCAGTGGCTTAGGTCTTAATCTGGTTTATAATTTAGTGGTTACAAAACTAAATGGAAGTATTTCTTGTAGAAGTAAGCAATTTGAAGGCACAACTTTTATAATTAAAATTCCACTAAATCTTGATAAGGGGAGCGAAGAACTTAATATTAATGCAAAACACTAAAAGGAGAAACGACTATGAGGATCAAGAGTTTTATTAAGACGGAAAAATTATTTTTGAGTGTTTTGTTCCTTATAACGGTCTTTTTTATAACCAGTTGTGGCAGTAAAACAACTGATGAAACAATAATCAATGGTTCCGACCAGAACAATAAAGAGGATAGCGTCGAATCTAAGACCAAAAATGATAAGCTTATTATAGCAATAGGAGAATGGGCTCCTTATACTGGAGAGGATCTTCCGAACTATGGAATTTGCTCAGAAATAGCAGCAGAAGTATTAAATTCCATGGGTGTAGACTATGAATTTAAGTTTTGCCCTTGGGAACGTGCTCTAAAAGAAACAGAGGAAGGTATGGTTTGGGGAACTTTTCCGTGGTTTTATGTAGAGGAACGTCTTTCATCTTATTATTATTCCAGTGAAGAGTTATGGAATTCTCGTGTTATGTTGTTCTATCATAAATCCAATCCTAATATAAAGGGAGCAAATATTGTATTTGATGAGTTGGAAGATTTAAAACCATATAAATTTGGAGGAGCCAGAGGATACTTCTATGAAGAGATTTTTAAAAAAGGCAATTATCGATATGAGCTTACGGTTTCCATTGATAATGCCTTACAAATGCTTGCCAGTGATCGAGTGGATTTTGTAATGGAAGATGAAGGAGCAGGTTTTGATTCAATTAAACGACTTTTCCCCAATGATGTAGATGATTTTGGAACATTGGAAAAACCCTATAGAGAAGAAAAAATGTATTTGATGGTTTCAAAGAAGTATCCAAATGGGGAAGAGTATCTTAAGAAATTTGATGAGGCTTTAAAGAGATTTAAAGAGAGCAGCAAATATAAGAAGATTATGGAGCAGCACGGCGGTATTCAATAAGAACCATTAGGCATGAATCCCTGTTGCATTGAATGTGAATTTAACGTAAAATTATATTATATGTTGTATTATCAATCATTTTAATATTATATGTAGCAGCTTTACACTAGGGGGTTAAAAAATGGCTTACCTTAAAGCAGAGGATTTGGATGTATCATTTTTAGGCGATCCTGTATCATCGGATTCTTTTAGAGAAAATAAAAAAATAGAGCTTAATTACAAGGTATTAATCGTGGATGATGAAAAAGATGTGCACACTATAACTGACATGGCTTTAGATGGTTTAGATTTTGGAAACTTCGGACTGGAGCTACTGCATGCTTACAGTGAGCGGGAAGCTAAGCACATGTTACTTCAGCATGACGATATTGCGGTTATTTTGCTCGATGTTGTTATGGAAACAGAACGATCAGGCATTGAAGTAGTAAGCTTTATTCGAGATGAACTCAAAAATTATGATATTCAGATTATTCTAAGGACAGGTCAGCCAGGGGTAGCACCGGAAGAAGAAATCATTAGGAATTA
>JAAYPH010000075.1 GCA_012519955.1 Candidatus Epulonipiscium sp.
GCAAAAACCGTACTAATCTCCTTTAAATCTACAATCTGTACATCTCTTTTCACTTCAAAAGAAAGATGATTCGCGCATATAAAAAGGTCGTATGAATTAATTGGAACTATGGTACGTAGGCACAACTGCTTGCAGAGCTCTAATTATTTCCTTATCATCTTTATCTAATACTTCTTCTAGCATTCGAATCTTTTCTTCTAATTCTTGTATTGTTATCTTCATTGGCCTTGCAACATATATCTTCTGGTATTTTGTATTATTGAGTCCTTCTTCTGCCATCAGAAGCTCTTCATAAAGTTTCTCCCCTGGTCTGAGTCCGGTATATTCTATTTTTATGTCTTCATCTGGTTTAAATCCTGATAAACGAATCAAATCCCTTGCCAGCTTATCAATTTTAACTGGTTCTCCCATATCCAATACAAAAATTTCTCCCCCCTTAGCCATAGCTCCTGCTTGGATAACTAACTGTGCTGCTTCAGGGATAAGCATAAAATAACGTATAATATCCGGATGGGTAACCGTAACAGGTCCTCCCTGCTCTATTTGCTTTTTAAACAGAGGGATTACACTGCCGCTGCTTCCTAAAACATTACCAAAACGCACAGCAACAAATTCCGTATCACTAATTTCATTAATCCCTTGAATAATCATTTCACAAAGTCTCTTGGTTGCTCCCATAACATTGGTGGGATTTACGGCTTTATCCGTAGAAATTAATATAAAGCGTTTTACTTTGGCGTGATCAGCAACTTTAACTAAATTCCATGTACCCAGAACATTGTTTTTTATTGCTTCTCCCGGATTCTTTTCCATCAAGGGAACATGTTTATGGGCAGCTGCATGAAATACTATATCAGGACAATAAGTATTAAAAATTCTCTGAAGTCGGTCTTCTTCCCTGACACTGGCAATAATAGTTTGATATGCAATATGAGGATAGTGGATTTTCCATTCGTTTTCTAAGTTATATAAGTTTTCTTCAGAAATATCTAACATCACTAACAGACTGGGATTAAATTTCCCAATGTTTCTGCAAAGCTCGGAGCCTATAGAACCTCCTGCCCCTGTCACTAAGACAACTTTATTTTCAATATAGCTGGAAACTTCCTCAATGTTTAAGTCCACTGGCTCTCTTCCAAGTAAATCTTCAATATTAACTTGTCTCATTTTTTGGAGCAATATGTCCTGAATATTTCCAGTAAACTCTTTGATTTCATTGATAGACGGAAGAATTTTAATCACACATTGGGTCTTCTTGCACTCATGAATAATTTCAGCTAAATCCTTTTTATTAATGGATGGGATAGCGATTATAATCTCATCAATCTTCTTACCGTATGCTAAAAGAGAAATCATATCCCTATCTCCCAACACAGGAACCCCATTAATCTTTCTCCTTAATTTCTGGGGATCATCATCTACCAAACATATGGGAATACGATTGGATGAAGGATGATTTTTAAAGCTTTGTATCAGGAGTCCTCCTGCTTCTCCTGCTCCAATAATCATAACTCTCTTTCTTTTTCTTTTTGCAAAAATATTTTCCTGAAAAGTTAATCGATTGTAAATCTGTTTTATAAACCTGGTGCCTCCAATAAACAATAGATCAATCATTGTGGAAATGACATAAATAGAACGCGGCACCTTTAAACTCAAAAAATAAATACCGATAATAATTATTCCATTGGCCATACACACCATAAAAAATAAATTAATAATTTCATCAATACCAGCATATTTCCAAATAGGTTGATATAAACCCATATAATAAAATACAAGTAACTTTACAAATGTCACAAAAACAGCCATTTGAAAATAAACTTTAAGATAATCTATAGGCATTCTACGACCGAAACGCAGGTAATACGCAATAACAATAGACAAATTAATCAAAATAATATCTATACTAAAAATCCCTATTTTTCTTATGTTGTGTTTCA
>JAAYPH010000076.1 GCA_012519955.1 Candidatus Epulonipiscium sp.
AGAATTCTTTCATAGCCGTTATATTATCTGCGCCTAAGGGTTCTCCATGGGCTGAAGCTTTTCCTTGTTTAGCCGGAACGCCATAGCCGATTTGTGTCTTGATTTCAATTAAAGTAGGTTTATTGGTCTCTTTCTTAGCTTCTTCAATCGCCTTGTTAATCGCATTGATATCCGTTCCGTCTTCAACGGTTAAAACCTGCCAGTGGAAGGCTTCGAAACGCTTTCCTACATTTTCTGTAAAGGCAATATCCGTTTGACCTTCGATGGAAATATTGTTGGAATCGTATAATACGATGAGTTTCCCTAATTTTAATGTTCCTGCCAAAGATGCAGCTTCTGATGAAATCCCCTCCATCATGCAGCCGTCTCCAGCTAAAACAAAGGTATAATGATCTACAATATTGTAATTGGGACGATTAAAATGAGCAGCCAAATACTTTTCTGCCAGTGCCATGCCAACTGCCGTTGCAATTCCCTGTCCCAAAGGACCGGTTGTAGTCTCAACCCCTGCTGTATGACCGTATTCAGGATGTCCCGGAGTTTTGCTTCCAAATTGCCTGAAGTTTTTTAAATCATCCATTGTTAATCCATATCCAAATAAATGGAGTAAAGAATATAATAACACGGAGCCATGCCCTGCTGATAATACAAATCTATCCCTGTTTACCCAATTTGGATTATGGGGGTTATGCTTTAATTGTTTTGCCCAGAGAGTATATGTCATTGGGGCTGCACCTAAAGGTAAGCCTGGGTGTCCAGAATTTGCTTTTTGAACCGCTTCCGCTGATAAAACACGTATGGTATTGACAGTGAGCTGCTCAATCTTATTCATTGAATGATCCTCCTTAGTATTGATTTGTTAGAACTCTGCATTTTTTACTGTTCTGGGGAATGCAATAACGTCTCTTATGTTTGACATTCCCGTTATATACATAATAGCTCTTTCAAATCCAAGACCAAAGCCGGCGTGTTTAGTTCCTCCATATCTTCTTGTATCAAGATACCACCAATAGTCTTCTTCTTTCATGTTTAATTCTTTGATTCTTCTTTCTAATACATCCAATCGCTCTTCTCTCTGGCTTCCGCCAATGATTTCTCCTACACCAGGTACTAATAAATCCATAGCAGCAACGGTTTTTCCGTCATCATTTTGTCTCATATAGAATGCTTTAATGTCTTTTGGATAATCCGTCACAAAAACTGGCTTATTAAATATCTTTTCTGTGATATATCTTTCATGTTCTGTTTGAAGGTCGCTTCCCCATTCTACCGGGTATTCAAATTGATGATTGGCCTTTTTCAATAGTTCTATTGCTTCTGTATAAGTAATATGTCCAAACTCAGAGTTCACTATGTTGCTTAATCTTTCAAACAATGTGTTGTCTATAAAGTTATTAAAGAACTCCATTTCTTCCGGAGCATTGTCCATAACGTATTGAATGATGTATTTTAACATTTCTTCTGCTAAAACCATGTCGTCTTTCAAATCTGCAAAGGCCATTTCAGGCTCGATCATCCAAAACTCTGCCGCATGTCTTGCTGTATTTGAGTTTTCTGCGCGAAAGGTCGGACCAAAGGTATATACATTTCTAAATGCCATAGCATAGGTTTCTGCTGAAAGTTGTCCGCTTACCGTAAGGTTGGTTTCTCTTCCGAAAAAGTCTCTGCTGAAATCTACGTTTCCGTCCTGATCCTTTGGAAGATTGTTTAAATCCATTGTGGAAACACGAAACATTTCTCCCGCACCTTCTGCATCACTTCCAGTAATAATAGGTGTATGTACGTAAACGAATCCTCTTTCTTGAAAGAATTGATGAATTGCATATGCCGCCAAGGATCTTACTCTAAATACTGCTGAAAAAGTATTGGTTCTGGGGCGTAGATGGGCAATGCTTCTTAAGAATTCAAAAGAATGTCTTTTCTTCTGAAGAGGATACTCCGGAGAAGATGTACCTTCTATTGTAATAGAGCTTGCTTTAATTTCAAAAGGCTGTTTTGCCTCGGGGGTTTGAACAAGAGTTCCTTCTACAATAATCGCAGATCCAACATTGAGCTTTGAAACCTCTTGGTAGTTCTCCAGAGTGTCTTCAAATACAATTTGAACGTTTTTAAAAAATGAACCATCATTTAATTCTATAAACCCAAAGGTTTTGGAGGAACGAACGGTTCTTATCCATCCTCCTACAGTTACTTTCTTATCCGCATATTCTTCTGTTTTCCTATATAATTCTTTAACCATTATATACTTCACTTTACTCTTCTCCTCTCTTAGATAAATCTTTTTTATCTCTACAGTAAATAAATATTAGCTTTTTCGCAGGAGTCAATCATTTCTTCCGACCATACGGAGGACTGTACTTCTCCAATATGAGCTTTTCTTAAGAAAAACATACAAAGTCTGGATTGACCGATTCCTCCACCTACTGTATAAGGTAGTTCTCCTTTGAGAAGTTTTTTATGAAACTCTAATTCCTTTCTCTCTTCACAGCCTGCAATTTGAAGTTGTTTTAATAGAGTTTCTTCATCTACTCTAATCCCCATAGAAGAGAGTTCAAAAGATCGATCTAATACTGGATACCAAAAGATGATATCTCCATTTAAAGACCAATCATCATAGTCGGGAGAACGACCGTCGTGTTTTTCCCCGGAATTGAGTTTCCCACCGATTCCGATTATAAAAACAGCTCCGTTTTCTTTTGCAATAGCATCTTCTCTTTCTTTAGGAGTTAAATTTGGGAATCTGTCTTCTAATTCCTGTGTCGTAACAAACGTAATTTCCTCCGGTAAAATCGGCTTAATCACAGGATATAAGTTTGTTACGTAATTTTCTGTATCTTTGAATACATTATATATCTTTCTAACGATTTCTTTCAAGGTTTCAAGATTTCTTTGCTCTTTTGTGATGATTTTTTCCCAGTCCCATTGGTCCACATAGACAGAATGTAAATTGTCTAAATCTTCATCCCTTCTTATGGCATTCATATCGGTATATAACCCTTCACCAACAGAGAAGCCATATTGTTTTAGGGCCATTCTTTTCCACTTCGCCAGGGAATGTACGATCTCAACCGTTTTTCCTCCAATGCCGTAGACATCAAATGAAACCGGTCTTTCAACCCCATTTAAATTATCGTTTAATCCCGTTTCGGTCTTAACAAATAAAGGTGCAGATACCCTCGATAAATTTAATGCTTCCGCCAATTTATTTTCAAAGTAATCTTTTAATTTTTTTATAGCTGCTTCAGTTTCTCTTACAGATAATACCGAGCAATATCCTTCAGGTATAATCAAGGATTTAAGTTGATCAGTCATTCGTGTTCCCCCTTACTTCTTTCTTCCATTCCAATTTTATCATTATATCATATTGGCGTCGTTTTAGTAAAATAAAATAGTGATATTTCTACATTATTCTCGTATTTTTAGTCTTTGCAGAGGATTAACTGCCGGACCTTCTATAACCTCTCCATTGTAGGTAAATCTTGAACCATGGCAAGGACAGTCCCATGTCTTTTCAGCATCGTTCCATTTTAATTCACATCCCATATGACTGCAAGTGGTATCTACTAGATGTATTTCTCCCTTATGGTCTTTATACGCGCCTATTCTTCTGCCTTCAATCTCAATGGCTGAGCCTTCTTCTTCTTTTAAATCCTTTAGGGTATCTTGAGGAATTTCTAATTTCCCTGAAATAAGTTCCTTTGCCACATCTGCATTGATTTCAAAGAATTTCTTAGCCGACTGCTTAAGGGTAAACCTTGAAGGATTATATACTTCTTCCCAAGGGTTTTGTCTGTTCAGAATTTGGTCTCTAATAATGGCTGCTCCTACAACGCTGTGGGTCATTCCCCATTTTTTAAACCCTGTAGCCACATACATATTGGCTGCGGTTGAAGTAATACGTCCGATGTAAGGAATATCGTCAAGGGGCATACAATCCTGGGCAGACCAATGATATAAAATATCTTCTACCTCATAGTGTTCACGGGCAAATGCCTCTAACTTTCTGTAATGTTCTGATGCTTCCTTATGCTGCCCTGTCTTATGCTCCTCTCCTACAAGAATTACTAGTTCACTATCTTCATAAGGCTGTGAACGAAGAGAACGGCTTGGACTTTCTGCAGAAAGATACATGCCCCCGGGGAATTTCTCTTTGATCTTCATACCTAAGGCATAGGTTCTTGATTCATACATTCTGGCAAAATAGAATCCAAAATGATCGTATACAGGGAAGTGAGATGCAATAATAACGTATTTCGCAGTAATTTTCCCACTTGTGGTAATGACTGTATAAGGGTTTTCTCCTTCTATATTTTTCATTCTTGTATTCTCAAATATGAAGCTTCCGTCCCCTGGAATTTTTTCCGCCAAGGGAAGCAGGTATTTTCTTGGATGAAATTGAGCCTGATTGTCAAATCTCATGGCGCCCTTAATGGAAAAAGGCAGAGGAAGATTTGACTCAAAGGAAGCATTGATGCCTAATTTTTGTGCAGCCTTAACCTCGTCTTCGATCTGCTTTATATAGTCTTCCGACTGGGTATAAATATAAGCCGGCTGTCTTATAAAATCACAGTCTATGCCATTTTCATTAATGATCTTAGCAATCTCTTCTATGGCCCATAAATTTGCATTGGCATATTGCTGTGCTATGTTTTCTCCAAATTTTTTAATAAGAGTATCGTAGATCAGGTGATGCTGTGCCGTAATTTTTGCCGTAGTATTTCCTGTTACCCCTTCTAAAATCTTTTTGGCTTCTATAACGGCAACCTTTAATCCTTCTTTTTTTAAATACCAGGCAGAACTAATGCCAACCATCCCTCCGCCGATAATGGCAACGTCAACAGATATATCCTCTGAAAGCTGAGGGTAATTGGTCTCTTTGGTGGAAGCAATCCAATAAGAATTTGATTTCTCTTTTACCATTTCAGTCTCTCCTATACAAATTTTCTTTTTATTTTGTGTAAAAAGTATATAGGATATGTATACTATAAAAAAGTGGCAACAAGAAAGAGCTTCGCAAGCGAAGCTCTAGCGCCGAGCGCGGTCGGCAAAGCCGACAAAAACAATGCGCGCGAGTGTGCATTCTGCCCGAAGGGCTTTTTATTGCATAGGAAATCCGAAGGAATTTCCTATGTAATAAAA
>JAAYPH010000077.1 GCA_012519955.1 Candidatus Epulonipiscium sp.
CCATCAGGGAGGAACTTTTTCAGGGAAAAGCTGAAAAAGGACTAAAACTGTGCGGCTTTAACGACACAAAACCCATCCTTATGATGATGGGAGGAAGTCTTGGCTCGGTAGCGATTAACACTGTATTGAGAAAAGCCCTTCCTGCATTGCTTCCGGCCTTTAATATCATACATATCTGCGGAAAGAACAATAAGGACGAGTCTTTAGAAAATACAAGAGGCTATAAACAATTTGAATACGTTAAAGAAGAACTGCCCCACCTTTTTGCAGCTGCGGATATTTTTATTTCCAGAGCAGGGGCAAATTCTATAGCAGAAATCCTGAGCATGAAAAAACCCAATATCTTAATTCCTCTTTCTGCAAGGGCAAGCAGAGGGGATCAGATACTAAACGCACGTTCCTTTAAAAAGCAAGGCTTTAGTCAGGTATTGGAAGAAGAAAACTTAACGGAAGAAACCTTAATACAAATGATTAAAGACACTTATCGTAATCGACATCAATATATCGAATCAATGGGAAAAAGCAAAAGCGCCAACGGCATTGACATAGTCATGGACTTAATCCGCACCCAAGCAAAAAGGTAGGGAAAAATATCCCTACCTTTTTGTACATTAGTTTAAGCTGGTTATCAAAGTTCCAAGATTAAATCTGGAATTAAAGGTAAAAGAAAAGAACGATTCACCCTGGAAAAGTAACCGTTCTAATCTCAAATAATTCCTAAATTATATTGAGAACTTCATAGCCCCAAATGCAAAGCATTCAGGGAGCATCAGTGTTAGCGCACTGGTGCTTTCTTTATTTTTATTATATCATACTTTATTTAAAAATAAACCCTTAAATTTAATAAGTAGTGAACCTACTTTCACACTTATTTATGTTTTGGATTTATAAGATTTTATCTTGAAAGTTTTAACTAAATATGCTATGCTCAATTTATAGAAAACCTTTTCTATAAAGGAGGCGTACCATTGGAAAAGCCGACCATAGCAGATGTGGCAAAGTACGCAGGGGTATCGATTACCACCGTATCCAGAGTCATCAACAATAATTATCCCGTAAAAGAAGAAACAAGGCAAAAGGTTGAAGAAGCCATAAAAGAACTGAATTTTAAACCCAATTATCTCGCACGAAGCCTCATCGGAAAAAGCACCCATACCATAGGTGTTATTGTACCCAGTATTACCAACTTGTTCTTTCCCGTTGTGGTAAAAGGCATAGAGAAAGTCTGCAGTCAAAAAGCGTTTTCCCTGTTTTTATGTGATACCGATGGAAAAGAAGAATCCGAAAGAATCCAAATGCAAAATCTCTTAGAAAAACAAGTAGACGGTGTTTTGGTTATAGACCCGAGATATGAGAACATAGAAAACGGTTTCTATGAGGAATGTGCAAAAAAAATCCCTCTGGTGCTCATTAATGGCTATCACCGGGGAATCCGCTGCAATTTTGTTCTTAACGACCAGGAGATGGGCGCTTTACAGGCCCTGGAATATCTTATCAAGCTGGGCCATAGGGATATTGCCTTTTTAAGAGCTAAAAACAGTTACTCTTATGATATCAAAGAACAAATTTACTATGAAACCTTACAAAAGCACCAAATTCCTA
>JAAYPH010000078.1 GCA_012519955.1 Candidatus Epulonipiscium sp.
ATAATTTTTTGGGCATGCATTTCTCCCACAGATCCTCCTAAAACGGTAGAATCCTGGCTGTATACATATACCAAACGGCCTTCGACAGTACCATACCCTGTAACAACACCATCAGCAGGAGCATTTTTTTCTGCCATATTGAAGGCTGTAGAACGATGTGTAACAAATGTACCAATTTCTACAAAACTGCTTTCATCAAGAAATTTTTCAATGCGTTCTCTGGCAGTCAATTTGCCATTACTGTGAAGTTTCTTGATTTCTGCTTCACCGCCGCCCATTTTTATTGCGGAACGACGCGCATCGAGTTCATTTACTTTAGACAATGTACTCATTTATAACCCTCCATTTTTAAATTTTAGGCTCTGTTAAAAACGCGACAATCGCCAATTTTATTCTACAGTATTATTCCAATCTATGCAAGTATTTTAAAAAATATAAGACATCCTATCCTAAATTTATAACTTTTGAACTAAATAAACAATCGGCGGACTTCCAGAACGGTTTAAAAAATTAAACTTTGCAGTAATAAATGTTTTATTGTCCAGTTCACTTAAGAATTGCTCTACAGCTTCTTTTTCTTCGCTTCCGCCGGAATGTCCCCAATAACTTATAATAGTGATAAATCCTCCCCGGGATAATAAACAAGAAATCTTTTCTAATGCTTCCAGAGTCGATTCAGCTTTAGTGATAATTCCTTCATTCCCACCAGGTAAATAGCCTAAATTGAACATGGCTCCACCAATAGGATGGGATATATACTTATCTATATTGCTGTGAGAATCATGAATAAGACTGACTCTCTCAGTTAATCCTTCACTCTCCAGTCTTTGCCTTGCATAATCTATCGCTTGCTCTTGAATGTCAAACCCTATAACTTTGCCCAGGGGACCTACAGCTTTTGCCAAAAACAAAGTATCAAAACCGTTGCCAACCGTTGCATCCACTATAGTATCTCCCGGTTTAATGATTGGTATTAATATTTCATGGATCATATCTGTCAATTTGGTATTTAAAAACAATTCATCACCTACTTTGAGACTGCAAGCATCATCTCTCTAATAAGTTTAGCTGCTAATAGAGAAGTGCGATCCGCAACATCGTATACCGGGGAAACTTCAACCAAATCAAATCCTACGATGTTGAGAGATTTAAAAAGCAAGATACTTTCAATCATTTCCTTTGATGATATGCCGCCAGCTTCAGGGGTTCCGGTAGCACAGGCATAGGCTGGGTCCAACACGTCGATATCCAGGGTAACATGAACAGGTCTTCCCTTCAATTCCGGAAGACATTTTTTAAGGGGTTCTAGTACCTCAAATGGATAGAAATTCAAATTCTTCTTAGCAAATTCAAATTCTTCTTTCGTTCCGGAACGAATACCGAATTGATATATATTTTTAGGGTTTATAAAATCACAGCAGCGCCTGATAACCGTTGCATGGGATCGATTTTCACCAATATAGTCTTCTCTAAGATCCGCATGGGCATCAATATGAATTAATACCAAATCCTCTTTATATTTATTGTAAACTTCTTCGATTACCGGAAGGCTTATTAAATGCTCTCCCCCCAGCACGATCGGAAATTTATTATCATCTAAAACTTCCCTGGTTGCTTGTGAAATAAGTGACAAACATTTATCGACATTTCCAAATGGAAGGTCCAAGTCCCCTCCATCGTAATAAGAAATGTCTTCCAGACTTTTATTTTGATAAAAGCTGTACTCTTCTATGCCTATGGATACCTCTCGAATTTTCATAGG
>JAAYPH010000006.1 GCA_012519955.1 Candidatus Epulonipiscium sp.
ACGCTTAAAGAATTACTGGGACACAGCAGTTCAAAAACAACAGAAATTTACACTCATGTGTCAAATAAACTAATCAGTCGAGTTGTAAGCCCCTTTGATGAACTTGACTGCGTGTAACCGAACGTATATGGCAATTACACGCAAGAGAAAAAATAGACAAAGGATTTATACACGCACAATTGCGTGTAATAGGGAGTTATGTTCAATGCCCGGCTAAAAGCTTTATCGTCCTCGGCCATCCGTGGCCTCGGATCATTTAGGAGGATAATTTGAAATGTTTTCTAAAAAGAAAAAAAACAAACAAAAAATGATTCAGGAATCTAAAGAAGAAAAAGAAGAGATTAAAATTAGTAAATTATATAAAAAGCCAAAATTGTGCTCGTTCGACTTGAAAGAATCAGATCGAATTTTGCTAAATGAAGCTGGTTTCGAAGTCTATAAAGGATCATTTGGGCCAGTTGTCAAGATACAAAATGATTACAATAAAGGTCATAATTGTTTATTGAATTGTGATATACCAGACAATCTTCACGAATTTGATATTCTGATTTTTGATCTAATTTCTAAAAATGTGATTGATTATAAACCAGAAGATCATGTCAAACAAAATGTTACGACAAAACAAGATTTATATTTATATTGTGGATATCCAAAAAACATTTTTGATCCACGACCATATTCTTCATCACTGATTACGAAACAATTATCGGATATGATTGAAAAGGATTCGATGGTAATTGTTTTTGCAAACACATTCAATGAGATTGAATATGAAATTTCTAATAATGATAGTGGTCGATATGCAAATATTATAGATACAGTGAAAAAGAATAATTATGGATTCCTTCCTAATGGTATCCGTTATTCGGGAAATAAAAGTGGAAAGAATATAAAAGTAAGTAATAAAGCTACTATATTTCATTCCTCATTAAATAAATATTTAGATATGATGGATTATCGCATTGTTTTTTATCATCCCAAAGACTGGGTTAATGGTAAAAGCGTAGAAAGCAAAAGTTTTGTGCCATTGCTGTATAATGATTCTGATGAGATTGTTGGATACGCAGAAGTCAATAATAAGCAATGGGTGTTCGTTTTTCCTGAAATAGAACAAAAAGGACCATTTATTAAAGAATTGTTGACAGAAGTTCTTCCGAGTGTAACACCTCAGATTTTTCCAGAACATACAACGGCATCTTGGACAAAAGCTCCCGATTATTTTCTTCCAAATCATAAGGAATTAATAGAGGAAAAGAATTCTATCATGAAAAGACATGAGAGGGAGCTCAATGACATAAATGAAGAAATAAATACAAATACTGAAAAATTTATTTTTCTACATAAAATTCTTACCGCTTCAGGAGATGAATTAGTTGAGAATATTATCAAATACTTATCTTGGCTTGGATTCCAAAAAATTACAGATATGGATAAAGAACAGGAAAATAAAAAAGAAGAAGATATTCAAGTTGAATTAGAAAATGGTCTACTAATAATTGAGGCAAAGGGAATTGGCGGAACTTCTAAAGATGATGAATGTGCACAGATTTCGAAAATAAGAAGTCGAAGATGTGAAGAAAGAGGGAAATTTGATGTTTTTGGTTTATACATTGTTAATCATCAACGACATCTTCCTCCTCTTGAAAGAGACAATCCTCCATTCACAGATGATCAGGTCAGAGATGCAAATCTTAATAAAAGGGGCCTTTGCACTACATGGGATTTATTTAATCTGTATTTTAATATAAGCGCAGGAATAATATCGAAAGAGAGTGCTCAGAAAAATTTGATAGAAAATGGATATATTGAGTTTAAACCGAGTAATTTAATAAAAATAGGAACTGTATCTGAGATATATCAGAATGGAGAAATTGCTATCATAAACGAAATACAAACAAAAATATCAATTGGTACTATTATTTTTAAGAAGACACTTTATAAATATGAAAAAATGGAAATAACAAACATCCAGTCAAATGGCATTGATACTCAAGAAATGAATTCTGGAGAAGCTGGAATAAAGATAGATGGAAAATTAAAATTACATGATGATTTATATATATTAAAGAGCCCATAAAGTACATCCGTGTACTTTATGGGAGATTCATAGAGGCCGCCGGGCACTAAACATAACAGAGAATAGGCGGTTACGCTTCGCTTCACCCAAATTGGCCGTTGGCCAACTTCGCCTATTCTCGGAACGTTATCGGCAAGGGCTGGGCTTAGCTGGTACGAAAAAAAGAGCCCGCGTCCATGCGTGCTAAGAATTAAGGCTTTAACCCTGCTATAATGGCATGGAAAAAAACTTTGGAGGAAAAGATGAAAAAAATTGTATTCACAGTGATTGCAATTGCAGGAATCCTGCTTTTGGCAGGATGTCCCACACCGATTGATCCTACACCGACAGCCGTCACCTTTGAGAGTGCGGTACAAACCGGTGGAACATCAGGCACAGCGGACTCAACAGGCTTGACACTGACATTCAGCGTTGACCCTACGACCTTGACCGCAGAT
>JAAYPH010000079.1 GCA_012519955.1 Candidatus Epulonipiscium sp.
ATCTCCCCTCAAAACAGCTATCGTTTGTTCTAAGCCTATTATCTTATATTTTCGGGGAAATGTAAAGTAAGATAAAAATCGAGGGGATTTCTTAACTAAGATATTCTAACGCTTCTTTTAAATAACAGGTTTTTATGTCTTCGATTTCCCAGTAAGTAAAAAATAACTTTCTCGTCATTCGTAAATGAAGGATGTCTCCTTTCCTAAGATAAGGAATTAAATTATCGTCTAAAAGGACTTTGGCGTATCTTCCCGATGGCTTTTTCTTTATGGTAATGGAACAATCAGGAGCAATGTCTAATACTTCAAAATATCCCTGCTCAAATACACCACTTTTGTCTTTTGTGTGTTTCTTGATTTTATTTTCTTTATAGCATCTTAAGTCGATGACTAAAGGGTCCGTACTGATTACCGGATTCCCTACAAATCTTGAGAACGCCCTGGATAAATGAATGATTCGCACAAAATCCTCTACAAACTTATCAAGGGGTTTAAAAAGACTTACTTCTTTTTTATGTTTGGTTTTTAAATATGTAAAATATCTTTGAATAGCCGGAAAAAGATAATATATTTTATCATCGGATAGTTTCTTATTTTTCTTTGGGAGCCAATACAAAAAAAATTCATCCAGAAATCTTTGGTCCAAATCTTCAAGCTCTAAATTCGGCTCCTTCTGCCTAAAATATTCGTATAGCAATGAAATACATTTGATATCTTGAGGTTTTTGAATTAAAGAAGTGTTTACGTAAGCAATAAAGTCCTCTATTGTTTGTAAAACAGTCATGTATATTTCACCATCCTAATTCTTTCTACCTCTTTATTCTTTACCTTAGGTGGCAAATTATACATGCAATTAGTTATCCACAAAAAAATACCGGATCATATATCCGGTGAACATCAATAAGAAACGGGGATTTCTTATCCAAATAAGGTGAAATGATATGTAGATAATATTTGTTTATTCACATGTTATACACATGTTATTCACATATTATCCACATACTTATCCACAAAATTATCCACAAAATTATGATAGCATTTCTTTTAATTTTCGTCAACTCATTTTTGGTTTTAAAGAAAATAAAATATAATAAAAGATTATTTTTAAATAATTATTATTTTTGAATTTATAATATTATAAAGAAGAATTATACATAAGTTATTAGTTTCGTAATTTGTAGTATATAATATATCTATAAGATCACAAACAAATGAAAGGAGTCTTAATATGTCAGATCAATCCAATACGCTCCCTCTTAGGGAGGAATTAGATCCAAAATACAAATGGCATCTGGAAGACTTATACCCTTCCGATGAAGCATGTAAAGAAGACATGAAAAAACTGGAAGATTCCCTTCCGGATTTATCTAAGTTTCAAAACCAACTGTCCAATTCATCCAAGGTACTTCTGGATTGTTTAGTCCTTAATGACCAATTGTCTCTAATGGCAGAAAAGGTATATGTCTATTCCCATATGAAACTCCATGAGGATACTTCCAACAGTTTTTATCAAGGCTTGGCAGATCGCGCAAAATCCCTGTCGATTAAACTGGCTTCTGCTTCTTCCTTTATTATTCCTGAAATTTTATCCCTGTCGGAAGTTACATTAAAAAATTATTTAACAGAGAATAATGAGCTTGGTTTATATGCACATCTTATCGATAATTTGCTTAGACAAAAGGAACATATTCTTTCTAAGGAAAGCGAACAGCTTTTGGCTGAAGCTTCGGAACTGGGGCAAGCACCTTCAAATATTTTCTCCATGATTAATGACGCCGATATGACTTTCCCGCCCATTGAAGGTGAAAATGGAGAAACAATCGAAGTGACCAAAGGACGTTTTATACACCTTATGGAAAGCCCCAACAGGGAAATTCGAAAAGCTGCTTTTAAATCCTTATATTCCAGTTATATTAAGCAAAAGAACACCATCGCTGCAACCTATCATGGAAGCATCAAAAAAGACGTATTTTTTGCCAGAATGAGAAAGTACCCTTCAGCCCTCGAATATGCGCTTTTTGACGATAATATTCCTGTAGAAGTGTATAACAATTTAATTGATACCGTACATGAAGCACTGCCATTGATGCACAGATATGTTGCCCTCAGAAAGCGACTATTGGGGGTAGACGAGCTTCATATGTATGATTTATATACGCCCATCGTAGCTGATGTGGATATGAAGATTCCCTATGAAGAAGCCATGGAAATCGTGAAAGAGGGATTGGCGCCTTTAGGAGAGGATTATATTAAAGTCCTTGATCAAGGCTTTAAGGAAGGCTGGATTGACGTATACGAAAATAAAGGAAAAAGAAGCGGAGCATATTCCTGGGGGGCTTATGGTACGCATCCTTATGTGCTTCTAAATTATCAGGATAATATTAACAATGTATTTACCCTGGCCCATGAAATGGGGCATGCCCTCCATTCCTATTATTCCGATTCAACGCAGCCCTATGTATATGCTCAGTATCCTATTTTCTTAGCAGAGGTTGCTTCCACGGTAAATGAAGCCCTCCTTATGCAGCATCTTTTAAAGACAACAGAAGATGAAAAGAAAAAGGCATATCTTATGAATCATTTTATGGAACAGTTTAGAGGCACCCTATTCCGTCAAACCATGTTTGCAGAATTTGAAAAACTAACCCATGAAATATTGGAAAAAGGTGAAGCCATAACGGCAGATTCCCTGGCAACTTTATATAGAGACTTAAACATTAAGTATTATGGCCCTCATATCGTAGTAGATTCTGAAATTGATTTTGAATGGGCAAGAATTCCTCATTTCTATAATGCGTTCTATGTGTATAAGTATGCTACAGGCTATTCTGCAGCCATTGCCCTGTCGGAAAGAATCCTGAAGGAAGAGCCAGGTGCTCTTGAGGATTATATGACCTTCTTAAAGAGCGGAAGTGTAGACTACCCCATCAATATTTTAAAGAAAGCCGGAGTAGATATGAATACTTCTGAACCGATCAGAAAGGCATTAAAAGTATTTGAAGAGCTGTTAATAGAAATGGAAAAATGGCAATAAGTATGGGCGGCCCAAGGGCCGCCCTACTGTATTATAAACGAGGAAGCTTTAAAACCTGCCCCTCATAAATTTTGTCCGGACTTTCAAGCTTGTTGACTTCTACGATTTCATCTACAAAAGCCGTTGTTTTGTAATGTTGATAGCATATTCTATTGAGATTGTCCCCCTGTTTTACCGTATATGTATCATAGCTCGGTTCTTGCTGGGGTTTTGATGCTTGTTCTGCTGCTTTTTCGGTTTCTTTTTCTGCTTCTTCTTTTGCTTCCTGTTTTACTTCTTCTTTAGGTTCTTCTTCTATAATGATGGCGTCTTCTGTTTCTTCTACTGCAATGTCGGGAGTCTCTTGCGGTTCATTCGCTATGGCATCTTCTGTTTCTGCAAACACCACTTGAACATCCTTTTCTTGCAGCTGACTTAATAGATTCGTGTAATTTTTGTCCATGTGGTTAAGCTCGGTCTCTAACCTGGCGAGCCGTTCCCTATTTTGAATGAGTCCCACTGCCATAGAAACGCACATTAAAAACAATACGACACTTAAAGAAACAACCAATCGGGTGATCTTTTTGTTTTGAATTTCCTGCCTTTTTGCCCTATCTTTTTTCCTAAAATGGATAACTACGTCTTCTTTTTCCTGCAATTCTTCATTGGAGACCCCTACCTTGTGGTTTACCATGTAATTTTGCATCTGCTCGTTTTTTTCATAATAAATATAATACCCCTCGGCAGATCGTACTTCTTCCTTATCCCATAGGAAGAATGCCTCTATATTTTCGATGGGATCAATGATCATTAATGTTTGATAGGGCTTCCCAAAAAACTGCTTTTGAAGGCGAATATCCTGGGTAGTAAGAAATATCCCATACCCCGGCTGGGTATGCATCCATCCCATAAGTTCGCAATCAGGAAAATATTTGTTCAACTTTGCTCTTACTTCATTCATGACTTCATCTGTAAGAAGCACCCTATCTTCAGACAGAGAATGCTTAAACTGAATGGCTCCACTAATGATCGCCATCTTTTCTCCGAATTCTTCCGTATAATACCCAACAAGCGCTGCTCCTTTTTCTTCTCCTCTGTTCAGCTTAGCGTACTGATATAAGTAGGTATATACATAATCCTCCAAATAAACCTGAATTCCTGTCGGTGTATCTCCTATGAGCTTCGCATTATCTAAAAAAGAGCGTTTATTTTCCTCTATCTCTTCTAATTCTTCGATTTCATCGAAAGAATCCGTTGGCCCATAAAAAAACTCACTCATATTTCATCCCCCTCGTACATATAATTCCTATTTGAGGATATATTATCACAGCCAATTTACATTTTTTAGAAATTCATGTCGAGGGTCTTAATTTTTTTATCTTGGTTTTTCACCAAAAAAACACAATTATCTATTTGTAATATTTACCACCAATAAATTGAAATAATTGCTCTCAAAAATGGAAAACTAAAGAATAACTATTTCCCATAAAGGTGGTAATTATGTGCTGTTCCAACAAAAACATACTATTTCTCAAACTTACATAAATATCAATGCTCCATATCCTTTTAAAGAATTCAGCGATGCCTTTTATCAATATTTTTCAAAAAAAATACCCCTTTATAACGGGGCTGTAATTTTATGTATCGGAACGGATCGAGCGACCGGTGACAGTTTAGGGCCTCTTATAGGCTATAAGTTAAAGCATATATCTTATCCTAATGTATTTGTATACGGTACACTGGATCAACCGGTTCATGCTAAAAATTTATCTGAAACCCTTGAAATGATTGACGAAAAACATCCTAAGGCTCTTATTATTGCAATAGATGCCTGCCTTGGAAAAATGGATCATATAGGCTATATTACACTGGGTGAAGGCTCTATTAAGCCGGGAGCAGGAGTCCAAAAGAATCTCCCTCCCGTTGGAGACTTGTTTATTACGGGAATCGTTAATTTCAGCGGATTTATGGATATGATCATTCTTCAAAACACCCGTTTGTCTTTAGTGATGCAAATGGCGGATATTATTTCCTCTGGAATCAAATACAGCCTGTGGAGATATTTTCAACTGGAAAGGCAACTGTCCTAGCCTAATTAGGATAATCCAATATTTCTCCTTCCCAAGTACGAATCTTTACAGAGTTTTCTCCCCAGGAAACGATATAGTTCGGTAAAATTGGGGTTTTTCCTTTTCCTTTTGGTGCGTTGATAATATAGGTAGGTACGGCTAAACCTGAAGTATAACCCCTAAGGTATTCCATAATTTCTATGCCTTTTTGAACTTTTACACTAAAGTGTCCGGTCCCTATAACTTCTTTAGGATGGAAAATATAATAGGGTTTTACTCTTATTTTAAGCAATTCATGGTTTAGTTTCTTCATCACGTGAACATCGTCATTGATTCCTCTTAGAAGTACTGCCTGATTACCCAGTACAACGCCTGCTCGGCAGAGTTTATCGGCTGCTTTTTTGGTTTCTTGTGTAACTTCTAATGGATGATTAAAGTGGCTGTTAAGATAAATAGGTGGGAATTTACTAAGAATTTCACAAAGTTCATCGGTTATTCTTTGAGGCATGGTTACGGGAGTTCTGCTTCCTATACGAACCATTTCCACATGAGGGATTTCTGAAAGCTCCGATAAGATCCAATGAAGCCTTTCATTAGAAAGAAGAAGTGCATCTCCCCCAGTAATTAGAACATCTCTTATTTCTTTTTGCTCTCTTACGTATTGTATGCATCGTATCAAATCTTCTTTTGGAAGGGCTAAATCCTGTTGCCCTATGCATCGCCGTCTTTGACAATGCCTGCAGTACATGGCACATTGATTGGTTACTTTTATAATAAGCCTGTCGGGATATCTTCTGGTCATTCCCTCTACCGGAGAAGTGAATTCCTCACCCATGGGGTCCGCTTCTCCCCCTTCTGCCAGCTCTTCTATGGAAGGAATGGCTTGCTTTCTAATGGGGCACGAAGGATCATTAGGATCCATTAAGCTGGCATAATAAGGCGATACCGCCCAACGGTATTTTTTCCCGACTAGTTCGATTTGGTTTTTTTCTTCCTCTGAGAGGTTTAAAATCTTTGACAGCGTTTCAACATCTGTAATTCTGTTAGAAACCTGCCAGGTCCAATCGTCCCATTGCTCATTGGTTGCTCCAAGTACTTTCATAATACGGTACTTGTTTTCTTGTATGTATTCTTCATTTTTTAAACCTGTCGGAATAGATTCCTGTTTGATTAAATAATCATCTATTCTCTCTTTTAATACCTGAGCTCTTTCTAAAGAAATATCTCTTTTATCTTTTTGCTCCAAAGTCATTCCCCCTTCTAATATAAGTCTTATGAATTTATTATATCATTTCACAAGTAACAACTCAATATTAAATTCAAAATGTCTGTATAAAAATGTAAAAACACGAGAACGGTTCGACCGTTCTCGTGTAAAATTTACTTCATCCATCATTATTCAAGGTATAAATAGCCTTTTTGCTTTAATTTTTCTTCAATTTCGTCTAATATTTTTTCACTTTTAGCTTCTATGGTATGCATATGAATTTTATTGGTAAGTCTAAGCAAAGGTACTGTATTATTTTTTTGCATTATTTCCATGAATTCTTTTATGTCTCTTCGGGATTCAATCATCAGATTTCCTGTGATTTGTCCATAAATCGGATGTTCAATAATCACATCCAGAACTCTTCCCCCAAGATCTACAATGGCAGTTAATTCGTCTTCGATTTCTTCTTTGCCATGGCATACAGTAACAGCCCTTTTATGGGACAGATTTTCTTCCCCGTAGAAGATATACCCTCTGGCAGTGGCCATAATATTAATGTTTTCCGCTCGCAAAAGGGCAATGTCCTGAACAATCACTTGCCTTGTGACATTAAGTTTTTCTGCAAGATAGCCTCCGCTTACAGGCTTATTAGAAGCTTTTAAAATTTTTATAATTTCCTGTTTCCTTTGTTCTTTACTCATATGACACCTTCTTTTGTAAAAAAGTAGGGTAAATTTACCCTACTTTTTTATTTAATTCTCTTCATTAATTCGTTTCTCAATTCTTCATAACCTGGTTTTCCGAGAAGTGCAAACATATTCTTTTTATAAGCTTCTACTCCCGGTTGATCAAAAGGATTTACTCCCAAGATATATCCACTTATACCACAAGCTTTTTCAAAGAAGTAAAGAAGTTTTCCAACATAATATTCGTTTAATTCCGGAACATTGATTACAAGATTTGGTACACCGCCGTCCACATGGGCAAGAAGTGTTCCTTCAAAGGCTCTTTTGTTTACAAAGTCCATGGTCTTGCCAGCAAGGTAGTTTAATCCGTCTAAGTCTTCTTCTTCTGCTTCTAAGGTAATATCACATTTAGGTGTTTCAACATTGATTACGGTTTCAAAGAGATTTCTTCTTCCGTCCTGGATGTATTGTCCTAAGGAATGAAGATCTGTTGAAAAGTCTACAGAAGCAGGGAAAATTCCTTTATTGTCCTTGCCTTCACTTTCTCCATAAAGTTGTTTCCACCACTCTGAAATGTAGTGAAGGGCTGGTTCATAGTTTACCAAAATTTCTGTTGATTTTCCTCTTTTATATAAAATGTTGCGGATCAGAGCATATTGGTAAGCAGGATTGTTTTCAAAGTCTTCTACTTGATATTCTTCCCTTGCATCCTTTGCTCCTGCCATTAATTGATCGATATCTATTCCGCTAACGGCAATAGGCAGTAATCCTACAGGAGTCAGAACTGTAAAACGTCCTCCTACATCATCAGGAATGATAAAGGTTTCATAGCCTTCTTCATCAGCTAATTTGCGAAGGGCTCCTCTTTGTCTGTCAGTAGTTGCAAAGATTCTTTCTTTTGCGCCTTCTTTTCCGTACTTTTCTTCCAGGTATTTTTTAAAGATTCTGAATGCAATACCCGGCTCTGTTGTAGTACCTGATTTGGAAATAACATTGATGCTTACATCTTTGCCTTCAATCAGTTCTAAAAGATGAGTTACATATGTACCGCTTATATTGTTTCCAACAAAGTAGATTACCGGTGCCTGTCTTTTTTCCTTTGGAAGCATATTGTAGAAAGAATGATTTAAGCCCTCAATAACCGCTCTGGCACCTAAATAAGAACCACCAATACCAATTACAATAAATACATCAGAGTTTTCTCTAACTTTTTGAGCTGCCTTTTTAACTCTTTCGAATTCTTCTTTATCATAGTCATAAGGAAGATCAATCCATCCTAAAAAGTCATTACCTGAGCCAGTTCTCGCGTGAAGTATTTTATGAGCACTTTCTAACTGCCACTTTGAATGCTGTATTTCTTCTTTAGAAATACCGGAATTAGAATAATCAAAAACTATATTTTTCATTTTTATCCTCCTTAAAATAAATTAAAGTATATTAAAATAATGTTTATCCTCTACACCAAATGAAATTATACCATGAGATATAAAAACGAACCATACCATAATGACTATAATTCATTTAAAGAAGCAAAGGTATAACCTTTATCTTTTAAATATTTAAGCATATCTCCCAAAGCTTCCGTATTGGATGAGGATACGGCATGGAGAAGAATGATAGCTCCCGGATGATGGTTTTGTACTATATGCTCATATGCCGCCTGTTTTCCCGGCTGATTATTTACATCCCAATCTTTGTAAGCCATACTCCAGAATATCGTCTTATAGCCTAAGTCCTTTGTAATTTGAAGAGTTCTCTCACTGTATTCTCCTGCCGGAGGTCTAAAGAATAAAGGCATAGGGGTGCCGGTTATTTCTTCAAAATATCTTGCAGTTTCAAGAATTTCATATTCTACTTCTTCCTTATTTTTATCAGGAAGGCTGGGATGGCTTACGGAATGATTGCCCACTAAATGGCCTTCATTTACCATCCTTTTAACCAGATCCGGCTGACTTTTAATGTAGGGCTTGGTTACAAAAAAGGCAGCTTGTACATTATGCTCTTTTAAGATGTCTAATATTTTAGGGGTATATCCGTTTTCATAGCCTTCATCAAAGGTAAGGTATATCTTTTTTTCTTTAGTATTGCCTAGATAATAGGCATCATATTTTGCCAGATCTATTTCACTTTGAGCGCCCGGAGGCAAGTGATCCGAATTTCTTTTAAACCACCAGGACTTTTTAGCATTGGAAAGGGAAGAGGTCTCTTTGGCAGGTTTTTGTACTGGTTTTTGCTCTTCTTTAGGAGTTTCTTTTGGTTCTTCTTTTGACTCTTCTTTTGGTTCTTCTTTCGGTTCCTCTATAATTTCTGAGTCTGTTTCTTTTTCCTTCTCTTCTTCTTGTTCTGTTTTATTTTCTTCTTCTGCTAACTCCTCTTCCTCTTTTTCAGTTGGTTCTTCTACACGCTGTTCTATGGGTATTTCTACACCAGGTTGTTCATCGGATTTTGGAAGAGAAGCGGTATTAGAGGTACATCCTGCTAAGATAGCACTAACGAGAATAAATGCTAGGATTGTTCTTATCTTCATGGTATCTTCCTCTCGATTTTATCTCTAAAGCCTTGTTAAAGCAATGATTTACTTTATATAATAGCATAAGTGATGAATCAGGTACATCATTTATTGAAAATTATTGAAAAAACCAACTCTTTCGAGTTGGTTTATAGTACAGGACTCTCATGGCGAGCCTTTAGTCTTTCCCATCTTCTATCTACTTCTTGTTGTATGCTGTTTACGATATCTTCATACTCCGGCTTTGCAAGATGTTTTGTTCTTCCCATCATTTTCAGCCAGTCGATTACAGGGATCTTCTTGTTGCGCTCTTCTGGATTGTAAGTAATGGTGGTAATACCTTCTTCTATTTCATAAAGCGGATGGTAGCAGCAGTTTACTGCAGCATCGATTACGCTTCTTTCATATCTTGGATTGTCGTTCCAGTTCAGCGGACAAGCAGAAAGGGCTTTGATAAAGGCTAAGCCGTATTCATTGGCATATTTTTGAGCCTTTGCAGCCTTTTTAATAAAGTCTGTTGGATTGCTTTCTGCAACGGTTGCCACATATGGAATATTGGTAGCCGCAAAAATCTGTGGTGTATCTTTATGGAAAGTCGCTTTTCCTGCCTGAGCTTTTCCTACATGGGAAGTAGAACTTCTTGCTCCCCGTGGAGTGGTATAGGATAATTGATATCCTGTATTCATATAGCCGCCATTGTCATATTCCATAATAATCATTCTGTGGTTTCTAAGGGCAGCACCGATAGCTGGTCCGATACCAATATCCAGACCACCGTCTCCACTGATCATAATAAATGTAAAGTTATCTCCCTGCGGCAATTCTCCTCTTCTTTGTCTTTCATGGAACATTTCTACCAAACCGGAAAGAGTCGCTGCACCGTTTTGGAACAGATTATGAATAAAGGTTACTCTGAAAGAACTCTTCGGATATGGAGAGGTAACAACATATCCACAGCCTGTTTGGAATAAAAGAACAACTTCTCCTTCGATTCCTCTAAGGAGCATATTCACATTAACAGGAATTCCGCAGCCAGGACAAGCACCGTGCCCTGCTATCCATCTCTTTGGCATTCTGGTGGAATCTTTTACGATTCCTCCTTTAGCAATCATTTTGCCGGTCTGTTCATCCACTGTGACGGATGTTACTCCTGGGCGAACCTTATCTCCTATAAGGGGTTCAAAGTATTTCGGCGGTTGATAGTCCGGTTTCCCTTGATAGTGGCCAAAATAGTCAAAACGTTTTTCTACTTTTCCTTTTTGAGCGATATCGTATGCCCGGTTGAGCATTTCTATACCGTCTTCTATATAAAAGTCTCTTCCGCTTAAGCCATAAACTAAACTGGTTACTTCTATATTGGCTTTAAAGTCCTGCAATGCAGCTTTTAATTCAAGGGTCATATTTCCCCCGTCTGCCCCGTAGCTGTCTTGTCTGTCCGCTACGACAATCGCTTTTGCATTTTTGCAGATATCATAGAGCTCTTGTTTTGGGAATGGACGGAGTACGCTGCTTGTAAATACCCCTACCTTTTTCCCCTGCTCTCTTAGCTTGTCCACTGCCAGTCTTGCAGTATCGTAACTGGAACCAAGAGCGAACAGAGCCGCTTCTGCATCTTCCATCATATATCCCTCTACCATACTGTATATACGGCCGGTAAGTTCTCCATATTCCTTGAAAACTTGAGGGATGACATTTCGTGCTTCTTCCATAGCCAGGTGAAGCTGATATTTATTGTTTAGTACATCCGGTTCATTCATGTAGGAACCGATGATGACAGGTTTTTCTTTATCCAGGGCATGGTATTCTAATTCCAGCTTTCCGATAAAATTCTGGACATCCTGATCGTTGGCTATGATTTCTACTTTTCGTTTTTGGTGGCTGGTGAAAAATCCGTCAAAGGCTACGATAATAGGCAGTTTAACTTTTTCTGCAATTTTAAGAGCACAGATATTAAAATCGTATACTCTTTGAGGATCTTTTGCAAAGAGGATCAGCCATCCTGTATTTAAAGCATACATAATATCACTGTGGTCTCCTTTAATGGAAAGAGGACCGGATACAGTTCTGCAGGCTACATTTAAAACCATGGGAAAACGGGTTCCGGATTGTACCGGAAGCTGCTCCAGTGCAAACAATAATCCGTTGGCAGAAGTAGCATTAAATACTCTTCCTCCACCGGTTGTCGCACCATAGCAAATACCTGCTGCCCCATGTTCTCCATCTGCAGGAATCATGACGATATCATGTTCTCCTTCTGCTTTTAAGAGATCTAAATGTTCCGGTATTTGAGTTGAAGGAGTAATTGGATAATACCCCATAACATGATAGTTAATTTGTTTCGCTGCATAGGCTGCTAATTCGTTACCACTTTCAAATACAACTTTTTGCTCTACCATAGTTTCGCCTCCTTATTTCAGTTCATTGGTTGTAAAAGATTCGGAACGCATCCAGGAGTTTGGTCCTACATCTTCAAATTCCATCTTTTCTACGAGCAGTTCCTGATTTCGAACATGGTTTTTCCAAATGTCTACTTCTCTTTCTATTCCTGCTGTTAAGGCATCGGTAGGACATACTTCTACGCAGCGCAGGCATCCTTTGCAGTGATGATAATCCGGGCCTAAATTAATCATGGAAGGTTTGCCTTTATATTCTCCGGGAACAAATTGATATACCATATCAGGGCAGGTGGAGTCACACATGCCGCAGTTAATGCATGCTTCTTTTTTAAATACGGGAATATAACCTTCACGGCTTCCTGATAAGTCATTATTTATGGTACTGCCATAATGAGGATTGATGCCACCAATAGGCGCGTTATCATAACCCCATTCTCTTTTTACTTCGCTGTATTCCTGGTAAGGATATTTTCCATCGGCTTCAAACTTCTTCACTACAATATTGTTATATCCCTTTTCAAGTCCTTCTAAGTTGGACTGCAGGGCTGCAGGATATTTTTTACCTAAGGTATCTTTTACAAGCTCTTTTAAGTCTTCTAACGGGATGAATCCTGATGCTTTAGCCATGGCGCCAAGCATAACCATATTAACCCTTGTCTTTGCTTCGATGGCAAATCTTAGGGCATCTACACAAACGAGTGTACCTGCATGCATTTTAAGTCTGTCACGAATGACATCTGGCTCTTCATCGGTATTTACCACAACGATTGTATCAGGACCTACACCCTGCATCACTGGGATCTTTCCTGCCAATCTCTCATGGAAAAGTCCAAGTAAGTGAGGAGTTTCAACGGGACTATTGATTCTGATTTCCTGGCTGGGGTCTGCCCAACGAATAAATGCTTTAACCGGTGTTCCTCTTTTTTCCGAACCATAGCTGGCAAAGCTGGAACTGTTAAGCCCTAAATAAATGGCGCCCAACTCTCCTAAAATCTTTCCGCTCAGATTCGCCCCTAACCCTCCAATACTTTCCAGTCGTATTTCATAAAAGCCGTATTCGTTCGTTATGGGTAATTTCACCTTCGCAGTCTCCATAAACTTCCTCCTTGAGATTCGACATATTTCAACTAGTCATTGGTTAATAATATTTACTGCATTCTTTTTCTATTATTATCATTGGTTTATAAATTTATACTCTTTTTTTCTTCTCCATAAAACTGCTTAATAATCCATTCTATTTCCTTATCTTTTAGCTCATTGCCTTCCCCATCCTTTGTTTCTTTTTGGGCAGGAATTTTATCGTATATATATAAAGGTTCTATCTTTTCTTCCTTTAAGATCTCAGAAGCGACAGGGGTTTTGTTCAAGCTGGGCAGATATGAATTGTCCAAATACTCTTCCAGTTGAGTAAAGAGAATTCTTCTTTTTTCCTGGAGGGAAAAGACTGTTTCTAATAAAACTAAAACAATAAACGCTCCGGTACTTAATATGAGGGGATAAAAGGCATCGTCTATTTCCCCATGTACTAAGATAAAAGTCCCCAGTAACCCTAAAAACAAAGAAAGAATTTCTGATTTTGATATGAGCTGCTCCCAATAGTATATAGGGATCAAGAATATTTTTTGCTTATAGTAGTTGGATTTAATAACCGCTTCTGTATTAATTTCCTCTTGGCCTTTCTCATTATAATACTTGCAGGTTCTAATGATATGATCCAGTACCGGGTCTTTTGACAGCCTCCTGTTTTCTTTCATCCATTTGTTAAGAGACTTTTGAAAATAACGGATACGAATGCCTAAAAATAATAAACTCAGCAGCCCAATACCAAAAAATATTACTACAGATGTCTGTAGTACCCATGTGATTTGTTCATAACTTAAAAACTTCATGAAAACGCTCCTTCCATTATTTTACATATATTATTAATTATACATGGGCATTTGAAAATGTCAAATATTTACATAAAAGAAAGCCTGCAAAAATTGCAGGCTTTTGTACAGGATAAATATACTTTGTCCTTAATAAGTGATTTATAAACTTTTTAATATTTCTATAATCATTTCATTGGAGTTTTTTGCGGCTTCTTTCACGAATTCCTGGAAGTTAATATCTGCACTGTGATCCGCTTTATCGGAAATAGAACGTATAATGACAAAGGGGATTTTGTTCAGATAACAGGTATGGGCAATGGCTGCCCCTTCCATCTCTGCACAATACGCATTGAAATTATCCCATATCCCTTGCTTCTGCCTTGAGCTGGAAATAAACTGATCGCCGCTGGCAACCCGGCCTATATACACATTGGGCTTTGACGGCAGATTTTCAGCACATTTCTCAGCTAATTCCACAAGCTTGCTATCCGCCTTAAAAAAGCTTTCATCCATTCTGGGGATTGTTCCTATGGGATCACCAAAAGCGGAGGTATCAAAATCATGCTGTACGGTATCACTGGAAATAACAATATCTCCGATGTCTAATTTCTCATAGATGCCCCCGGCTACTCCTGTATTGATGATGTATTGAACATGAAAATTATCGATTAAAGCCTGGGTACAGATGGCTGCATTGACTTTACCAATTCCGCATTTTACTAATATAACTTCTTTGTCTTCCAATATACCTTGACAAAAATCCATTCCGGCGATTTGTTTTAACTCTTTATTTTTCATTTTATTTCTAAGGGCTGTAACTTCTTCTTCCATGGCACCGATGATTCCTATTTTACTCATTCTGCTTCTCCTTTGTTTTTTATTTATTTTATCATATTTCTTTAGTTTATAAACATAAATAAGTAGGGAAGCAGCTTCCCTACTTATTTCCTCTTAGATTATCTTATGTCCGGTGAATTTTCTACTGGAATCTCTATTTTACCATTGGCATCTGTTCCTAGGGTAATATTATATCCCGATACTTCCAATGCATTATTTGATGATGCTGTTTTTTTATCCTTTACATATTCTTTATAGGTACCTATAGTTAAATTTGTAGTAGAATCAGGCTCTAAGCTGACTGTAACTATTGTTTCATAGTTCATTGCAGGCAAGGGACTTAAATCAATTAAAATGGTTCCTGTAGAACTATCGAAACTTTTTCCTTGAACACCTACTGTATTATTAGTTGTTTCCGGTATTATGATACTCTCTTTGATGATACTATCAATACTTGTAGTTAATCCTATATCTATATCTGCAAATGTTGGTGTCATTTTCAAAGTACTCTCCGGCAAGAACTTCCCTGCAGGAGTGCTAACCTTAAACTTTAATCTAAAGGTAGCTTTATCAGGATATAAATATCCATAATAAGTTGAAGAATCTGTTGGAGCAGCATCTAAAAATTCTACATTAAATACATCCATTGTAAGATTAACGGCTGCTACTTCTTCAAAGATTCCTTCCGGTGTTTCATATCCAATCGAGATATCGATTGACTCAGTTCCAACAGTATTAGCTGTAACTTCACCAGTAGAAGTATTAAAGGTTACTTTTGAAGGTGCGCTTGATGTTGTAAGAATCATACCTGCAGGGATATCAATTATTTTCTTTGTTTGACCTACTATCATACTCTGATCCGCTTCTTCATATTCGTATACATATATATCACTTACATCGAATACGTCCATATTGGTTATATCACTATCTTTAGCTTTAACTTGCGTATGACCTACTTCAAGCCCAGTTACTTCTACGGTTAATCCGTTTTGTTGTAAGGAAACTATATTAGAATCACTATTACTCCATTCTAATTCATGACCTAAAGGAGTAACTGTTGCAGTTAATGTAGCCGTTTCACCTTTCTTTATATATAATACATCAGGTTCTAATTTAACTCCTGCTATTACTTTAACTATTCTAGTTTCTTCTGCAATATTTCCAAATTCATCTTCTGCCCTATAAATTATAGTATATGTTCCTATATTAGTCGTATCTATTGCTTCTACTACTTCTTCACCTTTTTTAATTTCTACTTCTACTTCTAAGTCATCATATTCCTTGGTTTCAAAATTGTAGTCCTTTGCTGTAGCTCCCGGATCTTCAAAACTTAGGTTAGGAGTTATCTCCATAGTCCTGTCTCCGTTTAAAGTAATTTCCGGAGGTGTATTATCAACAATAAAAGGTCCATATACTGCTTCTCTTGTATATCCCTTACTATTATCCGCTTTAGCCGCTATATAGTACTTTCCGGATTTTTCGGGAAATTCAACTGATTTGGTTGCTTCAAAGGTTACTTCCGGGTTTTCCCCTGGGGCATTGTTAGAAGTTGCTCTAAACCAGCTTGGAGGAACTCTATATTTAGATTGATGCTGTTTTTGCAATACCCTATTGTCTTTATACTTATACGTTTCATCAGTGTATGAGTTCCAAGGCGTATCTTTCTTTAAAATCTGGAATTCACCTTCTCCTCCATAGTTAAAATATTCTAGATATATAGGATATGCAATTCCTTTTTTTAGAGATACTTTGTTGTTAGTATATGTTAAATTAGGAGATGTTGGTTTAAAGTGATCGGAAATCACTACTTTTTGCCCGTCAACAATAATATAGGCATAGTTTCCATCATCTGATTGTATTGCAAAATAATACTCTCCACTTTCTTCTGGTACGATATAACCCCAGAATTTTGCCGCTTCTTTATAATCTACTCCTTCTACTCCAAGAAATCCAAAGAATAAATAATTTTCTTTTTGAGCATAGCTACTGCCAACCGGATCTAAAAACCCTGAACGAATTTTAATTTCATCTTTTGGATATTTATAAACCTCTGATCTTTTAGACCATTTGGCATCATCTGATAATAAAGGCAAATGATTTACATCATAATACCTTGACTTTAATCCTTCTGTATCTAATAAATCAGGAGGATTTACAATTTCCATGGTTGTATCTAAATCAATCCAAGAAATATTCTCTTCAAATCTATTTTCTATAAATGCATAGTTAGTAGATCCTATATCTTTACCTTTTACATTTATTGTAGCTGTTGCTCCTTCTTCTGCCTTTAGTTTTTCAGCATGAATTAAATGTAACTCTTGTCTAGCCGGAGGTGAATCACCAGTTACAAAAGGTGAAGAATCAACTTTTCTATCCCCGTCATGAACTTCTATAGAGATTGTTGGGTATAAATCTCCATTTACAGTAGCAGTCATATCATTCACTTCTGCTTGACGGATGTTATTATTGAAAGGATCTTTATAATTTAATGTAGCTTTATTAAAGGTATATATACCATTCTTTGAAAATCCATAAGAAATTGTAAATGGTTCACAAACAAAATCATATTTGCCTGTTTCTACATTTTTCACCATAGCTGCATTTAAATATCCAGAAAGCTTTCTAGAATTTTCATCAAATGAAAATCCCTCAGGAAGCGTTTTTACTATAACATCATTTGGTATATCTTCTTCATAATGTACAGATTCGAATATATATTGGTCTAACATTTGAGCTTTAATATTATTAAATGCTTGATTATCCTTTAATACAGATAATTTACTTTTTTCCCCCATAGAATCCGCCATACTTCTTGATACATCCAATACCAATGCTATTTCTCTAAGAGACGATTCATAAGTTTCGCTAGGTCCATGAAGCGTATGGGTAACTTCTACGGTGGAGCCTACGTCGACAGTTATAGCCGATTCTCTTGTCACCTGTGAAATGCTAGCACTATATCCGGTTGCTCCTATTGCTTGAAAGGGAGTTAATAATATTTGTAAAATAAATGTAAAAGCTAGATAAAACCCTATTTTCTTTTTGCCCCTCACTTTAATCCCCCCATTTTAATATTCTCCTACTATATTATTCCTTCTTCTGTAAACAAGCCTAATAGGTAATATTTGTGAATTAACTTTATTATATATTTTTTTTCCTAAATATTCAATGATTTTTGCTATTAATAAGCAAAAAAAAGTAGGGTAGATGCTTCCCTACATTATTCTCCCCTACGTCATTTATACTCGCCCATTTGTCTAAATTTATTATACCTATTTTGCATTAAATCTTCTATGGATTGCTTTCTTATTTCTTCCCATCCCCTTAAAAGATATCTCTTAATTTCCTCACTAGCTTTATCCATATCTTTATGAGCACCTCCTAGGGGTTCGGGGATTATCTCATCAATAATGCCAAAGTCTTTTAAATCTTTTGCGGTGATTTTCATAATCTCTGCGGCTTCTTTTGCTTTTGTACTGTCTTTCCATAAAATTGCTGCAAAGCCTTCGGGGGAGAGTATGGAATAAATGGAATGCTCAAGCATATATACCTTATCTCCGACTCCAAGGGCTAGAGCACCACCGCTGCCCCCTTCTCCTATTATAATAGAAATGATAGGGGTTTTTAATCTTGCCATTTCCATTAGATTCTTTGCAATGGCTTCTCCCTGGCCTCGCTCTTCCGCTCCAATACCACAGAAAGCCCCGGGGGTATCAATAAAGCAAATAATCGGGCGACGGAACTTTTCTGCCTGTTTCATAAGTCTTAAGGCTTTTCTGTAACCCTCCGGATGGGGCATACCAAAGTTTCTTTTGATATTTTCTTTCGTATCTCTTCCTTTTTGATGGCCAATGACGGTGACAGGGCACCCTTCTAAGGTTGCGATCCCTCCTACAATGGCAAAATCGTCTTTAAAGCTTCTGTCCCCATGAAGTTCTACAAAATCTTCAAAGATTCTTTCTATATATTCAAGGGTTGTAGGTCTTCCGGAATGTCTCGCTAAATTCACCTTATCCCAGGGAGAAAGGTTGCTGTAGGCTTCTTTTCGCAGTTCGATTATTTTATCTTCAATACTTTTAATTTCCCTTGATAAATCTACGCCGTGAGTATTAGAAAATTCTTTTAGAGCCTCCAGCTGTTTTTCTAATTCTTCAAGGTTTTTATCTAAACTTGCCATTATTCCACCTCCTTATGAAGGTGCAGAAGTTTGCCCAGGGTTTCCTTTAAATAATTTCTTGGTATGATTTCATCTACAAGTCCATGTTCTAATAAAAATTCCGATTTTTGAAATCCCTCGGGCAGCTTTTGCTTGATGGTCTGCTCTATAACTCTGGGTCCGGCAAATCCTACCAGAGCTCCTGGTTCTGCCAAAATAATATCGCCTAACATTGCAAAGCTTGCCGTAACTCCCCCTGTTGTCGGGTCTGTTAATACGGAAATATATAAAAGCCCCTCGTCATCATGCTTTGCAATGGCTGCACTGGTCTTTGCCATCTGCATAAGAGAAAAAATTCCCTCCTGCATTCTGGCTCCCCCGGAGGTGGAAAAAATAATAATCGGAAGTCTTCTTTGGGTTGCTTCTTCTACTGCTCTGGTAATTTTTTCTCCTACAACGGAGCCCATGCTTCCCATTAAAAAATGACTGTCCATCACCGCAATAACCGTTTCTTCTCCGCAAATCTTACCTGTTCCCGTAATCACTGCTTCTTTAAGTTCAGCTTTTTCCTGCTGCTGAAGAATCTTTGCTTCATAGTCAGGATAGTTTAAGGGATTCAGGGTAGATAAATCCTGATTGAATTCTTCAAAAGTGTTTTCATCTATAATCAAATCAATTCTTTCTCTTGCAGTCATTCTAAAGTGATGTCCGCAGTGAGGACATACTTTTTTATTTTCTTCAAGATCTTTTTTATACACAATTTGATCGCAGGTATTGCACTTTATCCACATTCCATTGGGGATATTGGGAGTCGGCGGCTTTTCATAAGCAGGAAGGGATGTGGTTACATATTTGGTTTTCTTAAAAAATCCTTTTAACACTGTTTTCACCACCTTCTAGCAATTACTACTTGCCTAAATTAAAGTGCTTTTCAATAAAACTGGTGTCGATATTTCCTTTTTCAAAATCCTCCGTATGAAGAATCTGAAAAAGGAAATCTATATTGGTATCCATTCCTTCAATAATGAATTCTCCTAAAGCACGTTTCATCTTAGCAATTGCATCTTCTCTGTCTTTACCGTAAGCGATGAGCTTTGCAATCATGGAATCATAGGTTGGAGGAATCTTGTACCCTTGATAAAGGGCACTTTCAATTCGAATACCAAATCCTCCGGGGAAATGAAGACTGTTAACCGTTCCTGGAGAAGGCATAAAGCCCTTGTTTGGATTTTCTGCATTGATTCTACATTCTATGGCATGACCGCGTATGGTAATATCCTCCTGGGTAAAAGATAGAGGAAGACCCGCCGCTATTTTGATCTGCTCTTTTATAAGATCAATCCCTGTTACCATTTCTGTTACAGGATGCTCTACCTGGATTCTCGTATTCATTTCTATAAAGTAGTAATTTCCGTATTTATCGAGCAGGAATTCTATGGTGCCTGCATTCTTATAACCAATGGATTTGGCTGCTAATATGGCATCTCTGCCCATTCTTTCTCTAAGTTCCGGACTAATTGCTGTGGAGGGGGCTTCTTCTATGACTTTCTGGTGTCTTCTTTGAATAGAACAATCCCTCTCTCCTAAATGAACGATATTGCCAAAGGCATCTCCCAAAATCTGAAACTCAATATGTCTTGGATTTTCTACGAATTTTTCTATATACATGGTGTCATCCCCAAAGGCTGCCTTGGCTTCAGACTTTGCAGTATTGAAAGCCTTGATAAATTCTTCCCTTGTGTATGCAAGTCTCATGCCCTTACCGCCGCCGCCGGCAGATGCTTTAATCATAACAGGGTAGCCTATTTTTTCGGCAATCTCCAAGGCTTCATCTAAATCTCCTACAGCTCCCTCAGACCCGGGAACGACAGGAACACCAGCTTTTATCATGGTTTCTCTAGCCTTTGACTTATTGCCCATAAGGTCTATCATATTGGCGTCAGGCCCTATAAAGACGATATTGCACTCCTCGCACATTTCTGCAAACTTACTGTTTTCCGATAAAAAGCCAAAGCCCGGGTGAATGGCCTGAGCCCCTGTAAGGATGGTGGCACTTATGATATTTTCCATATTAAGATAACTGTCTTTTCCTTTAGGTGGCCCAACACATACGGCTTCATCTGCCATCTGAACATGCAGGGCATCTTTATCCATGGTTGAATAGATTGCCACCGTTTCTATCCCCATTTCCCTACAGGCTCTGATAATTCTTACGGCGATTTCACCTCTATTGGCAATTAATATTCTATTAAACATACGATCCCCCTTTCGGGTTTACCCAATGGCAAAGGTAAGCTCGGCTTCGCAAACCTTTTTATCCCCTACGAAGGCCTTCGCACTACCGATTCCAATGGGTCCTCTTCTTTTTATAATTTCTACTTCTAGTCTTAAGGTATCTCCCGGTACTACTTTTTCTCTAAAACGGGCTTTTTCAATTCCTCCAAAGTAGGCAATCTTTCCTTTTAACTCGTCAAGGGAAAGAAGACATACCGCTCCAACCTGCGCAAGAGCTTCAATAATGAGTACCCCGGGCATAACAGGCTCGGAAGGGAAATGGCCTTGAAAAAAGTATTCATTCATCGTTACATTTTTATAGCCCACAGCTTTAATTCCCGGTTCTAAGTCTTCAATTTTATCAATGAGCAAAAAAGGATATCTGTGGGGAATAATCTCTTGTATTTGTTTTATGTTTAACATGTTAACACCTACCCTTTAATTCTAAATAGGGGCTGATTGTACTCTACCATTTCTTCGTTTTGTACTAAGATTTCTACGATTTCTCCGTCTACATCTGCTTCTATTTCATTCATCAACTTCATGGCTTCAATAATACAAAGAACATCTCCTTTTTTCACCTTGTCTCCAAGGCTTACAAAAGGCTTAGCTCCGGGAGCCGGTGCACTATAGAAGGTCCCAACAATAGGAGAACATACTAAGGTACCTTCTTTTTCTTCTTTACAAGCAGGGGCTTCCAGCTTTTCTGCTGCTTTAGGCGAAGCTAAGTCTGCTACCGGCTGTACGGTCTGAACGGTTGGCTGAACGGCAGACACTGCCACAACTTCTTTTTCCTTTTTGATTTTAATTTTTAATCCTTCTTCTTCTATTTCAAGATGGGTCAAATTCGTTTCATTCATTGCTTTCATTAATTGTTCTATTGCTTTGTAATCCATAGGAACCTCCTTTAATCCACATATTTTTTAAACAATAAGGAGGCATTATGTCCTCCAAATCCAAGGGAATTCGATAGGGCATAATGAATCTCTTGTTTTCTTCCTACATTGGGTACATAGTCTAAATCACATTCCGGATCGGGTTTTTCGTATCCAATGGTTGGAGGAATAAATCCTTCTTCTATAGCTTTCACACAAACAATGCCTTCAATGGCACCTGCTGCCCCAAGAAGATGGCCCGTCATGGATTTGGTTGAGCTGATGGCTACATTTTTGGCAGCTTCTTTAAAGGCAAGTTTAATCGCTGCGGTCTCAAATTTATCGTTAAGCGGAGTACTGGTTCCGTGGGCATTAATATAACCTACTTCCTCCGGTTTTACCCCCGCTTCATTCATGGCTTCTATCATAGCTCTGGCTGCTCCATGGCCTTCTGGGTCCGGAGAAGTAATATGGTATGCATCGCCAGTTGCGCCGTATCCTACGATTTCAGCATAAATCCTGGCACCTCTTTTTAGAGCATGGTCTAAGGATTCTAAAATCAAAATTCCTGCTCCTTCTCCCATAACAAAACCGTTTCTTTCTGCATCAAAGGGGATAGATGCACGATTCTTGTCACTTGTTGTATTAAGTGCCTGAAGAGACGCAAATCCGGCTACAGATAGGGGGGTAATGCTGGCTTCCGCTCCTCCGGCAATAATGACATCGGCTCTTCCCCTTTGAATTGTGTTAAAGGCTTCTCCAATGGCATGACTTCCTGTAGCACAGGCAGTAACTACCGTGGAGCAGATGCCTTTAGCACCAAATTGAATGGCAATATTTCCAGCCGCCATATTCCCTATAATCATAGGAATCAAAAGTGGGGATACTCTTTTTGGTCCTTTGGCAAGCATTTTTTCATG
>JAAYPH010000080.1 GCA_012519955.1 Candidatus Epulonipiscium sp.
ACCAGAGGAGTTTTCTATCTGCACAGAAGGAATAAAGACAAAAATAAAAAACAAAACATTCTTAGGGAAATATATCAATTACGAATTAAACTTCGAAGATCAAATGATTTTCCCTGAACAACCTTCTATAGAATTTTCACAGGACGTTGGCCATGCTGAAAAGATCTATGAAGTAGGAGATGAAATTATTTTAAAACCTAATAAATATAAGATTAATGTATTTACAGAGGATGGCAGCGAAAGTCTCATTAAGGATGTGAAAAAGTATGAATAAGACAAAATGGAAACTAGACTTCTGGGGAGTTATAACACTCGTTATTGCAGCAATTTTTGCACTCTTCCTGGTTTATCCGTTATTTGCCCTATTTATAAGCGGCTTTCAAGATTCTAGTACCGGCGCATTTACAATGGCTAATTTTGCTCAGTTTTTTAAGAAAAAATACTATTATCAATCCATGATTAATAGTTTTACAGTAACTGTTTGTGTTACACTTCTTGCAATTGCCATAGGGGCGCCTTTGGCATATTTCATGACAGTTTACAAGATAAAGGGCAAAGGAATTGTAGAGATGCTTATTATTATCTCTATGCTTTCACCCCCTTTTATTGGAGCCTATTCATGGATTTTACTCCTAGGCAGAAGTGGAGTTCTTACTGAATTTTTATCTAAATTCCTTGGTATTCAGATGCCTTCTATCTACGGGTTCGGTGGAATTTTACTTGTTTTTACCCTAAAGCTTTATTCCTTTATTTATCTATATGTCTCAGGAGCACTTAAAAAAATTGACGTGTCATTAAGTGAAGCAGCCGAAAGCTTAGGATGCAGCTCTGCTAAAAAAGTTGTAACCGTTATATTGCCCTTAATACTTCCCACTGTTTTAGCAGGCTCTCTACTGGTATTTATGAATGCTCTTGCAGATTTTGGTACACCGATGTTAATTGGAGAAGGATTTAATGTTATGCCGGTTATTATCTACTCAGAATTTATCAGTGAAGTAGGTGGGCAGGCAAATTTCGCAGCAGCTATGGCAGCTATTATGGTTTTCATTACTGCGATTTTATTCATGGCTCAAAAATATGTAGTGAATAAAAAGTCTTTCACAATGAGTTCCCTAAGACCTATAAAACCTAAAGAAATAAAGGGTATTAAAAGTGTATTTGTTCATGGATTTATCTATATCTTAGTATTTTTATCCATAATACCTCAAATTACAGTTATATATACTTCATTTTTAAAGACCAAAGGTTCTATGTTTGCATCCGGATTTTCATTAGAAAGTTATCAAAAAATCTTTAAAACCGCAGGAAAAGCCATTGCCAATACCTATTTATTTGGGCTTGCGGCCATTATAGTGATTATTTTATTAGGAATGTTTATCGCTTATCTTTCCACGAGAAGAAAGAACTATTTAACCAGTATCATCGATACAATTACGATGTTCCCCTATATTATCCCAGGATCTGTATTAGGGATTACGCTTCTTCTTGCTTTTAATAAGAAGCCAATATTATTAAGCGGAACAGCAGCTATTATTATTGTTGCCTTTGTTATTAGAAGATTACCTTATACACTTCGTTCAAGTGCAGCCATACTTTATCAGATTAGTCCTAGTATGGAGGAGGCTTCGATCAGTTTAGGCTCATCTCCGGTTAAAACCTTTTTTAAAGTAACCGCTGTTATGATGATGCCAGGTGTACTTGCAGGAGCCATTCTTAGCTGGATTACGGTTATAAATGAATTGAGTGCTTCTGTTATACTTTATACAGGCTCAACCAAGACAATGTCTGTTGCCATTTATACAGAAGTTATTAGAGCCAGTTATGGAACGGCAGCAGCATTATCATCCCTTTTAACCTTAACTACAATCATATCCTTAATCATCTTTTATAAATTTACTGGCAACAAAGAAATTAGTTTGTAAAGCAACGTCGAATATTATATATTTAGATTAGTGCCTTTATAATTTAAAAT
>JAAYPH010000081.1 GCA_012519955.1 Candidatus Epulonipiscium sp.
GTTTTGTTTAACAATGATTCTCAGGGCCATTTGGAAGAAATATTGATTTCTGAATGCAGCAGTCATATGGAGCGATTATATTATGAAACCAAAGAGCTTATGATTGAAAACAAATACTTTTTAAATGCAATTGCTGAAGCACTCTTAGCTCAAGAAACAATTAACGAAGAGGAGCTTAATGCAATTATGGATGGCACATTCCAGCCTAAGCAAGATACTCCTGAGCAGTTAGAATCCAATAATCCAATTAAACTTAAGCCAGTCATAGAAACTTTATAATTAAAAAATAGATTTTTCTATTTCACTTTTTATTGCATAGGAGATTCGGCGGAATTTCCTATGTAATAAAAAAAGCATCTTCCGGCCATACTAACCTACAAGTCATTCTATTGGAATATTCATATTTGGACAGACATAGAAATGATGTAGGGGGTGTGGTTAAGATGCACTACATAACAAGATGTGTAAAAAGAAGAAATACAGTCAAATTGTTTTTAAACACTAAAACAAAGAAGATGGTAGAGAGCATCTATATGGTACCGGAAAATAGACTGATCAGGAGAAGGCTATTTACGGGAAATACCCTTGAAGAAGTTGCAGGCATTTATTTTGCGGTAATGAATCGATATAGTACATTGGGGTATGAAGTTGAAGAGAAAAAAGACGGAAAAGTTATTTCTATAGAATTTCAATTAAAAGAATCAAAGCATATTGTGTGAAAAACCAACAATTTTTGAGATAGGAACTTCTGCCAGTGTCAAGGGATTTATATATATGGATATGTATTCTTCTTTTACACCCAAGAGTACTCCGGTATAGCCAGAACCTCCGTATCCTCCCCCGATTACAAAGACAGTGACGGTTTGACCGATGCATTGTTTTAGGGTTTCGGTGAAAACTAAACTGGTGTGACTATTGAAGGATGGCGGAGAGTTTTCTTGTGGGGGAGTATTTTGATTTATGTTTCTTAATAAATAAAATATGTAAAATAATTTCCACATAGCATCCATCCTTTCATTAATAATGGGTACCCGGGGGCAAATCCCCCGAAACTGTGGATATATTTCTTTACTTGGCAGAGCCTTTGTGGATACTTATTCTCACTTTATCGTAGGGCTCTGTGCTGACAGCTTTGATAGGGGAATACACGTGCATATCAAAGCTTATATGATCCGAGTCTTCGATATTTTCACCATCGTATGAAACAATATCGTAGCCGACCACATTATATAATGAATAGGGCTGAAGATTTCCTCTTTGGTCAATATAATTTAATTCAATCTTTTCTATTTTTGAATCTATGGGAGATGACCATAGGGGTCTAAACCCTACACCTACAACTCTTCCAGCAGCTTTTAAAGAGTTATTTTGATTAGAGATACATTGCATATGGCAACCCTTCATAACAAATTGGGTTAAAATAGATTTAAGCTTTTCAATTTCTTGAAGATTCATGTTGTCTTCACCTCCAAACGGAAAACGTCATATTTTATTGTATGTCTTTGAATGATATATAGTTCCAATATATGTAAAAAGGTAGTTCTTCAAAGAACTACCTTTTAATACAATTAAACGGCATTATGAACGAAGGAAACAATATTTGCGATTGGAATATCTGTTACGGAGCCAACTGTATAAACAGGATATCCATCCCATCCACCTGCAGTTACAGCACCTATTTCACTTGCCGGAGCAATAGGACCATATCCATATCCGCCGGCAATACCGCAGCCGCCACCACCATAGGGGCCTAAGCCATAGCCAACGTTAAAGCCAGTACATGCATTACCTAAAGAACATCCAGGAGGAGGGCCTATTCTGGTAATTAATCTAACGAATACATTATTAACGCTAAGAACAACTCCTGTAAATCCTGAACCGGATTGCCCACCGCTTGATGTAAAGATTGTAACAGTTTCGCCAATATGTTCAGCCAATAAAGCAGCAAAATTTCCACTACCAATTAAACTATCAGCCATATAATTGCCTCCTTTCTAAAGTCGTATATGAGGTAAGGTCGCGACCTCTACTATATACTATTATTCCTGTAAAAGAAGTGTGACTGATTTGCTTGTAATTATTACAGAGTATAGAATTGATTGGAAAATATGCCATAGGCAATATCGGGCTTGTCTGAAATAAATGTAGGCATAACTTGGCTTAAATCCATCCGTATGTTATAATCATTAAAGAGTCTTAATATTGATACTTTATTGAATAGGTTTCAGAAAGAACGAATAATATGATACTGAAAAGGTGAATCTAGGTTAACTGGATAATATGAGGAGGAAATCTATGGACTTGCTTCTGAATTTCATTAAGATGAATTACACTCAGAAATTGATTACATATATGAGTACAGTGAAAGAATACATTAATGAGAAAGCCGTATTTAGCGATGAAACGGCTAATTTTAGAGATCCTGTCGAACCAAGAAAAGATGAGCCTGTAAAGGTAAAGTTAAGAACAGCAAAAAATAATGTAGATGAAGTGTTTGTTCATTTTAAAGGACAAAAAGCGAAGATGATTAAAACCATACAGGATGAGATATTTGATTACTATGAAGGGGTCATTCCTCCCTGTGAAAGCACTACTTCATATTTTTTTGAACTTATAAAATA
>JAAYPH010000082.1 GCA_012519955.1 Candidatus Epulonipiscium sp.
AGTTAAATCAAGAGGATATTTCTAAAATAAAATATAATTTATGGGATGAAATAGGTGAACAGAAAATTGACATATTGATTGCAAAAGATACATCCCATCCATTTACAAGAATTGTTTTAAAGGAGAGCATATTGCTATGAAACATGATGAAAAACAATTATTAGATATTGAAATGAAGCTTTTAGAGGATTCTGTCAATATGTTAAAATATTCCTATGATATATGCTCTGATATTGGAATCAAAGAAGAGTATACTTTAGAAGAATTGGATAGATTTGAATCATTAACCAGCCGTTTTGCTAGAACGAGTGATATATTGATACAAAAGATATTTAGATTAATAGATGTAATTGAATTAGAACTACCCGGAACTGTTATTGACAGGATTAATCGTGCCGAAAAAAGAGGGCTGATTTCATCTGCAGAAATTTTTAAGGATATTCGAAGACTTAGAAACGACATTGCCCATGAATATATTCCTTCTGCGATTGAGGAGATATATAAAAAGGTTTTAAGGCTGACGCCATATTTATTTGAAAGCCTTGAAAAGATAAAACAGTATATAGATAGATATGAATAAAATAATATGAATCGCTAAAAAGCCAAGGAAGTTTTCCTTGGCTTTTGGCTTAGACCTCAAGATTCATTGATATTCTTTCAAATGCATCTTTAAATTCTTTTTCGTTTTCTAAAAATACGTCTACAATTTCCGGATCAAAATGGGTGCCTCTACCTTCTTTTATGATTTCTACACTTTCTTCATGGCTGTAGGCTTCTTTGTAGACTCTTTTTGAGCGTAGTGCATCGTATACGTCTACAAGAGCCATAATCCGTGCAGGAAGGGGAATTGCTTCTTTTGATAAACCGCAGGGATATCCTTTTCCGTTCCATTTTTCATGATGATAATAAGAGATCACTATTCCAAAATCTAAAAATTTATTGTTAGGATATTTTTTCTGGACGTCTAATAAAGTATTGGCTCCGATTATTGTATGCTGTTTGATGACTTCAAATTCTTCAGCAGTTAGTTTCCCTGGTTTTAGAAGAATATTGTCTGGAATGCCTACTTTGCCTATATCATGCAGTGCGCTGGCTTTATACATATTATCAATAAAGTGGGCATCTATGTAGTCAGCGTATTTGGGTAAGCTAAGCAATTTTTCTGTAAGGAGTTTGCATAATAAAGAGACTCTTTCGATATGTGTTCCTGTTTCGTCATCTCTGGATTCAGATAATTTTACCAAGGCGTAGATGGTTGCCATATGGGAGTCTGAGATTTCTTTTGTGATACTGTTTTTTCTTTCATATTCTCTTTTTGAATAGTCTGAGAGAAAACCGATGATTAAGGACATTAATAAATAGAATACTAACCTGATAATCCAGTTAAGAGGTTTTTGCATAGTGTTGGAGTCTACAAATAGGGGCATATATGGACCCAGCAGCAATCCACTGACCATAGCATGAATCAATCCATTCTTTTTACCATTGGTAAATGTGGCTAAAATAATAGGTATATTCATAAGATAAGGGTATGCAGTACTGGTTCCACCGCTAATGTAAACGACGAAAGCAACTAGAATGGAAAGCAGATAGGATAAGATAAGCAGTTGGTATTTTTTAATTTTTCTTAGACAACGCCACATAGACATCCCCTTTTTCAACTAAAAGTACTTAATTAGAATAATATTTCTCAAATTTCTGCATTATTCTACACTAATTATAGCATATTATTGGATTTGCTTAAATAAAAAGTACCAAAAGTCTTATTTAGGATAATTATTTTTTACTAATTTAATCTATGGTATAATGAAGCGGTAATAAATAAATTTTTAAATGGAGGCATTATGAAAAAAGTTTTATTCATTGCCAGTGTGGATTTTCATTTCACCTCTTTTCATATACCCTATATAAAATATTTTCAGCAGCAGGGCATAGAGGTACATATCGCAGCAAAATCGGGCGAAAGAGTTAAAGAATTAGAAGCATTAGGCGTTATTTTCCATAACGTAGATTTTTCCAGATCCCCGTATTCACCAAAATTATTTACTGCTTTTTTCGAGTTGAAAGAGCTGATGTTAAGGGAAAAGTTTGATTTAGTGCATGTGCATA
>JAAYPH010000242.1 GCA_012519955.1 Candidatus Epulonipiscium sp.
GCTTAAATGAATTACCACCATTTACGCCGCTCCCAACTCGATTAAAGAACTGTGGCAAATAATTTTAACCAGGGCAGGGGGCTATCCAGGCTTCCTGTTCCTCTTATGATGAAATAAAGGAATAAAAAGTGTCTTTGGAGTATTTATTACTTGAGGAGTAAAAAGCACAGATGAAAAGAGGACCACATTGACTATTCGTGAAGCCATCGAGGAACGGGAGATAAATATACTGAGCCCTCTGGCGGCCAAAGCCAGGTTCTCCTGGGGCCGGGAAAAACCGGAACTGCCGGAAACAATCAGGACCTGTTTTATGATTGATCGTGACCGCATCGTCCATTCCAAATCATTTCGCCGTTTGAAGGATAAGACCTAGGTTTTTATTGCTCCTCCGGGTGATCATTATCGCAGTCGGCTTACACATACTCTGGAAGTCAGCCAGATTGCCAGAACCATAGGTGCAGGATTAAATCTTAATATCGATTTGATTGAAGCCATTGCTCTGGCTCATGATGTGGGTCATACTCCTTTTGCTCATTCCGGGGAGATAATATTGAATGAATTGCTGCCCGGGGGCTTCAGACACAGCCAAAACAGTATTAGGGTACTTACCAGGATAGAGAAGCACCGCGATGAAAAAGGCCTGAATTTAAGCCGGGAGGTTTTGGATGGTGTGCTTCATCATAGCGGCTATGGCACGAACAAACCCCAGGCAGCTACATTGGAAGGGCAGGTCATACATTTAAGTGATAAAATTGCTTACGTGCAGCATGATATTGATGATTCTATCCGGGCGGGGCTGCTCAAGATCGAAGACATACCAACTGAATATCTGGAGGTTTTGGGTTATACACACAGCAAGCGCATTGCAACACTGGTAACAGATTTGATTGACAATACCAACGCTATGATTACTGCCGGGCAGGGAGATTGCGTAGGTTTCAGCCCCCAAATTGATAAAGCTTTAAGGGGATTGCGCAAATTCATGTTTGAGTTTATTTATCAAGGCCCGGTATGTTTGGCTGAGCGTCGCAGGGCGGCCTTTATTATTGAGCATTTATTTGCCTATTACCAGAAACAACCTCAGAAAATGAGTCAGTTCTACCGGGAGATAGCAGAGGAGGAAGGACTGGATACAGCTGTTGCTGATTATATATCCGGGATGAGTGATGCTTATTGCATTGCATCATTTGAGGATATTTATATACCACAATCACTGGTGCCCAGTGCGGTTAAAAATAGAATGGATGAATAAGGTTAGATATTTTTAGACAAAATCCAAAGTTTTTAGAAGGATTTTTGTTTGATGCATAGAATAGTAGGTGAAGTGATGACAAGGTATTATAATGACAATGTTATAGAAGATATTGAGTCAAGGCTGGATATTGTTGATGTAGTATCTGAAACGGTTAATTTGACCAGGAAAGGCAATCGCTATTGGGGACTCTGCCCCTTTCATGGGGAAAAAACGCCCTCTTTCAGTGTGAGTGCTGAAAAAAACATGTTTTATTGTTTTGGCTGTCACACCGGGGGGAGTATGTTCACATTTGTAATGAAGCGGGATGGCGTTGATTTTAAAGAAGCTATTCAAATATTAGCCGCCAAAGCCGGGGTGAAAATAGCAACTGCCGGACCTAGAAAAGATGATAAAACAGCCGGGGTATTTAAAATAAATAGGGCGGCAGGTGATTTCTACCAGCGGTACCTGCAAAGTGAAGCCGGGATTTCGGCGCGTGAATATTTGGCCCGGCGTTGTATCAATGCCCAGAGCATTGAACAGTTTAAGCTGGGCATGGCCCCTGACTCATGGGATGGACTGGGAAGAAATATGCTGAAAAAAGGATTTTCCCAGACAGAACTGCAATTATCTGGACTGATCAAGCGTAATGAGAATAGGGACAGCTATTATGATATATTTCGCAATCGTTTGATATTCCCTATTTTTAACCCCCGGGGAGATATAATCGGTTTTGGCGGCAGAGTCCTCGATGAAGCCGTGCCGAAATACCTTAATACCCCTGAGACGGATATCTTTGCCAAACGCAAGAATCTGTATGGTTTGTTCCAGGGCCGGGATATTATCCGACAGGCTAATGAGGCGATATTAGTAGAAGGATACCTGGATTGTATCATGCTTCACCAGGCGGGAATAAAAAACACGGTTGCTTCATTGGGAACTGCTTTTACAGTGGAACAGGCGAAATTGATTCAGCGTTATGCGGAAAGAGTTTTGATTTTATTTGATGGCGATGAAGCAGGGCAAAGAGAAACTATGAAGGCCATAGAAGTCCTGAGCCAGCAAGGAATGA
>JAAYPH010000083.1 GCA_012519955.1 Candidatus Epulonipiscium sp.
ATGCTGTTTGATGATGAACTGCCAGCTGCAATTTAAGGCATAGCAAAAGGCGGACAGCCGAAACTGTCCGCCTTATACCCCGCATTTTTAGGCGGTTCACAAAGTATCCTTATGAACACCCGCCAAAGGGAAACTGTTTTTTTTCGCAAATCTACTACTTCCAGGAACTTCTTAAAGACACGATACGGTTGATTACTAAATTCTCTTCTGTAGTATTTTTTGTATCAATGCAGAAATAACCGTGTCTTAAAAACTGGAATTTATCTCCCGGTTTTGCCTCTGCTATAGAAGGTTCAATAATACAGTTCTTTAAAATCTTAAGAGAATCGGGATTTAGTTTTGGCTCTCCCCCGGCTTCATCTACTATATATAAATAATCATACAATCTTACCTCAGCGTTAATGCCATGATCCGCTGAAACCCAATGCAAGGTTCCTTTTACTTTTCTTCCTTCAAAGCCGCTTCCGCTTTTTGTTGCTGGGTCATAGGTGCAGCGAAGTTCTATAATTTCTCCTGTCTTTTCATCTTTAATAACTTCTTCACATTTAATGAAATAGGCATTTTTAAGTCTTACTTCTTTTCCTGGAGACAGACGGAAGAATTTTTTAGGAGGATCTTCCATGAAATCGTCCCGCTCAATATAAATCACTCGGGAGAAAGGTACTTGTCTCGTACCCATTTCAGGATTTTCAGGGTTATTTTCTACCTCAAGCATTTCAATTTGTCCCTCAGGATAATTGGTAATGACTACTTTAAGAGGATCTAATACCGCCATGATTCTTGGTTCTTTTAGTTTTAAATCCTCACGAATGCAGTGTTCTAAGAGTGCAATATCAACAGTACCTTTGCTTTTTGCAACACCGGTTCTAAGGCAAAAATCTTTTAGGGCTTCAGGGGTATATCCTCTTCTTCTTAATCCCGATATAGTGGGCATTCTTGGGTCATCCCAACCGTCAACAAATTTTTCTTCGACTAATTGGCGAAGCTTTCTCTTGCTTGTCACCATATTGGTTACTTCCAGTCTTGCAAATTCGATTTGTTTAGGAGGATTTTTAAAGCCTAGCTTCTCTAAAACCCAATTGTATAAAGGTCTGTGGTCTTCAAATTCTAATGTACAGATGGAATGAGTAATCCCTTCAATCGCATCGGATATTGGGTGGGCATAGTCATACATAGGATAAATGCACCATTTATCTCCGGTTGTGTGATGAGAGGTATGGGCAATACGATAAATAACCGGGTCTCTCATATTAAGGTTTGGAGAGCTCATATCTATTTTAGCACGAAGAACCCTTGAACCGTCAGGGAACTCTCCGTTTTTCATTCGGATAAACAGGTCTAAATTTTCTTCTACAGAACGATTTCTATAAGGACTGTCTTTTCCGGGCTCTGTTAAAGTTCCTCTATATTCTCTGATTTCATCGGCACTTAAATCATCCACATAGGCATCTCCCTGCTTGATCAGCTGAATCGCATACTCATAAAGCTGATCAAAATAGGAAGAAGCATAGTAAAGTCTGTCTTCCCAATCAAAGCCTAACCATCTTACGTCTTCTTTAATGGATTCTACATATTCGATATCTTCTTTTGTTGGGTTCGTATCGTCAAATCTTAAATTACAAAGTCCGTTGTATTTTTGGGCAGTGCTAAAATCGAGCCAAATAGCTTTTGCATGGCCTATATGTAAATACCCATTTGGTTCTGGGGGAAAACGAGTATGTACCTTATCGTACACTCCTTCTTCTAAATCTTTTTCAATAATATCATGAATAAAATTCGTAAATTCCGACTCCATGAATAACTGTCCTCCTTGTAATTCAATACGTCTATTTTAATATTATAATATATTTTATCGTATTCCATCGTAACATAAATTATATGCAGTTTCAACGTACTTATTATTTATTATACCGCATAATAATATACTTAATCACCCATACTGCATAAGAAACAAGAAATACTTCCAGACAGAGTATCTATTACGCTCTGCACTGGAAGTATTCAATCGTAAAACGGTCTTTTATTATTCTCTTATTTCACCGGTTGTGGTGATGATGACTTCTCTATAGTTTACAATGGTTTGTGACTGAAGCATTGCTTTCTTTACAGCAGCCACTATTCCACCGCAGCAAGGCACTTCCATTCTTACTACCGTAATGCTCTTTGGATTGTGCTTGCTGAAAATTTCCGTAAGCTTTTGTACATAGTAGTCATTGTCGTCCAATTTAGGACAGCCGATCATGGTTATATGGTCTTTAATAAAGTCTTGATGAAAATTAGCATAGGCATAAGCTGTACAATCTGCTGCAATCAGCAAATGAGGATTGTCTAAATAAGCTGCATCCGGGTTGATTAACTTTAATTGTACCGGCCACTGCATTAATTCAGATTGAAGTTTAACATTAACTTCGTCTTTAGGTTCAACCTTTTTGGCAGCTGCAGGCTGCTTTCTTTCAATGGCCTTTGCCATTGTTCCAGGACAGCCACAAGGCATGGGGCTGGAGGCAGAAGCAGCTTTTGCTTTTCTTTCAGCCATTTTTTGTTTAACCAATTCTTCATTATAGGGTTGACTTTCTCTCTCAATAATTGTAATCGCATTGGTAGGGCATTGAGGCAAGCAATCTCCGAAACCGTCACAGTATTCATCAGAAATGAGCTTTGCTTTACCGTCAATTAATTCAATAGCTCCTTCATGGCAGGCGTCTACACATAATCCACAGCCATTACACTTTTCTTCATCTATGGTTATAATCTTTCTTATCATGATACATCCTCCTATTTTAAGACCTTTATTAATTTCATTATATCATCTCTTTAGAAAAAGTCTGTGATAAATGTTACACTTTTTCGGATGAATGAATCATTGACTATTTGGTTTTATGAGCTATAATAAATCATTAGAAACTTAAAGAAATGAGGGAAAGAAATGGATTCAGCAGAGCAATTCTGTCAAATTGATCAATCTTTAAAATATAACGTTAACCATTTTAATGATTTTTCCCGCGGATTCAAACTGGGTATTCCTATTGCCCTTGGATATTTTCCTGTTTCTTTTACCTTCGGGTTAATGGCGGTTAACGGAGGAATTCCCGTATGGCTCGCTATTTTTATTTCTTTTTCAAATCTTACATCCGCCGGACAATTTGCAGGAACTTCTCTAATTATTGTGAACGCTTCTTTATTTGAAATTGGTTTAACGACCTTCATAATAAATATTAGATATATGTTAATGTCTTTATCCTTATCTCAAAAAATTGTCCCTAAAATGTCTTTCTTACAAAGATGTACGATAGCTTTTGGCATTACAGATGAAACCTTTGCCGTAGCATCTCTTGAAGAAAAAGAGATTACCTTTTCATTTATGTCTGGGCTTATTGTGGGACCATTTTTAGGATGGGTTTTAGGTACTGCTGTCGGTGCAGTCGCCTGTTCTATTCTTCCCGAACAAGTTCAAAGTGCCATGGGAATAGCACTGTATGCCATGTTTATAGCTTTGGTGGTTCCCTCTGCTAAAAAATCAAAGGCTGCTCTTATGGTTGTACTATCCGGTATCTTGATCAGTTCACTGCTTAAATGGCTCCCATACATCAATCAAATATCCGATGGATTTAGAATTATTGCTGCGACAATCGCTGCTTCTACTGTTGGAGCGATATTCTTTCCAAAAGAGGAGGATTAGTCATGAGTTATGCTTTTACCGCCGTAATACTTATGGCCATTGTAACCTATATACCCAGAGTCTTGCCCATTGCTGTTTTTAAAAGAAAATTACAGTCAAGATTTATTCGCTCCTTTTTATTTTATGTACCCTTTGCTGTATTAGGGGCTATGACTTTTCCGGACATTCTTTATTCCACCAGTCACATATATTCAGCGATTGCCGGCTTAACCATTGCACTTATTTTGGCTTATTTTGAAAAAGGACTGATGACCGTCGCCATAAGTTCAATCTTATTAGTGTATTTATGGGAACTTTTTATTCTGGCTGTATAATTATTTTTTTATTTGGCAATACTATATTTACCTCCCTATTTATATATAATACATAAAAAACAAGCCGGTTCCCTCCTAAACCGACTTGTTTTTTATAGAACGAATTCTCAATACTAATATTTAAAAGAAGAAATACTTTGACTCATTTCTTCTGCTAATTTTGACAGTGCATGACTGGCATTGGCAACTTCTTCTATGGAAGCGGCTTGTTCTTCCATCGGTCTTGTTATTTGTTCTGCAGCTGCCGCATTTTCCTGAGACACAGCATTTAATTTTTCAATAACTTCAATCATGCTGTCTTTTCTTTGTGCCATCTTATTAGACAGCCGATGTAATGCTTCGGTGATACTCTTCATGTTTCCAATAGCTTCTGCAATCCCTTCAAATTTATTCTGGGTCATTTCAACGCTGTGGGATTGATTAGATACAATTCTACTGGTAGTTTCCATTCTGTTCACAGCTTGTTCCGTTCGATCAATTAATCCTTTAATAATTTTTGCAATTTCCTCTGCAAACTGATCTGACTGTTCTGCCAATTTTCTTATTTCTTCTGCTACAACCGCAAAGCCTTTTCCCATCTCTCCTGCTCGAGCTGCTTCGATGGCTGCATTTAATGCAAGCAAATTGGTTTGATCGGCAATACTTTTGATCATTTGACTGGCATTTTCTATCTTTTCGGCATCTTCATTGGTATTAATAATTAAATTATAAATATCTTGTACAGCCTCATTGGTTTCTTTATTATGTTCTACTAATTCTTTAACAATTTTTACGCCCTCATTCTTTAAAGCATTCACTTCTTCTGCAGTTGCATTTAATTTTTTCATTTCTTCCCATTCTTTTGCAATGATGCGTCCTATTTTTTCAACTTGAATTTCTCCCTGCTCAACTTCCTTTGCCTGTTCCGTTACTTCATTTGCAATTTCTTCTATGGACTTAGAAATTTCTTCTGCAGACGTAGAGGCTTGTGCACTGATCGCTGATAATTCCTCTGAAGAACCTGCCAACTGCTGAGAAATATTGTCCACATTGGTTATAAAATTTCTTAAACTTTCAATAACCATTTGAAATGCCTTGGACAAGGTTCCTATCTCGTCTTTTCTCGCTAATAAATCCTGGGGTATATCATCCTGGACATTTAAATCAGATACTTTTTGAGCATATTTTGCAATAGAAGTAATGGGGTTGGTAATTTTATTGGCAATGACTATGGTTACAAGTATTACTGCTGCAATCCCGATAATAGTCATAATAAAGAAAACATAACCCAAACTCGCTAAATCTGTCCGTATTATTTCTGCCACATGATCCATAGAAATTCCAACAAATAAAATTCCTATGTCTGCTCCCTGCTGATCTAAAATAGGTTCGTATATCGTTAAATAAGGTCTTCCTAATATATCTGCTTCTCCCGTATAAGTCTTACCATCTTTTACTGCAGCATACGCCTGTCCATTTTTGTCCAGTAAGATACCTACCGCTCTTTGTCCGTTCTCATCTAATACATTGGTTACTACCCTATAGTAGTCTTCTCCGTTTTTAGCAAAAATCGTAGCAACATCTCCCAGGTCCTCTAAAATACTGTCTACCATTTGAAAATTCCCATCTATTTCCTTCCCTGATGCATCATATAGTTTCCCATCTTTAAGGGATAATTCACCAAAATGATTTTTTAGGCTTAGCCTTGCTGCATATAAATCACTTTTAAGTTTTGCATCTAATACAACCTGTTTTATAGCTTGTGCCGCCTGATCGTATCCAAATAAGCTAATCAGAATACTTACAACAATAAATAAGGAACCAAAATAAATCGTTAACTTCCCTCTTGTACTCTTCATAATATAGTCCCCCTCAAAATAGTCTATACATACACCTTATATTATGTCGACAACTTTGTCAACAAATAAACAAAGTTGGCATTTCTATAGATTTATTATCGAAAATAAAAGAATTTTATAAACTTAATATCTAATAGAATGGATTTCACTATCAATCTGAGATTTTAAGTACGCTGGAGGATTCCACAATGAATCATATCTAAACAGTACAAAGCCTCCATAATGGCTATGTTTTCTGCCGTCTGCAATCATCCTTTGAAGCATATTTGTCGTACCAATCCACTCTGTTTTACCGTTTCCTGCCCAAGTATCTTCATTGCCTAACTTATAAGCTGCAAGCCCTATGTATAAATCAATCGCTTCATTTTTAATTAAACTATTCCACTGTTCAAGAAGCTTAGCATAGGGTTGTGTAGAATGATTGTATCCAAAGTAAATTTGAGGACAAATGTAGTCGATATATCCCGAACTGCTGAGCCATTTTTCTACGTCTATATACTGCTCGTTATAGTTTTTGTCTATAATTCCTTGGGGACTTATGCCAAAACGTATAGAAGAATCATAGGATTTAATCGAGCTGTATACATTTTTAATCAGTTGGTTCACATTTTCTCTTCTCCAGTCTCCCTGGCTTAAAACTCCCCCTTCTTCAATATATTTTTGATAGTCTATTTTATCAAATTCTAAACTGGTTGTAGGATAAAAGTAATCGTCAAAGTGAATACCGTCCACATCGTAGTTTTTCACGATCTCCATAACGCCTTTTGTAATGAGTTCTCGGACATCTTTGCTTGCTGGATTGTAATAAATGCCACTATTTAATTCAATGACTCTATTGCTTCCATCCATGAGCCATGTTAGTGCCTGGTTTTGTTCACTTAAAGGCTTTTTGGAACCTGCTCTTATGCGATAAGGATTAATCCACGCTTCAAATTTAAGACCTTTATTATGGGCTTCCTCAAGCATAATTTCCAAAGGATCAAAGCCAGGGCTTGTCCCTTCTGTTCCCGTTATAATATAGGACCATGGAAAATAATTTGAAGGATAGAATGCATCCCCAAAAGGTCTTACTTGTACAATGACTGTATTTAAACGAGCATCCGCTATATTTTTAAATATACTTTGAATGGAAGCTCTAAATTCTTCTTTGCTTTTATTGGGTAAAACCCTCTGTAAATCTAAATAAGAAATCCAAACAGCTCTTGTCTCATCATCCTTTGATATTGGCTTTTCTATGTCATAATCTTTAAAATAACCTTCAGAAACTAAAAAGGCCCCCAGGGAATCATCTCTCCTGCAAGCTTTTTCAACATCGCTGCTGGAAATGACATTGTCCTCTATCAAAGAAACAACTAAGCTTTTGCCTTGATTTTTTACTTCTTCAAAAAGGCAATTATAAGATAACAGGGCCATATAATCTCTAATAATGCCCCCATTGCCCATGGATTTTAAAGTATATAGCTCCATATAATCCAGCATACCGATCTCAAAAGCAAACTCCAGTGCTGTATTGTAATCAAAATCTCCTTCATCATCCCTATATCCTAAAGCTCTTAGGAGCATTGTAGTATACTGGGTGGGCGTTATTTCATTTTTCGAGCCGTATAAGGTACTGCTCATCCCTTTAGTTAAGCCTTTTTGGTACAAATAAGCTATATGAGGACTTGCCCACTGGGGTACATCTGCAAAGGGATGGAAATTCCTGTCCGCTTCCTCAAGGGCAATACCTTCTGCTCCTAATAGCCTTACCAGCATTACCCCTGCTTCAACACGATTGGACTTTCTATTTAATTCGAAGCCCTTCTCCGTTCCCTGAAAAAGCCCCAACTCCTTTAAAGTTTGGGCATGATTGATATAATTTCCGCTTTCAGCCCCATAGGTTAAAGGAATGCTTGAGCAGGTTATAGATAAAATTAAAGTTAACATTAAGACATTCTTTAAATACCGATAGATATTATACATTTATTCATTCTCCTCAATAAAATTCAGCTCTGACTTCTCCTTATGCGTCTCATATTTATTGGGCAGCTAATTTGCAAATAGCATCTGCCATATGATTTAATGGAAGTTGTTTTTGAACTGCTCCTATATTAAATGCCACTCTAGGCATACCATAAACCACACAGGATTTTTCATCCTGTCCGAAAGTAATGCTGCCTTTTTTGTTCATAGCAAGAAGTCCCTTTGCCCCATCGTATCCCATGCCTGTCAGAATAATTCCCATTGCCTGATCCCCTAAATGGTCGGCAACAGAATGAAACAGTACATCTACAGAGGGACAATGACCATTGACCTTCTCACCTTTGAAACACTCAATAATGAATTGAGTTCCTAATTTCTTTACCTTCATATGAAAAGCTCCCGGAGCAATGAATACTTTCCCCGGCAGCACAACATCCCCAGTTTCAGCCTCTTTAACGTCTAACAGACAGGAATTATTTAATCTGTCTGCGTACATTTTAGTAAAGCCCGGAGGCATATGCTGTACGATGACTATTCCAGGCATTGTTGGAGGAAGCTTAGTTAAAATATTGTATAAAGCTTCGGTTCCTCCCGTAGAAGCACCGATCGCAATCATCTTGATATCTCGCTTTTGTTGCGAGAAAGGTGTCATCACAATGCCGTTTTCCCGGCCAGTCTTTTTATTGAATATCTTGGCAGTGGATGCAATTTTTATTTTTAAAATCAATTCCTTAATAAACTGTTCTCTTGCCTTTAGATCTCCCGGCTGCGGTTTTGACACAAAATCTACTGCCCCGGCATTTAGAGCATTAAACACATTTTCACTTAAAGAACTTACAACTACTGTGGGAAGGGGATACTGCGGCATAAGCTTTTTTAAAAAATCTATGCCATTCATCTTTGGCATTTCCACATCCAATGTCATGACATGAGGTTGGTACTGCAAAATTTTATCTCTTGCATCATAGGGATCAGACGCTGTAGCAACGACTTCTATCCCTTTATCCTCGGAAAGACTTCTTGCAAGCATTTGTCTAAACACGATAGAATCATCCACAATGAGTACCTTTAGTTTTTTTTGAGTCATCAAAGTAATCTATTCCTTTCTATAAAGAGCAGGCATAATATATTTATAGCCTGTTTCACCGCGATTAATGGATTCCGAATGACCAATAAATAAGTATCCTCCCGGCTCGGTAATTTCATAAAACTTATTGACTAATTGCCTCTTTGTTTCAGAATCAAAGTAGATCATAACATTTCTGCAAAAAATCACGTGAAATTTCTTTTTAAATGGAAAGTCCATAGTATTTAAATTAAATTTTCTAAAAATCACTTCTTTTTTTATTATGTCCGAAATAATGTATTCTCGATCATTAAGACGATTAAAATAATTCATCAGCCAATGTTTAGGGAGTGCAGAAAGACTCTCCCTGGAATATACCCCTTGTTTGGCTTTTTCTAAAACATTCGTGGATATATCCGTTGCCAAAATTTTAGTGTCCCAAAGACCCTTGCTGGGTCCAAAATAATCTGCCATGATCATTGCCAATGTATAGGGTTCTTCTCCACTGGAACAGCCTGCACTCCATATCCTTAAGTCTCTCTTCAATGCTTCTGAGGAAGCGAGATAAGGAAGAATCTCTTCTTTAAAATACATAAAATGCTCAGATTCCCTCATAAAAAAAGTATGATTGGTAGTGAGTTTATTAATTAAAGTCGCTACTGCTTCTCCTGATTGATCTGAGTGAATATAATCAAAGTAGCTGGAAAAGCTATCAAACTGTCCTTGAGACAAAACATTCTGCAGTCTTCCAATAACAAGGCTCTTTTTTTCTGACTTTAAGTTGATGCCATAATAGCTTTTCATATATTCGGCAAGCCTTTTAAACTCTTTTTCTGTAATATTGAACATTTTTTTCACCCTTCACTTAAGATCAAGAAAAGCGAGGATCTATACCTTACCAATCATTCGAATCTATTTTTAAGGCAGCGCTTTTGCCATAACTTTCAAGTGCTTAAAGCTTACTTAATGCTTTTACAATCATTTCCTCATCAAAAGGTTTTATGATAAATCCTTTTGCGCCCAAAAGAACCGATTCTTTTACAAGAGATTCCTGCCCCAAAGCAGTAATCATAACCACGTTTGCAGATTTATCAAACTCTTTTATTCTTCTAAGGGACTCTATTCCATCCATTCCAGGCATTGTGATATCCATAGTGACAATATCCGGTTTAAGAGTTTTGTACATTTTTACTGCATCATATCCGTCTTCCGCTTCTCCGACTACTTCGAATCCGTTTCTTTCAAGAATAAGCTTAAGACTCCCTCTTATAAACATTGTATCATCAACTATTAATACTTTTTTCATATATACCCCCCTATACACTTATAAATTCCTCTTCATTTTTTATAAATTCCACTGCTTTTCTTATGTATCTATTTGTATTTTCAAAACCCTTTGTTTGTTAATGTCTTCTTTCACACCCTCTTCCTAAACGAGTAGAAATTCTATGTACTTTTCAATTCAGCAGCTTTAATTCTTTCATGGCATTTATAATGCTGTCTATATCAATGGGCTTTGTTTTATAGACTTCATATTCTGTCTTATAAGAATCAAACATGATCTCTGTTTCGTTGAGGGCACTAATCATAATAACCTTGCATCTCTTTGAATCTTTAACTTTCTTTCTGTTCTCAAGCTCTCTAATAGCCCTTAATGCCTTGAGTCCATCAATCTTTGGCATCATAATATCAAGACATAATAAATCATAGGGAGTTCCTGACTCATGGGCAATTGCAAAGGCCTCAAAGGTTTCTATGCCGTCCACTGTCATATCGCACTCCCCATACTGAGAAAGAAGCTTAAATAATAATTTCCTGCTGACATAATCATCCTCAGCAATTAGTATCCTCATTATAGTTCCCCCATTTTAACTAAATTAAATATTGATTGTTTACTCATTTCTGCTCAATGGACTGGTTTCCAGCACTTTTCTTATAGTTAACAGAATGCCGTCTTTCAGTGGATATGTATAGTCCGTCATTTTCCATCGAAACGTACTTGTTAAAACAATCCCTTTGATAATGTCAGCCAATTCCTCGGGGGTATAATAAGTACTGATTTCCCCTCTTTCCTGCCCTGTCACTATTGCTTGAGTAATAAACTCTATACGGTTCGTTATGACGTCTGTGATCAATTGGCGGGTGTGATCATAATGCATTAATACTTCATAATTTAAAAGAATCGCCGCAAGAGCAGGATAGGTTTCATATAATTCTACAAATGACTTAGTATATTCCAGAATTTTGTCCTTACAAGAGATATCCTTTTTTATAATCGTATTAGCAATCATAGCATCAAATTGTGAAAAATACCGGATTACTTCAACCAAAACATCATCAAGCTTTTTAAAATGCTTGTATAAAAGTGATTCGGATATTCCTTGTTTCTCAGCTATCTTTTTAGTAGATAAGCCTTGGACGCCACTTTCGCTGATAATATCTATTGCAGCTAAAATGATGCTGTCTCTTCTTGTTGGAAATCCCTTTATCATTTAATCCCTCCTGAGAGTGAATTTTCACTCACCTTGTAGTTCCATTATATACCTATCGTTTTACTTGTCAATGACTTCGCATAAAATTATGTAGAAATTTGAAAAAAATAACTCAAAAATTGCAAGAAAGGTAGCCAAAGCAAGACTTTGACTACCTTTCTATAATTAAACGATATTAAAGCTCTTTTTATATATTGCGTAAAGATCTTCTTGTGATACCTTTCCCGGATGATTTTTTAATTTCGCTTCATTGCTGATCATGCCTTCAACATATTCAGAGACTTCTTTTGCAGTAATCTTTTCTTTTTCTCCTAACAATAGTTCCAGAAATGCTCCTAAGTCTTCTAAACTGTCAAGTCCTAAGCATCTTAGGATTTTTTGTACCTTTTGTTTGTCCGGATGCATTTCTAAATAGGCTTTCATTAGAAGACCGTTCGCCCTGCCGTGGGCTACATTATGAAAATATGTAAGTGCATAACCCATACCGTGGGGAAGAGATGTTCCGCTATGGGCAATTACCATTCCGGCAATGGTTGAAGTGAGCAATAATTTTTCTCTTATTTCATAGGTAAAATTCTTATTTTTTAAGGCTTCCATACATTCTGAGAAAAAACTTAGTCCCTTCTCTGCCCAAATATCGCTAAAGAGATTTGCTTTAACGGTCAGATAGCCTTCAACAAGATGAGAAAGGGCGTCCACTGCCGTATTGATGGTAATAGCATCCGGCATATCCATCATATACTTTGCATCTAAAAATGCGATATCAAAAAATACCGTATGGGCGAAATTTCGTTTGGTTTTAGCCTGATGGTCGGTTAATATGGCATAAGGTGTTGTTTCGGAACCAGTGCCTGCCGTGGTAGGTACTGCAATAAGAGGAATCGTATTCATAGGCTTTGTAATAAAAAGATCTTCTTTGGTGCTATCTTTATTGGCAACAAGAATATCAATACCTTTTGCCGCGTCCAGAGGAGAACCTCCCCCTATGGCAATAATAAAATCTACTTTTTCTTTTCTTCCAAAGTCTCCGCCCTTTTGAACCGTTTCCATAGAAGGATTTTCTTCTACTTCGTCAAAAATACAGTATGCTATTTCATTTTGTTCAAGCACATCAACGATGTCTTGTAGAGAGCCATTTTTCCTGGCAGAACTTCTGCCTGTTACAATTAACGCTTTTTTACCATAATTTTCAAATAAAGTAGAATGATTGCGTATAACTTCTTTCCCAAATAAAACTTTTGTAGGCATCAAATATTCAAAAGATTCCATAGGAGCATCCCCTTTTTATCATAATGATCTTTTACTGCTTTTCTTATATATTATTATATTACTCTATTTAAGAAAAGTCTAATAGGATGAGATACTCCTATGTCGCCTATTCTTTTCCACACCCATGGGAATGAGAGCAGCCTGAGCAGCCGCCTGAGCAGCCCTCGTCACTTGTTAATTGCTTAAATGTCCTGTATCCAACCCAAGCAAAACCAGCTAATACAATAGAACCAATAATCCATGTTGCCAATGAGAACACCTCCTATACACCGACTTCTTTGGTGCGATATAATTTATCTGTTTCTTTATATGGCCTAACTAATAAATAAATAAACGCTGCGGTAAGAATAAGAGCTATTATAGTTCCAATGCCAAATCCATGGCCTGTTAATGTCATTCCTAATTGATAGAGGATTAAAGAAATAATGTAAGCAAAGCCTGTTTGATAGCCTACGGCAATCAATGTCCATTTTGCATTGCCCATTTCTCTTCTTATAGCACCAATGGCGGCAAAACATGGCGCACACAACAGGTTAAAAATTAAGAAAGAGTATGCTGAAAGAGCTGTGAAAGAAGCTTGGAGATTGCCCCAAATTTCTGTACCATCCTCTGCTACTTCAGCAAATCCGTATAAAACTCCAAAGGTACCAACGACATTTTCCTTTGCAATAAGTCCTGTAATCGTTGCAACCGCTGCCTGCCAATCTCCCCAACCAAGAGGCGTAAACAAAGGTGCAATCACACTGCCGATGGAAGCCAACATGGATTCTGAAGTATCTACCATTTCCATTGTCCAGTTAAATGTACTTAAAAACCATACGAGACCGGAGGCAAGGAAAATAATTGTACCGGCTTTTCTAACAAAAGACTTTCCTCTGTCCCACATATGAATCAATACGCCCTTAAGCCCCGGAACATGATATGGGGGCAATTCCATAACAAAGGGTGCAGGATCTCCGGAAAAGCTCCTCATTTTCTTTAATAGGATTCCTGAGGTAATAATTGCAGCCATACCTACAAAATATGCGGATGGAGCAACCCAGGCAGAGCCAGGAAATAAAGCCCCTGCAATTAATGCAATAATAGGCAGTTTAGCCGAACAAGGAATAAAAGTTGTTGTTATAATGGTCATCTTACGGTCTCTTTCATTTTCGATCGTTCGGGACGCCATAATTCCGGGAACCCCACAGCCTGTTCCAATAAGAATCGGAATAAAGGATTTACCGGAAAGACCAAATTTGCGAAAAATCCTATCCATAATAAAAGCTATACGAGCCATATATCCACAGTCTTCTAAAATCGCCAGGAAAAAGAAAAGTACAAGCATCTGAGGCAAGAATCCAAGTACCGCTCCTACACCCCCTACAATACCGTCAAGGATCAAAGATGTAAGCCAATCAGCAGTACCGACAGAGGTTAAAAAGCCTTCCACAGCAGGTGGAATGATTTCTCCAAACAATACGTCATTTACCCAATCCGTAGCCCAAGTTCCCACAGTTGTTACGGACACATAGTACACAAGAAACATCACTGCAGCAAAAATAGGCAACGCTAAAAATCTGTTTGTAACAATGGTATCTATTTTATCAGAGGTACTCATCTTTGAAGTATTTTTCTTATGTACACATTTATTGACAATGCCACTGATATAATTATAGCGTTCATTGGTGATAATACTTTCACTGTCGTCATCTAATTCCTCTTCTAATTGTACAATCAACGCTTCAATCTGATCCTTTTGATCCTGGGACAAATTCACTTGCTCCATAACCTTTTGATCCCGCTCAAAAAGCTTGATGGCAAACCAACGTAAAGTATTCTGTTCTACAACATTTTTTATAAGTTCTGCAATAGAAGAAAGGACCTTTTCGACTCCTTGTGAAAACATTTGAGGAGGTATCATTTTCTTATTCTTTTTAGCCAATTCCACTGCCTTCTCGGCTGCTTCTTTACAGCCTTCTCCCTTAAGGGCAGAGGTTTCTATGATGTCACATCCTATGTATTTACTAAGCTTATGTATATCGATGGTATCGCCGTTCTTTTTCAGCACATCGGTCATATTAAGGGCTATCACCATGGGTATGCCTATTTCTAAAAGTTGTGTTGTAAGATAAAGATTTCTTTCTATATTCGTACTGTCTACAATATTAATGATCGCATCTGGCTTTTCTGTAATGAGATAATTTCTTGTAACCACCTCTTCTAAGGTATAGGGTGAAAGAGAATAAATGCCGGGCAAGTCTATAATCCCTACATCCTTTTGACCTTTTAATTTGCCTTCTTTCTTCTCCACTGTTACACCGGGCCAGTTCCCTACATATTGTGAACTTCCCGTTAAACTGTTAAACATGGTTGTTTTACCGCTATTGGGATTTCCGGCAAGCGCAATTTTAATTCCCATTATTGATTCCTCCTATAACTGTGCTAATCCTACATAACTTCTATCATTTCTGCATCGGCTTTTCGCAAACTTAATTCATAATTGCGTACATTGACTTCAATGGGATCTCCTAAGGGAGCAACTTTTCTAACAAAAATTTCAGTCCCTTTGGTAATGCCCATATCCATAATTCTTCTCTTAACCGGTCCTGCTCCATGGAGCTTAACAACGGTGACGGTTTCTCCACATTTTACAGTTCTCAAGGTTTTCATCCTATTCCTCCTAAACATAGATTCTGTTTACCAGTCTTTTATCCAGTGCTACTCGAGTTTCTTTGATATTGATGATCATATTGCCTCCTATTTCTGAAACAACTGTTACACTTTCGCCCTCAACAAAGCCAAGGCTCCCTAAAAACTTACGCACCTGATCTTTTCCCGTGATTTTCTTTATGTAATTGGTTTCTCCTGGTTTTGCCATCGTCAATAACATGACAATTCCTCCTATATAAAATGAAATTTTTTGATTTTTGAAATTGATTATCATTACTGAAATTCATAATATCATAATTTTACCAATACGTCAATAATGAAATTCATTATCAAAACCTTTGTCGGTTAAGACTTTTAAGGGCTTTTTCATTGAAAAATTAATAAGGACGGTTCTCTTTGATTTTTCAATCAAAAGAACTGTCCCTATTGATTTATTTCACTATAAGTTAAAGTATTTAGTTGAAATATTCGACGCCTGATCGGAATATTTTTTGATCTTTTTCTCCTGGAATATTTTTAGCTACATTGCTTCCGATTCTTTCAGAGTGTCCCATTTTACCTAAGATTCTTCCATCAGGACTGGTGATTCCTTCTATGGCATGCATGGAGCCATTAGGATTAAATGCAATATCATAGGTTGGATTACCGTCTAAATCTACATACTGAGTTGCCACTTGCCCATTTTCAAAGAGCTGCTGCATCATTTCTTCAGAGGCAACAAATCTTCCTTCTCCATGGGATACGGCGATTTGATGAAGATCCCCTGCTTCTACATGGGCAAACCAGGGAGATTTTGTCGATGTGATTATCGTCGTAACCATATTGGATACGTGACGCCCGAGGGTGTTGAATGTAAGAGTCGGACAATCAACATCTGTATCTCTTATTTCTCCGTAGGGTACCAAGCCTAATTTAATCAGGGCTTGAAAACCGTTACAAATTCCAAGCATCAACCCATCCCTATTGTTTAAAAGGTTCATGACCGCTTCTTTGATTCGAGGATTTCTAAACACTGTAGCTATGAATTTACCGCTTCCTTCCGGTTCATCACCGGCACTAAAGCCTCCGGGAATCATGATAATTTGAGCATTATTAATTGCTTTGACCATATGATCAACGGATTCTTCTATATGGGAAGGCACTAAATTTTTAAATACCGATACATTAACAATTCCTCCCGCTTCTTCAAAGGCTTTTTGAGTATCATACTCACAATTGGTTCCTGGGAATACCGGGATAAAGATGCGCGGCTTTGCTATTTTAATCTTAGCTCTGTTGAGATTCCTTTCAGTATAAACCTTATTAATAGGCTTTTCTTTGATTTCTTCAACTTTTGTGGGGAATACCTTTTCCAGCGGTTTTTCCCAGGCTTTTAGAAGTTCTTCAAGAGAAAGTTCAATATTGTTCACCCAAATATACGGGCTGTCTTGAGTTTCTCCTAATAGAATATAGTTGATTTCTTTAAGAAGCTCAATATTCTCTTCCTCGATTTCTAGAATTAATGAGCCGTAATTCGGAGCAAACAGATCTTCCGGACTGATTTCTCTTGTAAACTTCATGCCTATTTTATTTCCAAAACTCATTTTGCTGATGGCTTCAGCGATGCCACCTAATTTTACAGTATGGGCAGATAGTATTTTCCCTTCCTGAATGAGTCTTGTTATTGTGGAATAATTTCTATCTAATGCTTCAAAATCAGGAAGCTCATAGGCATCTCTTTTAAGAGGACTGTAAACAATCTTACTTCCGGATTTTTTGAATTCCGGAGAAATAACTGTATCTACATTAACCATATCCACTGCAAAAGCCGTAAGGGTAGGAGGAACGTCTAAATCTTTAAAGGTTCCTGACATACTGTCTTTTCCGCCAATTGCCGCAGTTCCCAATTTCTTTTGCACATAATATGCCCCAAGCAGAGAGGCTAAAGGTTTACCCCATCTTTTAGGGTCTTTTCCTAAACGTTCAAAGTATTCCTGGAGAGTCAAACGAATACTTCTGTAGTCTCCCCCTACTGCTACAACCTTTGCCACAGCTTCTATAATGGCATATACGGACCCATGGAAGGGACTCCATTTGGATAATCTGGGGTTGTAGCCATGGCTCATAATGGTTCCACTTTTTGTTTCACCGTTTAAAACAGGAATTTTACCAACCATACATTCTGCAGGGGTTAATTGATATCTGCCTCCAAAAGGCATAAGAACTGTTCCGCCCCCAATGGTACTGTCGAAGCGTTCCACTAGTCCTATTTGACTGCATACATTTAGGTCTTTTAAATTGGCGATCCAGGCATCTTTAAGATCTTCAAGTTTATCTTTAATATCTTCTTTAAGTACATTAAAGTAATTTTTGTCCGCTTCAGGAGCTACGATAAATCCATCGGCCCTTTGAGTCGCTCCATTGGTATTTAAAAATTCCCTGCTAATGTCTACAATGGCTTTGTCATTCCAGAACATTTTTAATCTATTGTCAGAGGTTACCTTGGCAACCTCTACAGCTTCCAGGTTTTCTTCTTCTGCCAGTGCAATAAATTCTTCTACATTCCCCGGCTCAATCACCACTGCCATTCTTTCCTGGGATTCGGAGATTGCCAGTTCTGTTCCGTCCAATCCTTCATATTTTTTCGGTACTGCATTCAGATTAATTTCCAGTCCGTCTGCCAATTCTCCAATGGCAACAGATACCCCTCCGGCACCAAAATCGTTACAGCGTTTAATCATGGTACTTACTTTAGGATTTCTGAATAATCTTTGGATTTTACGCTCAGTTGGTGGATTTCCTTTCTGTACTTCAGCACCACAGCTGGTTAAGGATTCTTCCGTATGTTCTTTAGAAGAACCTGTTGCACCGCCACAACCGTCCCTTCCCGTTCTTCCTCCAAGAAGAATAATGACATCCCCTTCTTCCGGTACGCCACGAACGACATTTTTCTTAGGTGCTGCAGCAATTACCGCACCGATTTCCATTCTTTTTGCCACGTAGCCCTCATCATAGATTTCCGCCACATGACCGGTGGCAAGACCAATTTGGTTTCCATAGGAACTGTAGCCGTGAGCAGCTCCTGTTGTGATTTTTCTTTGGGGCAGTTTTCCGGGTAAGGTATCCTGTACGGAAGTTCTAGGGTCTCCGCTGCCTGTTACACGCATTGCCTGATACACATAAGCTCTTCCCGATAATGGGTCTCTGATGGCTCCACCAAGACAGGTAGCAGCACCCCCAAAGGGTTCTATCTCTGTAGGATGATTATGGGTTTCGTTTTTAAACATCACAAGCCATTCTTCATCTTCACCATTCACATCAACTTTAACTTTAATACTGCAGGCATTTATTTCATCAGATACTTCTAGATCCTCTAATTTTCCCTGTTTTCTTAATTCCTTCATTCCCATAAGGGCTATATCCATGAGGCAAATATCTTTCTGCTTTTGGCCGTACACTTTATTTCTGCCTTCTAAATATTCCTGATAAGCCTTTTGGATAGGCGTTGTAAAATGCCCTTCTTCGATTTCAATATTCTCAATTTTTGTAAGAAAAGTCGTATGTCTGCAGTGATCGGACCAATAAGTATCCAGCACTCGTATTTCCGTAATGCTGGGGTCTCTTTTTTCTTCATCCCTAAAATAATTCTGGCAAAATACAACATCGTCAAAACTCATAGCAAGTCCCAATTCATTTCTCAGGTTCTCTAAATCATCATGGGATAAATGAATAAAGCCAGTTAGGGTTTCCACTTCCTCAGGAATAGAAAGCTGCATATCCAAAGTTTTCGGCTTTTCTAAAGAAGCTTCCCTGGAATCAATGGTATTAATACAGTAATTTTTTATAGCATCAAATTGCTCGTCGGTTATATTGCCCTTAAGGCAGACTACCTTTGCTGTACGAATCACAGGCTTTTCTTTACGGGTTAAAATCTGAATACATTGAGCCGCTGAATCAGCCCTTTGATCATATTGCCCAGGAAGATATTCTACAGCAAATACTCTTTCATCATCCCCTACGGGCAATTCCTCGTCATATACCATGTCTACGGGAGGCTCTGAAAAAATAGTAGTTCTGGCTTGATTATAGGCTTCCTCATCTATTCCTTCTATATCATAACGATGAACAATCCTAACGTCTTCTAATGCATTGATCAACAAATTTTCTTTTAAATCGGCATACAGATGTTTTGCTTCTACATCAAAACCTGATTTCTTTTGCACAAATATTCTTCTTACATGATTCATGGTCTTAACCCCCATTTTTATTATCTATCATCCTATTTCAATATCTTTTACGGCATTTACAGCTTCATTGTATCATGGTAAGATTAATAAATAAAATTAATGATTCTAATAGATTTTATAAGGAGAATTAATAAATGGATATCAATTTTGAATTGTATAAAGTCTTTTACCATGTAGCTTCCTCCCTAAGTTTTTCTGAAGCGGCAGCAAGACTTTTCATTTCTCAATCTGCTGTGAGTCAATCTATCAAAACCCTGGAAGAAAGATTAAATATTCAATTATTCTTTAGAAACACGAAACAAGTAAAGCTTACAAAGGATGGCGAAATTTTATTTAAGCACATAGAACAGGCATATAATCTGATTAAAAGTGCAGAACGTACCATTGATGAAATCCATGCTCTGGAACAGGGAGAAGTCCGCATAGGTGCCAGCGATACCATCTGTAAATACTATCTTCTGCCTTACTTTAAAGCCTTTCACAAGCTATACCCTAAGATTAAAATTCTTGTTACCAACGGTACTTCCCCTAAATGTGTGGATTTACTAAAGCAAGGCAGCGTGGATTTTATCGTATCAAACCTTCCCAATCATTATGTTACTTCCTCCATGGAAGCAAAACCGATTAAACCGATTCAGGATGTCTTTATCGCCGGAACCCAGTTTAAAGAATTAGAGAATCGCATAGTGTCTTTAAAAGAATTGGAAAAGTATCCTTTTCTCATGCTGGAGCATAAGACCACCACAAGGGAATTTTTTGATTCTATGTTAGTAAAAAACGATGTTCATATTATTCCTGAAATTGAATTAGGGAGCATTGATCTCCTGGTTGAAATGTCAAAGATCGGTCTGGGGCTTACTTTTGTATGGAAAAATTGTATTGAAGAACAACTTAGTAAAAAAGAAGTGTTTATTGTTAATATAAAGGAAGAAATCCCTGAAAGAAGCTTAGGCATCATCACCCATAAACATATTCCTCTTTCCATAGGAGCAAAGCGATTTATCAGCCTTCTTCATTAATAAATAGACCCGTTGACATGGAAACTTTTTTCCTATATACTTTGACTATCAAAATATTTGATTTTCAAAAAAGAGGAGTGGTAGGATGAAACTTCCTTCATTAAAGATAGGAAATCTCATTGCAGATATCCCTATTATACAAGGTGGTATGGGGGTAGGCGTTTCAAGAGCAAAATTAGCTTCTGCCGTTGCAAATGAAGGCGGCATAGGGGTTATTTCCGGTGTTCAGATAGGATTCAATGAGCCTGATTTTGAAAGTGACAATAAAACAGCTAATATAAGAGCACTTCAAAAAGAAATAAGAAAAGCAAGGGAATTAAGTCCTAAAGGCATCATCGGAGTAAATATCTTAACGGCAATGAACAGTTATAAAGAATTGGTATTAACAGCGGTTAAGGAAAAAATAGACCTGATTATATGCGGTGCGGGACTTCCTGTGGATCTGCCTGAACTTGTAAAGAACTCTGCTTCAAAAATTATTCCGATTGTTTCTTCAGGCAAAGCCGCTTCTGTTATTACTAAAATGTGGGATAAAAAATATCAATATCTGCCCGATGCATTGATTGTAGAAGGTCCTGATGCCGGAGGTCATTTAGGTTTTTCCCTTGAACAGCTTAACTTAAATCCCCTGCCTAACTTAGTAGATATCGTAAAAGATGTATTAGCAGCCATCAAACCCTTTGAAGAAAAATACAATAAAAAAATACCTGTAATTGCTGCTGGAGGTATTTTTGACGGAAAGGATATTGCAAAATTTATAAAATTGGGTGCATCAGGAGTTCAGATGGGAACACGATTTGTTGCAACCCATGAATGTGATGCCCATGAAAATTATAAAGAAGCTTATCTTAGGGCTTCCAAAGAAGATATTCAGATTGTGAAAAGCCCTGTAGGCATGCCCGGCAGAGCCATTAGAAACGAATTAATAAAAGCACTGGAAGAAGCGAATCAAAAAATAACGAAATGCTACAATTGCCTAAAACCCTGTAATCCTACCGCTACCCCTTATTGTATTTCAAAAGCGCTTATACAAGCGGTAAAAGGTGATACAAAAAACGGTCTGATCTTTACAGGAACCAATGCCTATAAGTTAAACAAAATCATATCCGTTAAACAATTAATGAACGAATTGGTAACCCTTGCAGAAAGTGCCTTAACATAGGAAATTCGGAGGAATTTCCTATGTAATAAATAAAGCAGGGAAATGCTCCCTGCTTTATTTATGCTGTTCTCTCAGATATTCAACCAGTAACTCGTCCAGTTGTTGACTTAATTTTAAAACTTCATGATCAGAAATATTACTGCTATCCAAATCAATTAAATGATTGAGTTGTTCCCTTACCTGCTCAATATTTGCCCTAAGCTCACCAGATTCTCGTTGTCCATATGGCATTCAAATTCCCACCTTGAAGTGTCTTGGCATATTTTAAGTCTACTTGCTTTTATTATTTGTAATCTTTCAAAAAATAAACGCTATGATTTATGTAGATTCTGTAAACTCAAAATAGATCGATTTTCTGACATCAAGCGTGTCTCATGTATGGATGAAAAGCAGGCAAAAAAAAGTTTAATGCGGTGTACATGAAACTTTTGTTCTTTATTTTACTCCGATATCTTTTCTATAATGTTTTTTCTCAAAATGAATCTTTTCTACCCCTTGATAAGCTGTTTTAATCGCTTCATCCAAGGTCGCAGCAATTCCCGTAACTCCCAGGACTCTGCCTCCGTCCGTTACGATTTGATCGCCTTTTTTAGCTGTTCCAGCATGGAATATAATAATATCTTCTACATCGTTAAATGCCTCTAAGCCTGTAATAGGATAACCTTTTTCATAAGAAAGAGGGTAGCCTCCTGAAGCTAAAACGACACATACCGCTGCATTGTCTTCCCATTCAACTTTAACTTCATGTAAACGTTGATCTACACAGGCTTCTAAAATCTCAAGCAAGTCTCCTTTTAACCTTGGAAGAACTACTTGAGCTTCCGGGTCTCCAAATCTTGCATTGTATTCTAATACTTTAACCCCATCTTTAGTGAGCATGAGTCCAAAGAAAAGTATCCCCGTAAAAGGTCTTCCCTCTTCTCTCATGGCATCCAAGGTGGGTTTAAATATGTTCTCCATGCAGTAGTCATTGATTTCCTTTGTATATACACGGCTGGGCGAAAAAGTTCCCATACCTCCGGTATTAAGTCCCTGATCATTATCCAAAGCTCTTTTATGGTCTTGAGCACTGACCATCGGAATAATGGTATTGCCGTCGCAAAAGGATAATATGGATACTTCCTGTCCTTCCATAAATTCTTCTATAACGACCTTATTGCCGGCTTCTCCGAATTGCTTATCTTCCATGATGGCAAATACCGCATCTTTTGCTTCCTCAAAAGAGTTGCAGATTAAAACTCCTTTTCCCAGAGCCAGCCCGTCAGCCTTAACAACGATGGGGAAGGACTGGGTCTTTAAATACTCTATGGCTGCTTTAGAATCATCAAAAACCTCATAGGCTGCTGTTGGAATATTGTATTTTTTCATAAGGTCCTTTGAAAATGCCTTACTGCCTTCAATCAGTGCTGCCTTTTGAGTCGGTCCAAAGATTTTTAATCCTCTTTCTTGAAACTTATCCACAATTCCAAGCATTAAAGGGTCATCCATCCCCACAATGGTGAAATCAATCTGTGCATTCTGTGCAAAATCTGCTAAAGCTTCTATATCTGTAGCTTTTATATCCACACATTCTGCTAAAGACTTTATGCCTCCATTTCCGGGGGCACAATATATTTTACTCACTTTTTTGCTTTGAGCTATTTTCCATATGATGGCATGCTCTCTGCCTCCACTGCCAACAACCAATACCTTCATACACTAACCTCCGTTTAGTCACAAATCACTACCTTATGATCCTGTACTTTTATCTTTCCTTCTGCGTATAATCTAATGGCTTCAGGAAAAATAATCCACTCCGCTTCCTCCATAACCCTTTTTTGAAGGGTTTCTGCCGTATCTCCTTGCTTTACTTCAACGGCTTTCTGCAAAATAATCGGCCCCGTATCTGTGCCTTCATCTACAAAATGGACCGTAGCACCGGTGACCTTAACCCCTCGGTCTAATACTGCCTGATGGACCCTGAGGCCATAATATCCGTCCCCACAAAAGGAGGGGATTAATGAAGGATGAATATTCATAATCCGATTCCTAAAATGCTTTACAAAGCTCTCGCCAAGGACAACCAGATACCCTGCCAAAACGATAAGGTCCACTTGCATTTCTTCAAAGTGATTGATTAATGCACGATTAAATGCTTCTCTGTCACTAAAATCTTTAGATGCAATACAAGCTCCCTCTATCCCGTGTTTTTTTGCCCTCTCAAGGGCATAAGCCTGGGGCTTGTTGCTGACAACGGTTACGATTTGGGCGTTTTCTATACTTCCGTTCTCAATAGCATTGATAATGGCTTGAAGATTGGTTCCGCCCCCTGAAACCAATGCCCCTATTTTAAGCATAACTCCACCTCTGTTTCACTTTCAATCACACTGCCGATAACATAAGCTTTTTCTCCCATTTCCGAAAGGACGAAAAGGGCTTTTTCTTTTTCCCTTTCATCAATGGCTAAAACCATTCCGATACCCATATTAAATGTATTGTACATATGTCTTCTGTCAACATTTCCAAGTCCCTGCATCATATCAAAGATTGGAGGGATATCCCAGCTTCCTTCTACAATCCTTACTCCTAATCCTGCAGGCAGCATTCTAGGAATATTTTCTATAAAGCCGCCCCCTGTAATATGACTGATACCCTTTATATTGACCTGTTCTTTTAATGCTTGAATGGCTTTTACATATATTTTTGTGGGCTTTAACAATTCTTCCCCCAGGGTACATCCCAATTTTTCAATATATTCACCCATACTTGCTTTACTGGGATGAAAGATTTTTCTAACAAGGGAAAAACCATTGCTGTGAATCCCGCTGGAGGCTATGCCAATGAGCACATCACCTTGTTGAATAGTGCTTCCGTCAATGATTTTTGCTTTATCTACTATGCCCACACAAAAGCCTGCTATATCATATTCATCCTGAGGATAGAATCCCGGCATCTCTGCTGTTTCTCCTCCTATAAGAGCAGCCCCTGCCTGTCTGCAGCCTTCTGCAACTCCTTTTACAATAAGGGCAATTTTCTTAGGTATGTTTTTTCCACAGGCGATATAATCTAAGAAAAAAAGAGGCTCTGCCCCGGAACATATCACATCATTCACACACATGGCAACGCAGTCGATCCCCACCGTATCATGTTGGTCCATTAAAAAGGCAATCTTTAGCTTTGTTCCAACGCCGTCAGTTCCCGACACGAGTACCGGTTCTTTCATCGTTTGATTTGCAATGGAAAACAATCCTCCAAAGCCTCCAATATCGGTTAATACCTCCGGACGAAATGTACTTTTTACATGGTCTTTCATTAAACGTACTGCTTCATATCCTGCTTCTACATCTACTCCGGAAGCTTTATAATTTAGACTCATATTTTTCCTCCTTTGAAACTTTAATAGGATAATTTCCATCAAAACAAGCTGTACAAAAACCGCATCTAGCACCTATGGGGGTTTTCTTAAGCCCTTCAATGCTTAAAAACTGCAGGGTATCTGCCCCTATGGTTTCTGCGATTTCCTCCACAGTGTTATGACAAGCGATTAAATGCTGCCTGTGAGGGGTATCTATTCCAAAATAACAGGGATATTTAACTGGAGGAGAACTGATTCTCATATGAACTTCTTTTGCTCCTGCATCCTTCAGCATTTTTACAATACGCTTGCTGGTGGTTCCTCTAACTATGGAGTCATCTATTAAAATGATTCTCTTTCCTTCTACCTGACTTTTAAAAGGATTCAGCTTAAGCCTCACACTCTGTTCACGCATTCCCTGGCTTGGCTGGATGAAGGTTCTTCCAATGTAGCGGTTTTTAATTAATCCGTCCCCGTAAGGAATGCCGCTTTCCCTTGAATACCCAAGAGCTGCCACCAGTCCTGAATCCGGCACTCCAAACACCAAATCTGCTTCTACAGGAAATTCTCTTGCTAAGATTTTGCCTGCTTCCAGCCTTGCTTCATAAACTGAAGCGCCATCTATAACACTGTCGGGGCGAGCAAAATAAATATATTCAAAAATACACATTCTGGATTCTTCCGGTACTTCTGTTTGTATGGAGCGAATATTGTCTTCATTCACTACAACGATTTCTCCGGGATTTACATCTCTTATAAACTCAGCCCCTACAGTTTCTAAAGCTGCCGTTTCTGAAGCAAAGATATAAGAATCTTCTTTTTTCCCAATACACAGAGGTCTCATGCCCAGAGGGTCTCTTGCAGCAATGAGTTTATGGGGTGTCATGACCAAAAGGGAATATGCCCCTTTAATTTCTCTCATAACTTCCACTAATGAATCTTCTATGCTATGATGTCTAATACGCTCTCTTGAAAGAAGGGCAGCTATCACTTCAGAATCGGTGGTTGTCTGAAAGATACATCCTTTGGACTCTAATTCCTCTCTGATTTGATCTGCATTCACCAAATTTCCATTATGAGCCACCGCCATATGTCCTTTAGTATACTTAATGACTAAAGGCTGTGCATTTTCTTTTAAGCTTTCTCCTGCTGTTGAATATCTGACATGACCTATCGCCACTTTCCCCTGCAGATGTCTAATGATCACATCATCAAAAACTTCCGGTACCATACCCATTTCTTTGTGATAAATGATCGTACCATTGTCATTAACTGCTATTCCTGCACTTTCTTGTCCTCTATGCTGCAGGGCATATAATCCGAAATAAGTCATTTCAGCTGGATTGAAGTTATTTTTATTATATATCCCAAAAACACCGCATTCATCATGAAATTTATCTTCCCAAAATTCTTGATCCATCACCAAGCTCCTCCCGATATCTTATTCACCTATAAGGCGTCTTAAAATTTCCTGATAAGCTCCTTCAACATTGCCTAAATCTCTTCTAAAGCGGTCTTTATCCAATTTTTCCTTTGTATTGCTGTCCCAGAAGCGGCAGGTATCCGGGGAAATTTCATCGGCAAGAATGATTTCTCCTTGGGGGGTTCTTCCAAACTCTAACTTAAAATCAATGAGTTCAATATTCACGTCCTTTAAGTAATCCGTTAAAACTTCGTTAATTTTAAAGGAAAGTTCGGCAATTCGATCCAGCTCTTCTTCCTTAGCCAAATCAAGGGCCAGGATGTGGTATTCATTGATCATGGGGTCCCCTAACGCATCATTTTTGTAGCAGTATTCTAAAACAGTTCTTCTAAGCTTTGTTCCTTCTTCTAAGCCCAATCTTTTTGATAAACTTCCTGCAGCAATATTTCTTACGATAACTTCTAGCGGTACAATCTCTACCTTTTTTACGATGGTTTCTCTGTCATTGATTTCCTCTACCAAATGGGTTGGAATGCCTTTAGATTCCAGAAGCTTCATTAAGTGATTGGATACTCGGTTATTAATGCTTCCTTTTTCACTGATAGTCCCTTTTTTTAGTCCGTTAAAGGCAGTTGCATCATCCTTGTAAGAAACAATATATAAATTTTCATCTTCTGTTTTGTAAACCTTTTTTGCTTTTCCCTCGTACAATAAATCCATCTTTTTCATTTTAGAATCCCCCTTAAGGATATGATTTCTTCTTCAAAATATAATATATTCTAGTGCATTCTGCCCGAAGGGCTTTTTATTGCTTAGGAAATCCGGAGGAATTTCCTATGTAATAAAAAAGACAGATTTCATATGCATGAAATCTGTCCAATAAATAAATGTATTGCTCCCTAAAAAAGGGCATAACAATACCGCAATAATACGAACATTATCTTAGACATATTCACCCATAGTCAGGAAATTTACGGTTTCCCGGTAGAGACGCTTAAACCATATTATTAAGCATATATGAGTATTTTTATATCTATATATGTACCACAGAGAAGAAATACTGTCAATAGAAATATCGAATCTTATTTTAGATTCGTCATTTAATGTTCGATTTTTATCGATTCATTTTGTCTATATAGGCACTATATCCAATATTCTCTAATTCTGATGCCTTTTCTTCTACCATATTTTTTAAACTAATCTTATAGTCTGCTACCTTCTTTTCAATTTCAGGTACAAAACTTCCGATGATTTGGGCTGCTAAAATCCCCGCATTTTTTGCTCCGTTAATGGCTACCGTAGCCACAGGAATTCCTGGAGGCATTTGAACGATGGAATATAGAGAATCCATTCCACTTAAAGTTGAGGTCTTAACCGGAACCCCTATAACGGGAACAGTGGTAATAGAAGCCACCATGCCAGGCAGGTGGGCCGCTCCCCCTGCCCCTGCAATAATCACCTTTAATCCTTTATCTTTAGCTTCCTTGGCATATTGGAACAATCGGTCAGGAGTTCTATGGGCAGATACAATCGTTAATTCATAGGGAATCCCGAATTCATCCAGAATACCAGCTGCTTCCTTCATAACCGGAAGATCCGAATCACTTCCCATGATAATTCCTATTAAAGCCTTCATTTATTAACTTTCCTTTCTTGTGCTAATTTTTATCACTTTTGCGGCGCTTTCCGCTCTTTCTAAAGCTTCTTCCAAAGTTTCAGCTGTAACTGTTAAATGTCCCATTTTCCTTTTAGGTGCAACAATTTCTTTTCCATAGACATGAAGTTTTGCTCCCGGAATTCTAAGAGCTTCCTCTGCCCCATAAACAAACGCTTCTCCGCTTCCTTCCCCGTCTCCTAAAATATTTCTCATAACTGTTGGACGAATAAGAGTGGTATCTCCTAAGGGAAGTCCGCTAATTGCCCTGATATGCTGCTCAAATTGGGAGGTTACACAGCCCTCGATAGAATAATGCCCTGAATTATGAGGTCTTGGAGCAACTTCATTAATCAGTATTCTTTTATCTTCTGTCATAAACATTTCAACACAAAACATACCTACACCCTCAAATACTTTCATCACCCTGTTGGCAAGGCTCATCGCCTTAGTCGTAAGGGCTTTTGTAATTTGAGCCGGCACTTTTGTTTGAATGAGTATATTGTCTTCATGTTCGTTTTCACCAACTGGATAAACCGCTATTTCTCCGTCTATTCCCCTGCAGGCCAGTACAGAGATTTCTTTGGTAAAAGGAACATACTCTTCTGCCATTAATTCCTGCTCACATCCACCAAGACTTTCAAATGCCGTTTTAATTTCTCCCGGACTATGTACAACCATATTTCCTTTTCCATCATATCCTCCCCTGCAGCTTTTTAAGATAAAGGGGTATCCAAATTGCTCTCCTGCTTCCTTCATATCTTCTTCATGAGATATATAAATAAATTCGGGAACAGGAATTCTTTTTTTCTTTAAAAGCATCTTCTGCTCATATTTGTTTTGAATAATCTCAAGACTTTTAGGAGTAGGATAAATTTTATGACCCTCTTCTTCTAAAGTTTTTAAGATTTCTACATTTATATGTTCGAACTCATAGGTGATGATATCTGCTCGATCTGCTAATTTTCTTATGGCAATTGTATCGTTAAAGTTCGCTATAATATGTTCATCTGCGATGCTATGGGCAGGACAATTAAGGGTAGGATCAAGGATAATCACATAAAACCCCATCTTTTTGGCTTCTAAAATCATCATCTTGCCTAATTGTCCTCCACCAATGATCCCTAGCTTTTGCTTTAATAAACTTACTGTCATGTCATGCCACCTCTATCATTAAATTATGTTGACGATCTAGCTTTTTATTTAGCCCATCTTCTGATATATTTCCATTATTTTTAGGATCTGATCCCCGTATTTTTTAACTCGTCTTTCTCCAAAGCCTTTAATTTTTGCCAAGTCTTCCAAGGTTGTTACGGGCATGGTAACCATTTCACGAATCCATTGATTGTAACATACCACATAGGAGGGCAAGTTTTCATACTCTGCCTGAGTATCCCTCCATTTGATGAGAATATCATATAATTTCTTCTGCAAGGAAGTAAGAGGCATTTCTTGATTTAAAGCAGAATTCACAGAATCTATAACAGTGTCTTGAGTCACTTCATCATAATAAACAAGAATAGACCAGTAATTTTGTCCATCTCCAATAAATGTGGACTGAACTTGATTCACTTTCACCGCCTCTAAAAACTGATTTAAATTGTCTTCATCTTCTGCCAGATGTTCCCCAACTGCTCTTAGCTTAAATACTTTGCACTTCATTAAGCTCCCTCCTCATTCTTTAAGTAGCAATTGAATAAAATCAATACTATAGGATAACCTTTTTGTATTGCTTACTATCCCTATAATCTTTCCATCGGTATTTTCTTCAAGTTGTTTTATTATTTCCAAATCATCAGCTTTAATCCCATATATATGTTCGGTGGTATCGGCCTCTGATTTTAATTTTACGGCTCTTGACTCATTTTTATCTAAAACATCAAATAGCTCAGGCAATTTATCCAAGGGTTGATAATATCCCATAGCAGCCTGTGTAAGAAATACATCTTCATCCAGGCACACCACGTCCAGTTCCCTTGCCCCCATTAATACTACAAATTTCTGAGTATAGGCAGTGGAGGTTTGATCTTGATTGTCTAAACGAATAGGGTAATAATCCACTCTCACTTTTTGCATGGTATCGGGCTCTGCAATTTTATTGGTAATATCTTCTTCCCAAGCTTCTATTTTGTCATAATCCTCTGGAATGCCTTGAATGGAGATTGTGAATAACGGAATATTCTTATCCTTTTGAGAGATGTTTATCAATAAGTTGATACCCGCCAGAAGAAGGATTATTCCCACAATAATATGCCATTTGTAATAGTACAAGATGTGTTCTAACTTTTTTTTGGGTGTTAAATCCTTAAACGTCTGCACACTTCTCCCCCCATTTAACTGTAAATCCTCAGTACTTATAGGCATTTTATCATAAAATTAATATATCACAAATGGGGAAATATTGCTTAAAAAAATTTATCTTTCACCATTTTTTTTATATTGACTATATATAAGTTTTTTTCTATAATGAATCCATCTTGTCAATATGATATGGAGTTTGAAATTGAATTTATAGGTCTATTGCTTTGAAGCGATAGACTTCTTCTTTGCGATTTTTCCAGTTGAAGGGAGTCTTTAGGATGAATAAAATACCTAAATTATTTCATTATACAATGCCACCTGAATGGTATGCCCATGCCTGCACTTTCTTAGAATGGCCGGCCAGAAAAGAAATCTGGCAGGAACATTTCACAGAAAGCTGCAAAGCCTACGGGGATGTGGCTAAGGCCATAGCCAAATTCGAGCCTGTCGTTATGATTGTCAATGAAGATACCAAATTTCAGGCAGCCCATTACTGCGGTTCTGATGTTCAATTATTAGAAATTCCCCATGACGATTCCTGGATGCGGGACAACGGCCCTACCTTCCTTGTGAATAAAAAAGGAGAATTAGCCGGTATCAATTGGAAATTTAATGCCTGGGGTGAAAAATATTATCCTTTTGAAAATGACAATAAAGTTGCCTCCCATCTGTTAAACGCATTAAATGTTCCTTGCTTTGATGCACCGATTGTTTTAGAAGGTGGCTCTATTCATGTCGATGGGGAAGGGACTCTTCTTACAACTGAAGAATGCCTCTTAAATCCGAACAGAAATCCTCATCTGTCAAAAGAAGACATAGAGGATATTTTAATGAATTATCTAAATGTGGAAAAAATAATATGGTTGAAAAAAGGGCTGTATGGAGACGAAACCGACGGTCATGTAGATAATATCGCCTGCTTTGCAAAACCTGGAACCATCCTCATTCAAACCTGCTCTGATTCATCAGACCCTAATTATGAAATTTCAAAAGAAAATATAGAGATCCTAAAGCATTCAACAGATGCAAAGGGGCGCTCCTTTGAAATCATTGAAATCGAACAGCCTCCTGCTATGTATGAAGAAGGACAAAGACTCTCTCTTAGCTATATTAATTTTTATTTTACCAATGGTGGAATTGTCGTTCCGGTATTTAGAGGTATCTGTAAAGAAGCAGATGAAAATGCTCTCAACATCCTGCAAAATGTATTCCCTGACAGAGAAATCGTAGCAGTTAATGGGCTTCCCATTGTCAGAGGAGGAGGCAATATTCACTGTATCACTCAACAAATGCCTTTAGGCAGACCTTATGTGAATATGAAAGAGGTGATCTGATGAGAAAAGTAATCGTTGCTGCAACTCAAATGCAATGCAGCAAGAATATAGATGAAAATATAAAAAATGCAGAAAAGCTGGTTAGAAATGCAGCTGCACAAGGAGCAAATATTATTCTTCTGCAGGAATTATTCGAAACCCTGTATTTTTGCCAGGAAGAAAAGCCCGAATACCTTTCCCTGGCTTCTGACCTGTCTGACAACAAGGCAATTTCTCATTTTTCATCTATTGCAAAAGAATTAAATGTGGTGCTGCCGATCAGTTTTTTTGAAAGGAAAAATAATGCCCACTATAATTCAGTGGCAGTGATTGATGCAGACGGCAAAATACTTGGAACCTATAGAAAAACCCATATTCCCGACGGACCGGGATATGAAGAAAAATTCTATTTTACCCCGGGGGATACAGGTTTTAAGGTTTGGAATACAAAGTTCGGTACCATAGGTATAGGAATCTGCTGGGACCAATGGTTCCCTGAAGCAGCTCGCTCTATGGCCCTCATGGGTGCTGAAATCCTATTTTATCCCACAGCCATCGGCTCAGAACCAAAAAATCCAGAGTATGACTCCAAAAAACACTGGCAAATTACTATGCAGGGCCATTCCGCTGCTAATCTCATGCCTGTGGTGGCATCCAACAGAATAGGAACAGAAACCTTTGAAGACTCCAGTATTACTTTTTATGGTTCTTCCTTTATTACCAACGGCTTTGGTGAAAAGATTGCCGAAGCAGATCGCTCCACTGAAACCATCTTGACTGCAGAATTTGATTTGGATGAATTAAGGAATCAAAGAATTGCATGGGGTGTATTTAGAGACAGAAGACCGGAAATGTATAAAACTCTTTTAACCAGCGACGGTGCCTCTAATTAAGAGACACCGTCTTTTTAATTACGTATGCTTGCGAAACTCTTTCCTGAATGGCAAATAGGCTAATATAAATCCGATTAAGGCTATTCCTTCCAGTGAAAGGATATACCACGGCCAGGGACCTAAATAATCCATAATCGAAAATGCACTGGGTTTTTGACGAAGAAAAAGATAGTTGCCTCCTGTAAAGATGTTCACAAAGGCTACAAAAATCATGTATAAATTTGTTATAATCAGTACTTTTCCAATAGAATTTCTTTGAGGTCTATAGCGGTTTACAAAGGTCATAAATAAAACGGCAATAACTACCAGTCCATGGGTAATGAAAAAGTGATAAAACATGAAATGCGGAAAGTTGTATCCAAGATCAGGAGTAATGATTGCAGACAATACGCCACACATAGCCCAAAAATACAATACCTCATATACCCATTTAGATTGTGTAAATAATAATACAATGCATAGTATAACGGCAGCTTCGCATAAATTAAGGGGAAGGGATACCGCAAAGGACCATAATCCATTAGCATGATACCAAAGATATAAAAGGCTTTGCTGAATCAATAAAATCGTCCCCATTGTATATCTGATATATTGATTGATTCGATCTTCCCTTAACTTTTCTCTGAATCTATAAATCAAAGTAATAACTGAAAGTATAATAAGGATTGTACTGATATGGGCATAGGAAAACGCTTTAAAAGCCTCTCCTTGATACTGGATTCCAAAAAAGTCCTTCATGTTTCTTCCTTCTTTTTTTGTTTTCATTGCTATAACTATATTCAAAAGAAACCTCTTTATACTATATAAAGAGGTTTCTTTCACTATTATGCATCTTTTAGCATTGAATTATAAAATTGATAATTGTTTTTTCCTTTTTTCTTTGCAAGATACATAGCATCATCGGCTTTTTTGATTAATGTTTCGATGTCATTGCCATGGTTGGGGTAAATACTGATGCCTATGCTGGGCGTTACAAAAAGGGTATTTCCCCGAAGTACAAATTTATCCTTAAATGCATCTACAATTCTTTGCGCCAATTTGTTTACTTCATTATTCGTAATATTATTTAAAAGAATAATAAATTCGTCTCCTCCAACTCGACACACAAAATCCGTTTCTCTTAAGGCAGCTTTTAATCTTTTTGCCGTTTCTTTTAAGAGAAGATCTCCGATATCATGGCCTAAAGTATCATTAATTGTTTTAAATTTATCCAAATCAATAAATAAAATAGCCATTTGCTGTTTTTCGTTCTTTGCTTCGGATAATGTTTTTATAAAATAATCGTTGAATTGAATTCTATTGGGAAGCTCTGTGAGGATATCATGGTATGCCATATATTTGATTTCTTCTTCCATACATCTTCTTTCTGTGATGTCGATGACAACGCCATTGATCTGCATCACTTTTTTATTGCTGTCTAAAACCGGTATCACTCTGACCTGCAGCCATTTCTCTTTCTTCATTCTAGTAGTAATACGGATATCAAATACCTTCGATTCACCCTTATAAAATTCTTTATAATTTTTTGCGATGGTTTTAAAATCCTTAGGGTAAATCACTTCCTTCCATAAATTCGGATTGTCTTCAAAATCCTTCAGGCTGTACTCAGTGAGTTGAGTGATGCCCTCGGAAAAGGACATTTTCTTTGTGTTTACGTCAAAACTTAAAGTCACTACACTGACACTATCCAGAATATTTTTTAGATGCCGATCGTTCTCTCTTTCTTTTACCCATAAATCCCTCGTAAATTTGGTATAAAAGATAAAATACACTGTCATAAAGGCACCAAAAAGCACAAAATAGATCATGTCTGTATGCTGAAAATTGTTTATAAGTTCGGTACCATGCAATGCAAAGGAATAAACGGTAATCCCCGCTGAATAAGCTCCCGCCAACATAATGACCCTATACTGCTGGTAGATTGAGCTTAAAATAAGCGTCAGCCATACGAAAATGACATTCACAAAATGAGGGCGCAGTTCCAGCAAAGCCAAAAAGTACACAAACATAATGGTAATAATAAGATACATGGTAAAAACGACGTTCTTCTGTCTGTAAACGGCAAAAGTTGCGATAAAGCATAGAATAAACCCGATAATATGATGGCTCATGAATTGACCCAGATGAATGGTTACCATAATGGCTGCAGTGACATAAAACCCCCATAAGAATTTGATGGCCAGCTTATTCCGGGTATGCGTAAGATCCTCCCAATAATTCATAATAATAACCTACCTTCAACCAATAATAATCACATCTATATAATTATAATTATAATTGATTTCGAGGCAAAATGGAAGACTATTACTAAAATTTCATTTATTTTTATTTTTGATTAATGCTACGGCTTCCAGGCTTCACTATAGGAAGTTTGCCTTCTTTACAAAGGGGACATTCTTCCGCTTCATAAGATATGACATCGGCAGTTAATGCCGCCCTAAGTTTAGTTCCAAAGTCAATGGTTCCGTTGCTTCTGTCGACCAAAACAGCAACGCCTGCCACTTCTCCCCCTTGTTCTTTTACGATATCCATCACCTCAAAAACCGATCCCCCTGTTGTAACAACATCTTCTGCCACCAGTACCTTAGCTCCTTTAGGGATAGTAAAGCCTCTTTTAAGAGTCATTTTTCCGTTTTCTCTTTCTGTAAATAAGTTCTTAACATTTAACTGTCTTGCCAATTCATAGGCTATGATAATCCCCCCCATGGCAGGGCCAACAACCATATCAATAGAATCCTCTTTAAACTCCTCTGCCAGTCCTTTGGCGAGTTCTTCTGCATAATTGGGGTATTGTAAAATCTTTGCACACTGCATATATTGATTGCTATGTCTTCCTGAGGTTAAAAGGAAATGTCCTTCAAGCAGTACTTCTGTTTCTTTAAAAATCTCTATTGCTCTTTCTTTATTGATCATTTCTATTCCTCCAATTTTATTTTATTAATCAATGGTCTAGACTATTCCTCTTATTTCATCAAGGGATTTAATCCCGTAAGTCATCATGTATTCTTTAATTCCGTTCAGTACATCCATAGTTGCTCTTGGATTTCTAAAATTAGCCGTTCCTACTGCTACGGCTGTTGCGCCGGCCAGGATAAATTCTACCGCATCTTCTCCTGTAGAGATCCCTCCCATGCCGATGATGGGAAGGGATACGGCTTTGGCCACTTGGTACACCATTCTAAGGGCAACGGGTTTTATGGCCGGCCCGGAAAATCCCCCTACGGTATTTGCTAGTATGGGTCTTTTTTTATGGATATCTATCGCCATTCCAAGCAGAGTATTGATAAGGGATAATCCGTCGGCTCCTCCTTCTACCACAGCTTTGGCAATTTCTGTGATATCCGTTACATTGGGACTTAACTTTACGATAACCGGATGCTTTGAGTGACGTTTTACTTCTTTTGTAACTTCCTTAGCCATCTTGGCATCGGTTCCAAAGGCTACGCCCCCCTCTTTAACATTGGGACAGGAGATATTTAACTCTATTAAATCGATATCTGCATGGGAGAGTTTTTCAGCCACATCGCAGTATTCCTCTATGGTCTTTCCTGCAATATTTACAATGATTTTCGTGTCAAACTCACGAAGAAAAGGAATATCGTTTTTGATAAACTCTTCTACTCCGGGATTTTGTAATCCTACACTGTTTAACATTCCACCATAGGTTTCTGCAATTCTGGGAGAGGGGTTCCCTTTCCATGGAACACTTGAGACACCTTTTACTGTAACTGCTCCTAGCTGATTCAAGTCGATAAACTCTGCAAATTCTCTTCCGGAACCAAAGGTACCGGAAGCAACGGTTACGGGATTTTTTAAAACGACCCCACCTATCTCCACCTTAAGATCCAAATTTTCTTTATTCATCCCAGATCACCTCATCACTCCAAAATACGGGGCCGTCCTTGCACACTTTTCTATGCTGCCAATCTTCTTCGTCTTTTTTCCTGGTTTTGCATACACAACCTACACATACTCCGATACCACAGGCCATTCTTTCTTCCAGGGAAACCTGCATGGGTATGTTTTGAGAAGCTGCCCACTGTGATATTGCCTTTAGCATCGGTTTAGGACCGCAGCTATAGATGATGTCTCCCGTTACATTTTCCTTTTTCATCAGCTCTAAAACGTTTCCTTTAAAATCTACGCTGCCGTCCTCAGTGGCAATATGCACCCTTGCCCCAAGTCTTTCAAATTCTTCTACAAGTATGGGGTAACTTCTAAAGCCAAGATAAACATCTACTTCCCCTTTTAATTGCTTTACCAGTTCAAGAAGAGGCGGTGTTCCGACTCCTCCTCCTACGACAATATTTCTTCTTTTGCTCTCATCAATCATAAATCCGTTCCCTAAAGGTCCTAGAATTTCTATGGTTTCTCCTTCTTCTATATGGCTGAATTCCTCTGTTCCTTTTCCTGCTACGGCGTAAATCAGGTTGATAGTGCCCTCTTCTTTATTGATTTCACAGATACTGATAGGTCTTGGAAGAAGCCTTGCTTCTCCCTTGCAGTACAGATTGACAAATTGTCCCGGCTTTGCAAGCTCTGCAATACCATCAGCCTGCAAAGTCATGCTATACATATAGGGGGCTATCATTTGATTTTCCAATACGGTTACATGTTTAATTTCTTTCATGGCTTCCTCCTAAATCATATACCCCTGCCTCTGCTAAAGTTAAATCGGCATCCATTACCTTTAACATGGCATTTACTGTATCCAGGGATGTAAAGATATTGACCGAAGATTCTATGGCTGCCCTTCTGATTCTGAATCCGTCTCTTTTTGAGTCATTCCCTTTAGTGGGCGTATTAATCACAATGTCGATAATACCGCTTCTTATGCTGTCTAATATATTAGGAACTCCTTCGCTGATCTTTTTAACTTCGGTTACCGGGATGTCTTCTTTTTCTAAGAGTTTTGCGGTCCCTTCCGTGGCGATAAAGCGGTAGCCCTTGTCTTTAAAGGCTTTTGCAATCGGTATAAATTCTTTCTGGTCGTAGGGTTTGATAGTTGCTAAAATTGTGCCATTTTTCTTTGGAACATTGATGCCTGCCGCAATAAATCCTTTGTATAAAGCCTCCTCTAAGGTTTTCCCAACTCCTAATACCTCACCTGTAGAACGCATCTCAGGTCCCAGGCTGACTTCTACCCTGGGGAGTTTTTCTGTGGAGAAAACAGGTACTTTTACTGCTATAAGTTCTGCTTCCTTATAGAGGTCAACACCGTATCCTAAATCCCTTAAACGCTCTCCAAGCATTACCCTTGTGGCAAGCTCTATAACCGGTACCCCGGTAACCTTGCTGATATAAGGCACGGTTCGACTGGATCTGGGGTTCACTTCTATGATGTATAATTCATTTTCAAACTCTATAAACTGGATATTCACCATGCCTATTACGTCTAAGGCAAGGGCTATTCGCTTCGTGTAATCAAGAATTTTTTCTTTCATCTTTAGAGATATATTTTGACTTGGGTATATGGTAATGCTATCTCCCGAATGCACTCCCGCTCTTTCAAGATGTTCCATAATTCCAGGGATTAAAATGTCCTCTCCGTCGCAAATAGCATCCACTTCTATTTCCCGTCCTGTTAAGTATCTGTCAATAAGTACTGGATTTTTACTATCCCTTTCGAAGGCGTTTCCTAAGTATTGTTTTAATTCTTTTTCCTGATAGGTGATTTCCATTCCTTGTCCCCCCAGGACATAGGAAGGACGAACCAGTACAGGGTATCCCAGTGCTTTTGCTTCTTTTAAGCCCTCTTCAAGACTCCAGACTGCCTTTCCCTTAGGACGCCTGATATCTAATCTTTCTAAAAGGTCATCGAATTTTTCCCTATCTTCTGCAGCATCGATTTGTTCAGGTTTCGTACCGTAGATTGGAATATTCATTTCCCTAAAGAATTTTGCCAGCTTTATTGCAGTCTGCCCTCCAAACTGAAGGATAACTCCATCTGGTTTTTCCTTTTCTACAATGTTTAGAACATCTTCTTCTGTAAGGGGTTCAAAGTATAATTTGTCGGATATATTAAAGTCCGTACTTACCGTTTCGGGATTGTTATTGACTATAACGGTTTCAATCCCTGCCTTTTTAAGGGCTAAGACGCTGTGTACCGAGCAGTAGTCAAATTCTATTCCCTGACCGATTCTAATTGGTCCCGAGCCAATAACCATGACTTTTTTCTTGTCCGATACTTCCACTTCATCGTATTCATCATAGGTGGAGTAATAGTAGGGGGATTCCGCCTCAAATTCTCCTCCGCAGGTATCTACCATTTTATATACCGGTTTAATATTCCATTTCATTCTTAGACTATATACATCCTGGGGGCTTATTTTGAGAAAAGCTGCGATACCTTTATCTGAAAATCCTTTTTTCTTTAACATATAGAGGTATTCTTTGGTGAAATCTTCGACTTTCATCTGTTTTAAAATTTCTTCTTGTTCCACAATCCATCTGATTTTTTCCACAAAGAAAGGATCCATTCCTGTGATTTGACACACTTTTTCCACACGATAGCTTCTTCTTAGCATTTCTGCCAGGTCGAAGATTCTCTCATCATCGGGGATTTGTACCCTTTTCTTTAATTCTTCCAAGGTTCTTTGGGAAGAAGATTTTCTTTCTAAAGAGTATTGGCCTATTTCAAGGGAGCGAATGCCTTTTAAGAGGGCTGCTTCAAAATTATTGCCAATGGCCATGATTTCTCCGGTTGCCATCATTTTGGTACCAAGGGAACGCTTTGCACCGTGAAATTTATCAAAAGGCCATTTTGGAATCTTAATCACCACATAATCCAAAGTAGGTTCAAAGCAAGCATAAGTCTTGCCGGTTACCGCATTTTTGATTTCATCCAGCCCATATCCAAGAGCGATTTTAGCGGCTACTTTGGCTATGGGATAGCCCGTCGCCTTGGAAGCAAGAGCAGATGAACGGCTTACTCTCGGATTGATTTCTATGACCACATATTCAAAACTATTGGGATTAAGGGCAAGCTGAACATTACAGCCTCCCTGAATGCCTATGGCATTGATAATATCTAAAGAAGCCGAGCGAAGCATTTGGTACTCCCTATCGGAAAGGGTCTGACTTGGAGCAACAACGATACTGTCCCCTGTATGCACTCCAACCGGATCAATGTTTTCCATATTACATACGGTGATGCAATTGCCAAAGCTATCTCTCATCACCTCATATTCTATCTCTTTCCAACCTTTGATGCTTTTTTCTAAAAGTACCTGACCTACCCTGCTTAAATGAAGTCCCTGAGAGAGGATTTCCCTTAATTCTTCTTCATCCTCTGCTATTCCTCCCCCTGTTCCTCCCAGGGTGTATGCAGGACGCACAACCACAGGGTATCCGATCTTCCCGGCAAATCTTATGCCATCTTCAAGATTGGTTACAATTTCACTTTCCACGATGGGTTGGCCGATTCTCTCCATCAAATTTTTAAATCCTTCCCGGTCTTCCCCTTCTTTGATGGCTTCTATGGGTGTTCCTATAACCCGTACGTTATATTTTTGGAGTATTCCTTTATCATAAAGCTCTACGGCTAAATTCAGTCCCGTTTGACCGCCCATTCCTGCTAAAAGAGAATCCGGTCTTTCTTTTTGGATGATTTTTTCTATGGTTTCCGTTGTTAAAGGTTCGATATAAATTTTATCCGCTATTTCTCTGTCCGTCATAATGGTGGCAGGATTGCTGTTGATTAAGACAACTTCGATCCCTTCTTCTTTTAAAGCCTGACAAGCCTGAGTTCCTGAGTAGTCAAACTCTGCTGCCTGCCCAATGATGATTGGTCCTGAGCCGATCACCAGTACTTTCTTTATGCTGTTATCTCTTGGCATGGGAATCCTCCTTCCATTAATTCCATAAACCTGTCGAAGATATATGCTGTATCCTTAGGGCCCGGACAAGCTTCCGGATGAAACTGAACACTGAAAATCGGAAGTTTTTTATGCATCATGCCCTCTACAGTTCCATCATTGAGATTGATATGGGTTTTTATCATATCCTCTGGCAAGTCTGTTACCACATAGCCGTGATTTTGTGAGGTGATATACACTTTATTTTCAAACAAATCCTTTACAGGATGGTTGCAGCCCCTATGCCCGAATTTTAATTTTTCAGTATTGCCTCCAAGACTTAAGGCAAGAAGCTGATGGCCAAGGCAAATTCCGAAGATAGGCTTTTTACCTATAAGTTCTTTTATTGTACGGATGACTTCAGGTAAATCTTTAGGGTCCCCAGGGCCGTTGGATAGAAAGATGCCATCTGGATTGATTTTTAATATTTCTTCTGCTGAGATATCTGCAGGGAAAATCGTCAGGGCACAATTTCTTTTCTTAAAGGAACGAATGATATTTTCTTTAATGCCAAAGTCCATCACTGCAATACGTTTTCCACTTCCCTTAACTTCATGGATTTCTTTTGTTGTCACTTCTGCTACAGCGTTTTTATTATGAAAGGCTTTAAGCTTCTGATTGATTTGACTTTGGGTAAGCTCCCGTACCGTAATAATTCCTTTCATTGTACCATGATTTCTAAGAATTTTAGTTAAGGCTCTTGTGTCAATACCTTCTAAACCTATAATTCTATTTTGTTTTAAATATCCGTCCAATTCCATTTCACATCGCCAATTATTCGGATAATCGGCTTTTTCTCTTACTATAAATCCTCTTACTTTGGCACTGTCCGATTCCATATCGTCCAGATTGATTCCGTAGTTCCCGATGAGTGGGTAGGTCATTGTAACAATCTGTCCATAGTAGGAGGGATCTGTTAATACCTCTTGATATCCTGTCATTCCTGTATTAAACACAACTTCTCCAACGCTCTCTTTGATATGTCCGAAGGCTTTTCCTTCAAAAATCATTCCATTTTCCAGTATAAGTTGTGCTTTCATCATAACACCCCTTCTAAATCTTTCTTCATGTCAATAACTGCTTCTCTTGCCGCTAGCGCAAACTCCTTTTCACTAAATTGATTTTTATATTTTTCCAGTTGATACGCAGCGATGATGCCCCTTGAGGAATTTACAATGGCTCCTAAACCGTTTTTATCAAAACATCCGGCTAAATCCCTGGCGGTTGCCCCCTGGGCGCCATATCCCGGTACCAGAAAGAAGGTATGGGGCATTAATTGTCTAAGCCTGGTCCCTTGTTCCGGGTAAGTGGCTCCAACCACAGCACCGATATGACTGTATCCTCTCTTGCCCATGACTTCTTCTCCCCATTTTGAAACAAGTTTGCCTACTCTTTCGTAGAGCTTTTCTCCCCCTATGTCTAAATCTTGAATTTCTCCGCTATTGGGATTTGAAGTCTTAACCAGGACAAATAAGCCTTTATCGTACATCCTGCAGTGGTTCATGTAAGGTTCTATAGAATCATATCCAAGATAAGGATTAAGGGTAATACAGTCTTCATGATAAACTTCATGCACTTCATCTTCTACTTTAACTCTTCCGATATGCCCATCAGCATAGGCTTCTGCAGTAGAGGCAATATCACTTCTTTTAACATCTCCAATAACGACTAAACCTTTTTCTTTCGCATATAAGATGGTCTTGATATATGCCTTGATCCCTTCAGGACCATATTGCTCGTACATTGCTACTTGAGGTTTGACTGCAGGGATAAGGTCATAGACTGCATCTATAATGGCTTTATTGAATTCATAAAATGCCCAAGCCGCAGCCTTTGGCGTTTTTCCGTAGAGTTCATAGGCTTTTTCTTTTATAAAATCTGGAATAAACCCAAGTCTTGGGTCCAGACCTACTACAGTCGGATTTTTTGTAGCTTCTATTTTTTCAATCAATCTATCAATCATTTTTATTCCCCCTATTTTAATGCTCAGTTGATGTTTATATTAATTCTCCATCGTTTAAAACAATCTTTCCATTAACGATGGTGTATTTAACTTTTCCTTTAACCCTATGTCCGTGGAAAGGACTGTTCTTGCTTTTAGAAGCAAAGGTGTTAACGTCAATTTCATATTCTTCATTAGGGTCAATAATCGTTATATCCGCAATTTTTCCTACTTGAAGAGAGCCTTTATCAATCCCCAGAAGCTTTGCTGGATTGGTACTCATTTTTTCTATAAGTTCCAGGGGTGTTAATATATTGTCTTCTACCAAATGAGTAATCCCTAAAGGAAGGGCTGTTTCCAGTCCTACAATTCCAAATGCCGCCCTGTCGTATTCACAGTTTTTCTCATCGATATGGTGAGGGGCATGGTCGGTGGCTATGATTTCTATGGTATTGTCTTTTAAACCTTCTTTTAAGCTTTCTACATCCTTGGCACTTCTAAGGGGAGGATTCATTTTGGTATTGGCATCATACCCTTCAACCGCTTCGTCGGTCAGCGAAAAGTGGTGAGGACAAACTTCCGCACTGACATTTTCTCCCCTAAGTTTTGCTTCCCGTACCAGCTGAACGCTACCTGAAGTGCTAATATGGCAGATATGAAGCTTGGCTCCAGTATTTCTTGCTAGAATAATATCCCTTGCCACAATCACTTCCTCTGAATCGGCGCCAATCCCCTTCATTCCAACTCTCTCTGCCATTTCTCCCGCATTCATGACACCGCCCCCCACAAGGGTATTATCCTCGCAGTGGGACAGTACTGGAAGATTGAACATATTGGCATATTTCATTGCTTTTTTAAGAAGCCCTGCATTCATTACACTCTTACCATCTTCACTGATGGCACAAATCCCAGCCTGCGCCATCTTCCCGATATTAGAAAGCTCTTCTCCCTTTTGACCTTTCGTAATACTGCCTATGGGAAGAACGTTTACAATGGCTTCCCTTTCCGCTTTCATCTTGATGTATTCTACAAGAATCTCATTGTCAATGACAGGATTTGTATTGGGCATGCAGCATATGGTTGTAAATCCGCCCTTTGCAGCTGCCCTGCTTCCGGTTTTGATGGTTTCTTTGTATTCATATCCCGGTTCCCTTAAGTGCACATGCACATCGATAAGTCCCGGAGTAACCCAACATCCTTTAGCGTCTATGATTTGATCTGCCAATGCAGTTAATTTTTCTTCAATTGCCGTAATAACCCCATTTTCAACCAGTACATCTTTGATTCCATCGGTTTTGGATATAGGGTCTAGTATACGTCCATTCTGAATCAATATCTTCATTGTTTTTTCTCCCCTCTGCTAATAAGTGTAATAACGCCATTCTCACTGCAACGCCGTTTTTCACCTGTTCATTGATGACCGATTGAGGTCCGTCAATAATCTCTGTACTTAACTCGATACCCCGATTAACCGGCCCTGGATGCATCAGCAGAGCATCCGGCTTTGCATACTTTAGCATTTCTTCATCTATTCCAAACAAGTCTCTGTATTCTCTAAGGTCAGGGAAAAGCCCTCCCTTTTGTCTTTCCAGTTGGATTCTAAGTCCCATGACGATATCTGCATCCTTTAGAGCTTCTTTGATATCTGTTGTAACCTTTGCCCCTAAGCACTCCATATTTTTAGAGATTAAAGTGGAAGGTCCCCCTACCACCACATTGGCTCCTAATTTTGTAAGTCCGAATACATTGCTTCTTGCAACCCGGCTGTGAATGATATCTCCTATGATGGCTACCTTTAAATCTTTAAAGCTTTTCTTTTTTTCATACATGGTGTACAAATCTAAGAGAGCCTGTGTCGGATGTTCATTCACCCCATCTCCTGCATTGATGACAGAGGCTTTAACATTTCTTGCTAATACATTAGCAGCTCCTGACATACTATGCCTTATGACCATGATGTCAATTCCCATTTGGTCTAAAGTAATTCCGGTATCTACCAGACTTTCTCCTTTATTGATACTGCTGGTGGCTACCCCTAAGTCAGAAACATCTGCACCTAAATATTCTCCTGCCAAAGCAAAAGACATCTTGGTTCGCGTACTATTCTCGTAAAATAATGTCACTACACTAAAGTTCTTAAGGCTTTTTTCTCTTATTTTTTTGTTTTCAATTCTTTCTTTCATATCCTTGGCTGTTTCTAAAATGTGTATAATTTCTTCAGAACTTAAATCTCTTATCCCTAAAATATCTTTACTTCTTAACATCCTGTTCCCTCCTTTTTTCAGCGCACAGAAAAAGGCAATAAAGAGATTAAATTTAATCTCTTTATTGCCTTTTTATACCTTTTTAAAAAAGAAAATATTAAGTTAGGCAGAAAATCAAACGCTGCCGCTTTTTCTACCATTCCTTTATTGTATTCAGTTGTTGCTTCAATTTTTCCATAAGAAAAAAACGCACTGATGCCTCGCATCTATATCTCTTCCTTTCCGGCCTCACGGGACCAATTTAAAGGTCGAAATGCGCTATCCATTTCACCATTGTTATGTTTTCGATAATGGTATCATAGGTTTTTAGCTTTGTCAAGGAAAAATGGATAGGATTAATGCTCGGATTCTTTTTTAGGGATTAGCTCTAATTTTTCCATTACTTCTACAAATTTATCAATATTGATCGGCTTTGAAGCATAGGCTTCGCATCCGTATTGAAATGCCGTCTGTACCAGTTCAGCTTCGGCTAAAGCTGTAATCATGATAATTTTTACTCTTTTTTCAGGTAAAATAAATTTTTGAGTCTCCATGTCTCTGATGGCTTTTAATACCCTCACTCCGTCAAGTTTTGGCATCATAATATCCAGGCAAATCAGGTCATAGGGCTTTTTCTCCCTCATAGCAAGCATATAAGCATCTATTGCTTCCAGACCGTCCACTACAATATCACATTCCCCATATTGCGAAAGAAATTTGCTTAAAAATTTCCTGCTGATTAAATCGTCTTCTGCAATTAGTATTTTTAACATAGTACCCCTCCTAAAGGTTTGCAGATTTTTTATACGTCTCGAGGCCAAATCTTAACTCCATGGAGTTTTCTACAGCAGCTTTAAGATTCCCCCTTCTTACTGCTAACTCTATTTTAAACGCCTGATTCTTTAATTCCTCAGCATCAATTTGATTAAAAAATTCCTTTAGATTATGGGCTGCGATTTCTATCTGATCTAAATTATTGTCTTCTAAGCTTCTAAAGAGGATCTTAATCATTTCATCGGCTTCATGAATGATTGAAGTTAAGACTTCAGGAGATTTTAATTCGGATGGCTGAACAAATACTAATTCTCCCTTTTCATTTAATTTAGGGATTTCATTAAAGTTAAATTCTCGGCGATTTGTCTCCAGTACATACTTGATAACACTAAAGAGCTCCTCCATCTTAACAGGCTTTGCAATGTATTCATCCATTCCTAAATTAAGGAATCGTTCTTTATCTCCCTGCAGCGCAAAGGCAGTAAGCGCAATAATAGGAGTATGTTTATGAGAACCGTCTCTTTCCCTAATAAGTTTTGCCGCCTCAATACCGTCCATTACAGGCATTTGTATATCCATAAGTATAACATCGTATTTCTTATTTTTATGGGCTGTAACTACTTCTAATCCGTTGTCCACAACATCTACAGAATGGCCCTTTTTCTCCAGCATACGAGAAATCACTATTTGATTAATATAATCGTCTTCTGCTAAAAGAATATTTAGGGTTTTGTCACTTTTATGGATAGCTGTCTGTTCCGGAAGCTTTTCTTCTGACTTATTTCCGATCTTAAAAGGAATGGTAAAGTAAAAGGTGCTGCCTTTATCTTCTTCACTTTCAACCCAAATCTTTCCGCCCATCAGCTCAACCAGTTGCTTACTGATGGCAAGTCCTAAACCCGTACCCTTATATCTTCTGGTATAGGAGCCATCGATTTGGCTAAAACTCTTAAAAAGTTTATCCATAGCATTCGAAGGAATTCCAATTCCAGTATCAGAAACAGAAAACTGAAGTTCTATCCCTTCGCCGAAAATAACGGTATCTTTTATAGTAACAACGATTTCCCCCTTATCGGTAAATTTAATTGCATTACTGATTAAATTATTAAGGACCTGCTGAAGTCGATCGGGGTCTCCAACTAAATAAGGAGGGATATTAGAGGAAATGGAATAAATAAGTTCTAAGCCTTTTTCATCTGCGCTGACCAAATGACTTTTTATGGTTTTATCTATTAGATTCTGAATGTTAAAATGGGTATTACGAATTTTGAGTTTACCCGCTTCCATTTTGGAAAAGTCCAAAATATCATTTATGATATTGAGAAGAGACTTCGCACAGATTTTTGCCGTATTGAGGTTTTCTCTCTGTTCCTTATTAAGAGGGGTAAGCAGTGTTAAATCAATCATTCCTACTATCCCGTTAACAGGGGTACGAATTTCATGGCTCATATTGGCAAGGAATTCACTTTTTGCTCTATTCGCTGCTTCTGCCTCCTCCTTCGCCCTTTTTAAGGTTTCAGAATGCTTTTTGTCCTCAGTAATATCTTCTATAGAAATCATCACATGATTTTCCATTGCAATCGTTATAGGAAGAAAGCTGATGCGATACCAGGACTTAACCTTTTCTCCATTCTTAATAATAATTTGGGGAATAATGATATCATTACAGGAAACCCCCGTTTCAAAGACTTTATTGATGCTTTCCCTAACAAGGCAGGATGAACAGCTTCCGTCCAATCCACATCTTCTATGGTAGATTCCCAGACATTGCACCCCATCTTTTAGTTTCTGTCCTATAAGATTTGTGGTTTCCAGTCCCATCATGCTTAAAAAGGCTCTATTGACCTGCTTAATCATAGTATCTCTATCGATTAGAATGACGCCCATGGGAATAACTTCAAATAAAGTCTGCAGATTGTCTTTTTCCAGTCTGAGTTCTTCTTCCATCTGCTTAATGCGGTGAATTTCCCTAAATACGATGATCACTCCCTGAAGATTACCTTGGGAAGATTGAATAGGAGAACAGCTTGCTGAAATGAATTTTTTGCTTCCGTCTTTGGTGATTAGAGCAGAGTGATTTTTAAGACCGACGATGTTTCTCGTCTCAAGCACTTTTTCAATAGGATTTTTTAATGCTTTATTGGTATACATATCAACAATTTTAAATACATCGCGAATATTGTTTTTATAGGCTTCTTCAGCATTCCATCCGGTGATTTGGGTCGTAATCTGATTGATATAAAGTATATCCCCCTCGGTATTGGTTATAATTAAACCATCACCGATACTCGCCAAGGCCGCTGTTAAGAATTCTTGATCTCCACCCAGAATTGGATTCGTATTCATATTTTGACACCTTCCACATTCTTTATTTAGCATATGGAGAGAATCAAACGATTCTCTCCATATGCTCTCACAGATCCTTTATTAAATTACCGATTAGTATTTTCCAAACTCCGTATCATTCAGCACAATCTTTGTGGCAGTACCGGCAGCCCCTTCTGTATAAGAATCTTTTTCAAGGGGTCCTTTTTTTACTTTCTTTTGATTTCCCATGGATGTGCCATTATGACTCTCTAAAGCAAATGCTCTATAAGAATATCCTGAATTACTGGAATGTTTTAATTTGAATTTTGTAACCTGATTTCTTAACATATCTGCCTGACTTGCTAATTCTTCGCTGGCAGAAGCACTTTCTTCGGAAGTAGCTGAGTTTGTCTGAACCACTTGTGAAATCTGCAGGATGCCTTGGTTGACTTGGGAAATCCCGCTGGCCTGCTCACCAGAAGCCGCAGCGATATCTCCTACAAGATTGGCTACCTTTGAAACTCTCTTAACAATACTATTTAATGCTTCCGCAGTCTCTTGAGCAATCTTTGTTCCAATCTCAACCTTCTTAATAGAACCTTCAATCATTGACGTGGTCTCTTTTGCTGCATTGGCTGATCTTGCTGCCAGGTTTCTTACTTCCTCTGCAACAACTGCAAAGCCTTTTCCGTGCTGGCCTGCCCTTGCAGCCTCTACTGCAGCATTAAGTGCCAGTATATTGGTTTGAAAGGCTATGTCATCAATGACTTTAATAATTTTAGATATACTATTGGATGAATTATTGATTTCTTCCATAGCTCTTAGCATTTCATTCATGTGTTCCTTGCCCTGAACGGCATTTGCCTTTGCAGTATCCGCTAAATCATTGGCTTGTTTTGCATTATCTGCATTTAGCCTTACTTGTGAAGAAATCTCCTCAAGGGATGCAGTCAATTCTTCAATGGAGCTGGCTTGTTCTGTGGCTCCTTGAGACAGCAAGATACTGGAGTCTGACAATTGCTTTGAACCGGTGGCAACTTGTTCAACGGCATAAGTGATATTGGTCATAATCTCATTGAGATTATCGGACATTTTCTTAAAAGATTCTGCCAAGTTTCCAATTTCATCCCTGCTACGGATATCCAGTTCAATATTTAAATCTCCCTCGGCAATCTTTTCAGCGGCATCGGATAATTGTCGTAATGGATTACTAATAATACGGGCTACACTTATTCCAAGAATAATGGATATTAAAACTGCTCCAATAATAACCAAAAGCATAACAATAGAAGCAGAATTTGCAATACGGGAGTTCTCAATGGCTTGTTCCTGAGCATCTTCAATTTTAATTTGAACCAGGTTGTCCAGGCTTTCTCGTACTGCATCTTCAACTTCTTTCATGTCGCCTTCAATAAATATGAAAGCCTCTTGGTCTCTATTGTCTCTACTCATCGCATAAAGTTTTTCTAATTCAGCCTCATAGTCATCCAAACTGGCTGAAAATTTGTTATATTCCTCACGAGTTTTATTATCTAAAATAGTTTTTTCAAAGTCTTCGGCCAATGTTTGAATTTCGGGAAAATAACTCAATGCCCTCTCATAATAATAATCTATTTCATCAATATTAGTTTCTAAAGTCATATTCCTAATGTTAACACGTATCCTTTGGAATGCAGTTGCCATTTGATTGACTTCTGACAGAGGTACAGTCATATTTTCATACAATATTGTATCATTATTATCAACTTGCTTTATGCTGAATACCCCAACGATTCCTACGAGTCCAGCGATAATTGCAACAATAATAAAACTCATTGTGAGTTTTACAGATATTTTCATGTTATTGAACCATTTCATAGTTACCCCCCCTAGATTTCTGATAAGTTTTCAACTTCTTCTCCGCTTAATAATTTATCGCAATCCAATAGAAGTTTTACTTCACTTCCAACCTTACCAATACCTTTTATATATTTATTGCCACCCTTGCTCATATCAGGGGGAGCAACGATTTCATCTTCACTAATAGAAAGAACCTCCGATACGCTGTCTACTATTAAGCCAATCGCCACTTCTCTTATGTCTACAACAATGACACAGGTTCTGTCATTGTATTCTTTAAAAGGCTTCTTAAACCTCAGCCTTACATCCATGACGGGAATGATTTTCCCCCGTAAATTAATGATACCCCTTATATACTCAGGCAGCTCCGGAACTTCCGTGATCTGCTGTATGCCTATTATTTCAGTGACGTACTTAATCTCAATACCATAACTTTCTTTTTCCAAAGTAAAAATGAGAAACTTACCCTTCTGAGTATCTTCTTCCTGCTTTATAAATTCTTGTACTACCACCTCATCCATATATACAACTCCTTCCTTAAGAATTATTTTAAACAGAGTCATTTACTTATGAGTCCAGCTATATCAAGAATTAGACTAATACTTCCATCTCCCAGTAAAGTACAGCCGGCTAAGCCCTCTATCTTTTTAAAATTTCTTATGTAGTTAGGCAATGCCTTAACCACAACTTGCTGCTGTCCTAATAATTGATCCGCAAAAAGACAAAGGGATTTATTGCCCTGCTCTACCATGATCAGAATACCCTCAGAAAAGTCTTTGATGTCGGTATTCACTCCAAAATGCTCATGCAGACGGAGAATGGAATAGCATTCTCCTCTCACCATAATCATTTCATTGCCGTCTGGGTCTTTAATTAAATCCGTTTCCTTCGGTCTAAAGGATTCTTTGATTGCCACGGTAGGAATTGTGTATCTGGAATCCCCGACTTTTATATTCATTCCATCAATAATAGCCAAGGTCAAAGGAATTTTTAAAGTGATGGTAGTGCCTCTGCCTTCAATACTATCAACCGTCACAGATCCTCCAATGGTTTCTAAATTCTTTAAAACCACATCCATTCCAACGCCTCTTCCCGAGAATTCGGATGCGCTGTCTTTGGTTGAAAATCCCGGAAGTAAAATAAGTTCATAAATTTCCCTATCGCTCATTTCACTTTCAGGTTTGGTAAGTAGATGATTTTCTTTTGCTCTTTTTAATATCTTCTCTTTATTTAAGCCCCTGCCATCGTCTTTTACGATGACAAGAACATCCCCGCCGGCATTTTTAGCTTCCAAGATGAGTTTTCCAGCCCTGGGTTTCCCTAAGGCTTCCCGCTCATCTCCGCTTTCAATGCCATGGTCAATGGCATTTCGAATTAAATGCATCAGGGGATCTGAGATATGCTCGATGATATTTTTGTCAACTTCCGTTTCCTCACCAATAAGTTTAAGATTGACTTCTTTATGGAGTTTCCTGGTCATATCCCTAACAATCCTGTACATCTTATGGAAGGTGGTAGAAAGGGGTACCATTCGAATGGACATCACCATATCTTGAATCTCACTGGTAATCTTATGCAGATGTCTTGCAGCTTTATAGAAATTATTGAGTTCTAATCCTACTAAATCGGGATTTTGTACCACCATTGCCTCTGCTATAACCATTTCACCTACTAAATCCATAAGTTTGTCCAGCTTTTCTACATTAACACTAATCATGTTCTGATTAACAGAAACTGAAGTGGATTCCTGAGGCTGAATCTTAGGGATTTTAATAGGAATTTCTTCTACACTTCTTTTAACTGGCTTAAAGTACTGATTGAGCTCTTCGCCATTGTCCAGCTGAACAAGTTCTAGATCCTTAAGAAATATGGTCTGCATCAGTAATTGGTGGAGTTCATCATAGGATAGATCTATTTTTACATAGACTTTAAATCCCTGTTTTCTAATAATTTCTGCCGTTTGATCATTTTCCATGATATCTTCGGGAATAAAATAAACCTCTTGGGTCAATTCTTTTAAAGTATGTATGATGGTATATGCCCTAAGATTCTCCATCTCGCAGCCATCTTCAAAAAATATGGTTGCTTTAAAATAATTAGCTTGTAAAGAATTCCCCGACTTATCCGGTGCTATGTAATACTGTTGCTTGCTATTTGAGACCGGTTTTTTAATATCGATATCCGAATGATTCTGCTGCTTAATTAAAGAAAGGAATTCTTTTATGTTATCAATCAAGTGGGCGCAGTCTCCGTCAACTGGTTCGTCAGCCATTATTTTTTGAAGTTCAGCTTTTATAAAATCTATGCCTTCCAGTACCAAGTCGGATACAATAGAATAATCTATGTCTTTAGGTTTCTGTTCACGAATGTAATAAAACAAGTCTTCCATAGAGTGGGCAAGGGTTGATATATTATTAAAAAGCATCATGGAAGAAGTGCCTTTGATGGTGTGCATGATGCGAAATATCTCATTAACTGATTCTTGATCATAAGAACTGTTTTTTTCACATAAAAGTATAAGGGTCTCTAACTGCTCGATATTCTGCGTGGTTTCAAAAATATACATATCAAGCATCGGCTCGTTAGAGTATGGCTCAGACATAAATATCACCCCCTGGCTTTATAATTATTCTTTTTCATTGCTAAGAGCATCCAACAAAAGCTGAATGGCTTGCATTGTTTCACTTCTGAGAGAAAATTTAAACTCTTTTGTTCTCCATGTAAGACAAAGACCTATAAAAACTGAATAAATCATATCTGCCAATATTTCCGTACATATATCTTGTTTTATGCCTTCAGCCCCTTGAGCAATTCTAATAAGTTCCTGTATATGTTCTAAGCGCTTCAGAGAAATTTCTTTAGCTTTAGTCTCCAATTCCAAAATGCCTTTAAAAAGTTCGCAGGCTTGTATAAGCGCAGTAATTTGAGGATAGTTTTCATAATAGGCCGCATAGGAATCGATATAAAACAGAATTGCTTTTTTAGGAGATAATTGTTTTGCTTTTTCTAAAGAAGTACGGAATATGTCCTGATCGTATAACGAGAACTGCTCTAAAACTGCCAGAAATATGTGGTTTTTCTTTGGAAAGTATTTAAAAACAGTACTTTCTGAAATGCCTAATCTTTTTGCAATTTCCTTCGTGGAAACCAAATGGATGCCAAATTCGTGAATAAGATCAATGGCATTTAATACAATGCTTTCTCTTTTAGGAACGGAATTAAAATCCATTTTTTACCACTCCGATGAGTTATAACTTACTCTATTGGTAAAATTATATGACGTCTATTCTTCTTTGTCAATATTTATAGAATCTTATATACAAATGCCGATAAAGTAAATAATTTATCCAATATGCGAGGCTATCGTAATGCCTAAAATAATTCCGATCATCGTTCCAATGGTGGACAATCTTCCTCCCCACATTTCTTTTGATTCAGGAAGGATTTCCCCACAAGTAACATAGAGTATAATGCCTCCTGCTAATCCCAGAGAAAAAGAAACAAATAGTATGGATATGCCGCTAATTAAATATCCCAGGATACTTCCCAGACCCATAGGGAGTGCAAAAATAAGTGAATAATAAATGATGACTTTCTTTTTGATTCCTGCTTCTTTTAAGGGAATGGCAATAGCAACCCCTTCCGGTATGCAGTGAAGAGCTACAATAACGGCAAGCCTAAGACCTGCAGCCATTGAACTGCCAGCCAATGCACCTATTGCAATACCTTCCGGTAAATTATGAATGGAGATTCCCAAAGCCATGAGCAATCCTGTTTTAAGGTATTGGGAGCCATTTAAGTGCTTAACTTTTTCCATATGATGATTAATGGTGTGATCCAACTTTACTGTTATAAGTACGCCTAGAGTTACTCCAATAATTCCAATATATAATCCTCCCCGTAAAAAGGCTTCCGGCAAGAGATCGAAACAAACAGTAGAAATCATCAGTCCGGCTGTAAACCCCATAACGGTTCCTTGAAATCTTTTTCCTTTCTTTGAAGTTAAAAAGGATAATATAATTCCCGTTAAAATACCAATAAATCCGGTCATATACCCTAAACCAAAACTAGATATTGCCCAAAACATAAAATCACCCCATAAGATACAATTTTATTAATTATCTTATGGGGTGAGGAATTTAAATAGAATATAAGTTTCAATGTTCAATAATCCCCTTCATGGAATAAATCGGGATAGAAAACATGATTCCTTTGCCGGGGTTTTTTATGTCCAGATTTAATGTATGCTCAATTTCATCCATAGCTTTCAGTACCGTTGCCTCATCTTTAACCACAGAAAATAAGGTCTTTCCGTAGGTCCTGCCGCTATCTAGATTTTTCATAGAGCTTGCAATCATAGGAATATAAATATCGTCCATACTGTATAAACTTGCAGAGCCTACAGAATCCATGACGGTGGCTCCTGTAATATTTATTTTCTTCAGGCATTTTAATACCGCTTTTAAATTTTTGGCATTACTTAATACCACAAAAAGGACATATCCTTTTGGTTTCATTCAATCGCCCCTTTATCCATTGACATACAGATTTTAATAATATTCGCTTTCTAATTCTTTATTGAGGATCTTTTTGTTTTCCCTGCTTTCAATATGCCTATGGAGCTCTCCTCCCCGCAGATGGGTTACAGGCAGTACAAACATAATACCTTTATTAGGCTTTTGCATATCTCCTCCAAGAATTTTTTCAACATGCTCCATGACTAGTTCCACCTGTTCTTCTCTTTCTATGACTGAAAAGATCGTTTTATTACTTTGGACGCCTCCCTCAAGGGACTTCATAAATCCTCCAATTAAAGGGATACCATATTTTGATTTTTCTTCAATTGATCTGGAGCCCATACTGTCTATAACCGTTGCACCCCTAATACCCAATTGTCGTATTTTATACAATATATCAGAAAGATATTCCACTTCATTTAATACAATAAATAACGCATACATATTGTATCTTCTCCTTTATGAATTAGTATTTGATTCCCTAATATTAAATAACTTCTCCGGTCTTCTCATTGCTGAAGGAATACTTTAGAAGAGGGGGCGTCACCAAAGTCGAGATCACAACCAGCAGAACAATGCTTGTAAAGGTTGCATCAGATATAACCTTGCTTGCAACGCCTTGACTGGCAATAATCAAAGCTACTTCCGCTCTGGCAATCATACCAATACCTATTTGGATTGCCTGTCTTAATTTAAATTTAGATAATAAAGCGCCCAATCCGCAACCTATGATTTTGCCAAATACAGCAATCAGTACAACAACAATGGCATATTTCCAGTATTTAAGAATTTCTGATGTAATGGCTACCTTTAAGCCAATGCTTACAAAGAAGATCGGTGTAAATAAAGAATATGCCAGTACTTGAATCCTTCCCGTAATCTTTCTCTGATAAGGAGTAGTGGAGAAAATAACTCCTACAAGATATGCTCCCGTAATAGCGGCAATCTTAAAGACTTCCGCCATAAACGCAAAGAGAAAACATAATATGATTGCAAAAATGATAATCTTTTCACTCCAAGCCGCGCCCATGGCAAAAGAAGTAATTAATTTAGATATGATAACTCCAACTATAAAAGTTAGTACAAAGAAAGATATTATTCTAATAACAAGTCCAATGATGCTGCTATTCCCTGATGGATTAACCATTCCTGTAATGACTGCCAGTAAAATAATACCCAGTACGTCGTCTATTATCGCTGCACTTAGTATGGAAAGACCTTCTTTACTGCTTAACTTTTGCATATCTCTTAAAACGGATACAGAAATACTAACAGAAGTAGCGGTTAAAATGGTTCCTATATAAAGGGCAAAAAGAAATTGCTGATGTCCGGTACCTTCAGGAAGATATTGTTTAAAGAAAAAATAAGGAATAGCTGTTCCAAAAAACAAGGGAAAAATTACGCCCCCCGCTGCAATAATAGAAGCACCTTTACCTGAAGATTTTAATTCGTTGATATCGGTTTCCAGCCCTGCTAAAAACATCAGAAATATAACGCCAATTTCAGACATTGTGTGAATCATTTCATTTTGTCCGTCAAGCCACCCTAATACGGTTGGACCTAAAATAATTCCTAAAAGAATTTGCCCTAATACCTTAGGCATTTTTATAAGCCCGGAAAACCATCCTCCTATGGAAGCGGCACTTAAAAGAAGTACTAAATCTAAAAGAAACTTCTTTTCTTCCAAGCCCTGTAAAATAGATTCGATACCACCCATAATAGTTCCTCCCTAAACTATAATG